>CAYOAD010000023.1:0-26632 GCA_964401845.1 uncultured Rhodospirillaceae bacterium | reverse complement strand
CGTGATGAAAGGGGTTGCCCCCTTCGACGTGTCGCTGGGCGCCGTGGTGCGCTCGGCACTGCCGTTCATTATCATCGAAATGGCTGTTTTGGTCCTGTTGATCGCCGTGCCGGAGGTCGCGACCTGGCTGCCCAAGCAATTGAATTGAGGTGGCGCGAAAACAGGAGGGGTGGCCGATGAAGCGACTGCCGAGATGGCTGCGCATTACCGGCATGGCCGTGGTCGTTCTCCTCGCTTTTGCCGGGGTGCTCGGCCTGGAAGCCTGGACACCCATGGGTGCCGCGCCCTCCGATGGGCGTTGGGCAGCCGTGCAGAAATCGCCGCAGTTCGCGGACGGCAGGTTCCGCAATCCGGTCGAAACCCACATGATGAAGCCCGGCGCGTATCCGGAAATGCTGGCCAATCAATTCTTCGGTGACGAAGTGCGGGAGCCGACGCAAACGCTGCCCATCGTCGCCCTGAACGCCGCATCGTTTGCCGAGGCGCCGGCGTCGGGCTTGCGCCTCACCTGGATCGGCCACGCCACGACGCTGGTGGAAATCGACGGCTACCGGGTGTTGTTCGATCCGGTGTTCAGCGATGTCGTCTCGCCGATTTCCTGGCTGGGTCCCGGACGATTTTCCCCGCCGCCCGTGTCGATCGCAGACCTGCCGAACATCGACGCGGTGGTCATCTCCCACGACCATTACGACCACCTCGACTACGCCTCCATCCTCGCACTGGCGCCCAAGACCAAGCATTTCGTCGTGCCCCTGGGGGTCGGCTCGCACCTCGACGCCTGGGATATACCGGCCAGCCAGATCGTCGAATTGGACTGGTGGCAGGAAACCGCTACGGGCGGAACGCTTAGAATTATTTCAACGCCGGCCCGGCACTACTCCGGCCGCGGTCTGACGGACGGCGACACCCAGCTTTGGTCGTCGTGGTCCATCGTCGGGCCCAAGCACCGCGTCTTTTTCAGCGGCGATACCGGCTACATGCCGTTGTTCAAGGAAGTTGGCGCCAAGTTCGGGCCGTTCGACGCCGCCATCGTCAAGGCCGGTGCCTACGATAAAACCTGGGAACAGATCCACATGATGCCGGAGGATGCCGTGGCCGTGGCCAAGGATGTCCGCGGCAAGCTCATCCTTCCCGTGCACTGGGGCACTTACAATCTGGGGCAGCACGGCTGGACGGAGCCCATCGAACGGATGCTGGTGGCGGCCAGGGTGGCGGATATCGCCATCGCCGCCCCCCGCCCGGGCGAATTCGTGGAACCCCATGCGCCGCCCAAAGTTAAGCGTTGGTGGCCGGTCGTGCCATGGAAACGGGCAATAGCCGGGAATTAGCGGAACGAGACGGAGATTATTGCGACATCCAGCGGCGGAAAACGGCCAGCGCCTCGTCGGGGTTCCGGTCAACAATTTCGCCGATAAGCTCGATGGTCGCGGGGCGGACCTTGCCCTCGATCCGGGCATCGTCCGGGGGTTCGGGCGCAGTGGGGTCTTCACCTTCGTAGATGGTCGGCTTGCGGTTCTTGAGCGCCGCAACGATGCGCTGGCGCTTCAATTCCCTGTCGCTCGAACTGCTCATCGCTCCCTCCGCGCCCGCATTGTCAGGGCGAAGCATGAAGAATTGGTTTAATTCCATTACATTACGCGGAATTGCACCTGGGGCATAATGCCATGAAAACGACCGACAGAGCCTTGGTCGCGGGCCTCAACCGCCAGCAGCACCGGGAATTACACAGCCGCTCCGACATCGCCGGCCTACGTCACTTCGCCCTGCATTTCGGCCTCGTTCTGACCGGAGCGGGCCTCATTCGGGCCGAGGTTCCTTATTGGCCGATCCTGCTTTTGCCCCACGGCGTGGCTCTCATTTTTCTTTTCACGGCCTTGCACGAAACCATTCACAGTACGGCATTCAAATCCAACCGGTTGAATGATCTGGTGGCCGGCATCTGCGGCTTTCTGGTGCTGCTGCCGCCCCACTGGTTTCGCCAGTTCCACTTCGCCCATCATCGTTTTACCAACGATCCCGGCCGCGATCCCGAACTGGCCTACGCGAAACCGTCAACGCTGGTTCAGTACTTGACGTACCTGTCGGGTCTGCCGGTCTGGTTCTCGCAGCTTCGCAGCCTGATCGGCAACGCACTCGGCCGGAACAAAGACGCCTTCGTGGCGGCAAAGGAAAAAGGCGCGGTGCAGCGCGAGGCGCGGGTCTATCTCGCTTGCTACCTCGGCGTCATCGCATTCTCCGTCACCAACCAAAGCGCCGTCCTGTTCTGGACCTGGCTGCTGCCGGCGCTGCTGGGTCAGCCCTTCCTGCGCGCCTATCTGCTGGCGGAGCACGCGGGCTGTCCCCTGGTGCCGGATATGCTGGAAAACAGCCGGACCACCCTGACCAATCCGCTGGTACTATTCTTCACCTGGAACATGCCTTATCACGCCGAGCACCACGTCTTGCCCGCGGTGCCGTTCTGGCGGCTGCCCGCGCTTTACGAAATCACCAAGCCGCACCTGGCGGTGACGCAGCGGGGCTACGCCGGCTTCCACCGGAATTTCGCCGCTAATCTGCTGCGGGGGCGTGATTAAGCTCGATCACCGTGCCGTCAGGATCGCGGATGAAGACGGCGGAGTGGCCGGTGGGGAAGGTGACGGGCCCCTCCGTGATCTCGATGCCGGCGTCCTCCAGAACGGACAGGGTGGCCGCCATGTCGCTGATCGCCAGCGCGATGTGGGTGTAGCCCGCGTGCTTTTCCTCGACGTCCATCAGGATGTTGACGGGCGAGGCCTCCCTGGCGTTTAGGATGAAGTTGAGAACGACGCCTGACGCATGACGGAGGATGGCCACCGGCTCCGGCCCGACCGGGCCTTCGAGAAATTCGAAGCCCAGCCGGCCGTAGAATTCGCGCGACCGCTCGAGGTCCTTGACGCGAATGCCGGTATGGTCAATGCCGGTGATGGGGACGCCCGTCGCCATTTTCTCAAGCCGCCTTCTTGAGGTACTTGTTGATCAGCACCTCGGCGATCTGGACGGTGTTGAGGGCCGCGCCCTTGCGCAGGTTGTCCGACACCACCCAGAGGTCGAGACCACTGTCGACGGTCGGATCCTCGCGCACCCGGCTGACGTAGGTGGCGTATTCGCCGACCGATTCGACCGGCGTGATGTAGCCGTTCTCCGCCGGTTCGTCGTAGAGCATGACGCCGGGCGCAACGCGCAGGATTTCCCGCGCTTCGTCGGCGGAAATTTCGCGTTCGAACTCGATGTTGACGGCTTCCGAATGGCCGACGAATACCGGCACGCGAACGCAGGTCGCCGTCACCTTGATCTTGGGATCGACGATCTTCTTGGTCTCGACGACCATCTTCCATTCCTCGTCGGTCGCGCCGCCGTCCATGAAGTTGCCAATGTGGGGGATGACGTTGAAGGCCATCTGCTTGGTGAATTTTTCCGGCTCGGGTGACTGGTTGGCGTAGATGCCCTTGGTCTGGTCGAACAGCTCGTCCATCGCCGCGTTGCCCGCACCGGAGACCGACTGGTAGGTCGAAACCACGACACGCTTGATGCCGGCGGCGTCATGCAGGGGCTTCAGGGCCACCACCATCTGGATGGTTGAGCAGTTGGGATTGGCGATGATGTTCTTCTTGGCGAAGCCGGAAACGGCGTCGGCGTTGACCTCCGGCACCACCAGCGGCACGTCCGGGTCCATGCGGAAGTGCGAGGTATTATCGATCACCACGCAGCCCTGGGCCGCGGCGCGCGGGGCGTGAACGGCGGACACGCTGCCGCCCGGCGAGAACAGGCCGATGTCGGTACCGCTGAAGTCATAATCCTCCAGCGCCTGGACTTTCAGCACGTCTTTTTCGCCGAAGGAGACCTCGCGCCCGACGGAATTCTTGGAGGCCAGCGCCACCACCTCGTCCACCGGGAACTCGCGTTCCGCCAGGATGTTCAATAATTCGCGGCCCACGTTGCCCGTGGCGCCGGCGATCGCAACTTTGTAACCCATGGTCTTATCCGTTCCTCTTTGCGGGCCGCTTGTTCCCCCGGAAGCCATCAATTACGAAAAAGGCCCGCGGGGAAATTCCGCAGGCCCTTTCGTGACAGTATGACGAACAGGCCCGCGCTTAAGCGGTGGTCTTCTTCGTCTTGGTTTTCGCGGCAAACGCGGACACAACAATCCCGCCACCGGAAATTCCGGTGTTGGCGGCGGGGGTGTTTACATCGTTCGTCATTTCGGTCGTGTCCTTGTCCGGCGCAGAGAAATACACAGAAATTGGTTAAGGATCAAGAAATACCTTAACCAAATTACTTCGTCAGCTTCTCCAGTTCGCGCACGATGCTTTCGCCCATGACCTCGGTCGAGACCTTGGCCTTGCCCGGCTGCATGATGTCGGCGGTGCGCAAGCCGCCCGCCAGGACGTTGGCGACGGCGGTTTCGACCAGATCGGCTTCGTCCGAAAGGTCGAAGGAATAGCGCAGCATCATGGCGTAGCTCAAAACACAGGCCAGCGGGTTGGCCTGGCCGCCGCCGGCGATGTCCGGGGCGCTGCCGTGGACGGGTTCGTACAGCGCCTTGCGCCGGCCCGTGACGTCGGTCTCGCCCAGCGAGGCGCTGGGCAGCATGCCGAGCGAGCCGGTCAGCATGGCGGCTTCGTCCGACAGCATGTCGCCAAAGAGGTTGTCGGTGACGATGACGTCGAATTGCTTGGGATCGCGGACCAGCTGCATGGCGCAGTTGTCGGCGTACATGTGCTGCAGCTCCACGTCGGGATATTCGGCATCGTGGATTTTTTGTACTTCCTCGCGCCACAGGACGCCGGATTCCATGACGTTGGCTTTTTCCGAAGAGGTGACTTGGTTGTTGCGCAGCTTGGCCATTTCGAAGGCGACGCGGGCGACGCGTTCGATCTCGGGCGTGGTATAGACCTGGGTGTTGACGCCGCGGCGGATGCCGTTGCCCAAGTCTTCGATGCCGCGCGGCTCGCCGAAATAGACGCCGCCCGTAAGTTCCCGGATGATCAGAATGTCGAGGCCGCTGACCAGTTCCGTTTTCAACGTGGAGGCTTCGGCCAAGGCGTCGAACACGATGGCCGGACGCAGGTTGGCAAAGAGGTCCATTTCCTTGCGTAGGCGCAGAAGGCCGCGTTCCGGCTTGACCGAAAAATCAAGGTTGTCCCAATTGGGACCGCCCACGGCGCCCAACAGGACGGCGTCGGCTTCCAGGGCCTTATCCATGGTTTCGTCGGCCAGCGGCGTGCCGTGGGCGTCGTAGGCGCAGCCGCCGACCAGGTCCTCGTCGACGTCGAAGCCGACGCCGCGCTCATCGCCCATCCAATCCATCACGCGGCGGACCTGGGTCATGACCTCGGGACCGATGCCGTCGCCGGGGAGGACCAGAACGTTTTTGTTGGATGCCATGGGTACTACCTAGTTTGATAAAGCAAAATCGTAAAGGCGAATAAGCCCGGCCTAGAGCCAGGGTTGCGTGCCTTTCCGCTCCTCCTCGAAGCGGTCGATGCTGGCCGATTTCTCCATCGTCAACCCGATGTCGTCGAGGCCGTTCAGGAGGCAGTGCTTGCGGAACGCATCGATCTCGAATTTCACCGTACCGCCGTCAGGCCCAGTGATTTCCTGGGCCTCCAAGTCGATCGTGATGATGGCGTTGCTGCCGCGCTGGGCATCATCCATAAGGTTTTCGAGATCGTCGGGCGAGACGACGATGGGCAGAATGCCGTTCTTGAAGCAGTTGTTGTAGAAGATGTCTGCGAAGCTGGTCGAGATCACGCAGCGCACGCCGAAATCGAGGATCGCCCAAGGTGCGTGCTCGCGGCTCGAGCCGCAGCCGAAGTTGTCGCCCGCGACGATGATCTTGGCGTCGCGGTAGGCCGGCTGGTTGAGCACGAAATCCGGGTTCTCGCTGCCGTCCTCGTTGTAGCGCATCTCGGTGAAGACGTGCTTGCCGAGGCCGGTGCGCTCGATGGTCTTGAGGAACTGCTTGGGGATGATCATGTCGGTGTCGATGTTGACCATCGGCAACGGGGCGGCGACGCCGCTCAGCTTGTCGAATTTTTCCATTCGTTTCTCTCCCCTAGTCCAGATCGCGTACGTCGGTGATGTGACCGGCAATCGCCGCGGCCACCGCCATGGCTGGGCTCATCAGGTGGGTGCGTCCGCCACGGCCCTGGCGGCCTTCGAAGTTGCGGTTCGAGGTCGAGGCGCAGCGTTCGCCCGGCTCCAGCCGGTCGGCATTCATGGCCAGGCACATGGAACACCCCGGATCGCGCCATTCAAAACCGGCGTCGAGGAAGATTTGATCGAGGCCTTCCGCTTCCGCCTGTTCCTTGACCAGGCCCGAACCCGGTACGATCAATGCGTTGACGTGGTCGGCCACATGACGTCCCTTGGCCACGGCGGCGGCGGCGCGCATGTCCTCGATACGGCCGTTGGTGCAGGAGCCCACGAACGCCCGGTCGATCTTGATTTCAGTGATCGGCGTTCCGGCCGCAAGATCCATGTATTCCAGTGACCGCTGGTACTTTTCGGCCTTGCCCTCGGCGGCATCCGCCGGATCCGGCACGACGCCGTCGACCGGGCCGACCTCTTCGGGGCTGGTGCCCCAAGTGACATAGGGCACGATCTTGGCGGCGTCGACCACGACTTCCTTGTCGTAGGTGGCGCCCTCGTCGCTCGCCAGCGTTTTCCAGTATTCGACCGCTTGTTCGAAGGCGCCGGCCTTGGGCGCCATGGGGCGGCCCTTGATGTATTCGTAGGTGGTTTCGTCAGGCGCGATCAGGCCGCCGCGGGCGCCGCCCTCGATGGTCATGTTGCAGACCGTCATGCGGCCTTCCATCGACAGGTTGCGGATGGCCTCGCCGGCGTACTCGATGACGCAGCCCGTGCCGCCTGCCGTGCCGATCTGGCCGATAATGGCGAGGATCAGGTCCTTGGCCTCGACGCCTTCGCCCAACTCTCCCTCGACCGTGATGCGCATGGTTTCGGGCTTGGCCTGGATCAGCGTCTGGGTGGCCAGCACGTGCTCGACCTCCGAGGTGCCGATGCCCATGGCCAGCGCGCCGAAGGCGCCGTGCGTGGCAGTGTGGCTGTCGCCGCAAACGATGGTCATGCCGGGCAGGGTGAAACCCTGTTCGGGACCGATGATGTGAACAATGCCCTGGCGGACGTCGTCCATGCCGAAGTAGGGGATGCCGAATTCCTCGACGTTCTTTTCCAGCGTTTCGACCTGGATACGGGCGATCTCGTCGTCAATGCCCTTGTCGCGGTCCTTGGTCGGCACGTTGTGGTCGACCACGGCCAGCGTCGCCTCCGGCCGGCGCACCTTGCGCCCCGACTGGCGCAGACCTTCAAAAGCCTGCGGGCTGGTCACCTCATGGGTGAGATGGCGGTCGATGTAGATCAGCGACGATCCGTCGTCCTGGGTTTCCACGACGTGGGAGTCCCAAATTTTATCGAACAGCGTGCGTGGTGCGGTCATGACGTTCCCAAAAATCCTCAAGCGGTGACAATTAAGGGCAAGAGATCACCGGGCGGTGTTGCCCGGTCTCTCACCTGACGGTCGCTGAACGGCCCGGCGGGCCGAAGCTCAGGATTGGCGGCGTTCGTCCCGCTTTTCCTTGATGCGGGCCTTCTTGCCGCGCAGCTCACGCAGGTAATAGAGCTTGGCGCGGCGTACCGCACCCCGGCGCATGACCTGGATCTCGGCGATTTGGGGCGTGTAGAGCGGAAACACGCGCTCGACGCCTTCGCCGTAGGAGATTTTGCGCACCGTGAACGATGAATTGATGCCGCGGTTCTTGCGGGCGATGCAGACACCCTCGAAGGCCTGAAGGCGCTCGCGCGTGCCTTCGACGACCTTGACGCTGACGCGCAGCGTATCGCCGGGGCCGAATTCCGGTACCGGGCGGTTGGCGGCGAGCTTGTCGGCTTGCTCTTGTTCGATTTCCTGTAGCAAATTCATCGTCTTCGTCCTTGTGCTGTTACGGCGTACGCGACTTGGCGGCCAGATATTGGTCCCAGAGGTCGGGTCTCCGTTTCCTCGTTAAGTTCTCAGAGCATTCGAGCCGCCATTCCGCGATGCGTCCGTGATGACCGGACATCAACGTTTCAGGCACCTCTCGCCCTTCCCACACTTGTGGCCGGGTGTACTGGGGGTATTCCAGCAAACCCTGCTCAAAACTATCCTGCGCCAGCGACCGGGGCTCTCCGACGACCCCCGGCAACAGGCGCACGCTTGCATCAATCAGCGCCATTGCCGCCGGCTCGCCGCCGGATAGGACAAAGTCGCCCAGACTGATCTCTTCAATTCCTCTCGCCTCGATGACACGTTCGTCGATGCCTTCGAAGCGGCCGCAAAGCAGGACAACGCCCGGCCCTTGCGATAATTCCCTCACCCGCGCCTGATCGAGGCGCCGGCCACGGGGGCTGAGGTACAACAGCGGCGGGGCGTCTTTCCCTGCCGCCGCATGTGCTTTTTCCATCGTCCCGTCGATGGCCGCGCCCAGAATATCGGGCCGCATGACCATGCCGGGGCCGCCGCCGAACGGCGTATCGTCGACGGAGCGGTGTTTATCGCTCGCAAAGCCGCGAATGTCCACCGTTTCCAGTCCCCACAGACCATTTTCCAAAGCCCGTCCGGCCAGCGACAAACCCAGGGGACCGGGGAACATTTCCGGAAACAGGGTGAGCACCCAGGCCGTCCAGGCCGGGTTTCTCGCGTCGATGTCGGCGGTGGGCTCCGTCACTTGGCTTTTTTTCTCCTCTTCTTCCTCGCTTTCGTTTTAGCCGACCCGCTGTCCAGCAGCTCCGCCGGTACGTCGACGACCAACCGGCCGTTCTCCAGATCGATCTCCGGGACGGCTTCCGACGTAAACGGCAGCAGCACCGGCATTTCACCGTCGCGCTCGATCTCGATCACGTCGCCGGCACCGAAATCCTGCAGCGCCTTGATCGAACCTAGCGGCTTGCCGTCGGGCAACTCCGCCGCCAAGCCGATCAGATCGGCGTGGTAGAACTCGCCGTCGCCGGGCTGCGGCAGGGCTTCCCGCTCGACATAAAGCTCCAGTCCCTTCAGGGCTTCCGCCGCGTCGCGGTCGGCTACCCCGTCTAACTTCAGTGCCGCTCCGTTCTTCGCCGGTTTGACCGACTGTACGTCGAAGCGGCGTTTGCCGTCGCGGTCGCTCAGGCTGCCGTAGGCGCCTATGTCGACGGCATCCTGGGTGAAGGTCTTGACGTGCACCTCACCCCGCACGCCGCGCGCGCCCGTCACGATGCCAAGGCAAAGGCGCTTCGACATGAACCGCTCCGGGAAAGCCCGCCTTAGGAGGCTTTCTCTTCCTCGGCGGCTTCCTCGGCAGGTGCGTCTTCGGCCGGCGCCTCCTCAGCAGCGGCTTCTTCAGCAGGAGCGTCCTCAGCGGCAGCTTCTTCAGCGGGAGCTTCTTCCTCAGCCGGTGCTTCCTCGGCGGCGGCTTCCTCAGCAGGAGCCTCTTCTGCAGCTTCGTCAGCCGGCGCTTCTTCCTCGGCCGGCGCGGCGGCAGCCTCTTCGGCGGCCTTCTTGGCTTCCTCGGCCTCGGCCAGACGCTCCTGCGCCTTGGCCTTGGGCTTGGCTTTCTGCGGGTTGTTGCGCTGGGCCGGCATCTCGATGATGTTGGCTTCGCCCAGGAAGCGCGCGACGCGGTCGGTCGGCACGGCGCCGTGGCCGAGCCAGTGCTTGATGCGCTCTTCGTTCAGGGTGACGCGGTTGGCGTCGTCCTTCTTCAGCAGCGGATTGTAGGTGCCCACCTTTTCGATGAAGCGGCCGTCGCGCGGGCTGCGCACGTCGGCGATGACAACGCGGTAGTAGGGGCGCTTTTTGGCGCCACCGCGCGCCAGTCTGATTTTAAGTCCCATGGTTTCTTTCGTCTTTCTGGTTGGTCGTATTCGTGAAAATCAATGAAAGTTCTATGCGTTAACTATTCAGCGGGTGGGAAATCCGGGCATGCCCTGCATCCCCGGCATGCCGTGGCGCATCAGGCCCTTTTTGCCCATCTTGCCCATTTTCTTCATCATCGACGCCATCTGCTTGTGTTGCTTCAGCAACCGGTTGACGTCCTGAACCGTCGAGCCCGAACCGGCGGCGATGCGCCGCTTGCGCGAGGCCGCGATGATCTTGGGCGAACGCCGCTCCTTGGGCGTCATCGACTGGATGATCGCTTCCTGGCGCTTGATGATGCCTTCGTCGATGTTGGCGTTGGCCAACTGTTGTTTCATCTTGCCGACGCCGGGAAGCATGCCCAGCAGTCCTTCCATGCCGCCCATCTTGCGCATCTGGCGCAGCTGATTGGCGAGGTCCTCAAGGTCGAAGGTGCCCTTGCGGATCTTGGCCTCGAGCTTGGCGGCCTCTTCCTCCTCGATGGTCTCTGCGGCTTTTTCCACCAGGCCGACGATGTCGCCCATGCCGAGGATGCGGCCGGCCACGCGGTCGGGGTGGAAGACCTCGATCTCTTCGAGCTTCTCACCGGTGCCCAGCAGCTTGATGGGGCAGCCGGTGACGCTGCGCATACTGAGCGCCGCGCCGCCGCGGGCGTCGCCGTCGGTCCTGGTCAGCATGATGCCGGTGACGTCGATGCGTTCCTTGAACTGCTTGGCGACGTTGACGGCGTCCTGGCCGGTCAGTGCATCGGCGACCAGCAGCGTTTCGGCGGGTTGGGCGATGTGGCGTACGGCCTCAAGCTCGGCCATCAGCGATTCGTCCACGTGCAGGCGGCCGGCGGTATCCAGCATCACGACGTCGTAGCCGCCGAGCCGGGCGGCGTCCATGGCGCGCTTGGCGATGTCGACGGGCATCTGGCCGGCGATGACGGGCAGTGTCTTGACGTCAGCCTGCTCACCCAGCACGCGCAGCTGTTCCTGGGCGGCGGGGCGCTGGACGTCGAGCGACGCCATCAGAACTTTTTTCTTGTCGCGGCGTTCGATCAGGGCGGCGATCTTGGCGGTCGAGGTCGTTTTACCCGAACCCTGCAGGCCGACCATCAGCATGGCGGCGGGCGGCACGGCGGCAAGGTTGATCTCGACCGTTTCGGCGCCCAGCACGTCGATCAGGTGGTCGTTGACGATCTTGATGACCATCTGGGCGGGTGCGACCGAGCGGATGACCTCGGCGCCGACGGCCTTTTCCTTGACCTGGGCAATGAAGTCCTTGACCACGCTGAGGGCGACGTCGGCCTCGAGCAGCGCCACGCGGACTTCGCGCAGCGCCTCCGAGACGTCGCTTTCCGACAGCGCACCGCGCTTTTTCAGGCGCTCGAAAACGCCGCCTAGCCGGTCTGATAGCGATTCAAACATCAACCATCCATCTGGACTTCAAACACACGCAAAAAGCACCAGTGTGCGAAACCTCGCAGACTGGTGGACACCCTTGGGCGCGGGAAAACTGATAAATCCCGAAATCGAGGCGGAATTTGCCTGCGCCCGCGGGTGTTGTCAAGGCCTGCGTTCGGTTGACCTTCCTGCGGCCAAATGTCGTATTGGGAGCCTTTCGGCGACGGCCGAAAATGGCGGCGAGCGAATCGCGGGTGATATGCGCAGAAGTTACCAGAATATCGGCTTGATAACGGGGCCCTTGTTGGCCGTCGGCGGGCTGTTGTCGCCGGCGCCGTCGGGCATGCCGGACGCCGCCTGGTCGGTCGCCGCCGTGGCGGTTCTGATGGCCGTCTGGTGGTCGACGGAGGCGCTGCCGGTGGCGGTGACGGCGTTGCTGCCGCTGGTCGCTTTTCCCCTGCTGGACGTCGCGCCCATCAAGACGGCGGCGGCGCCCTTCGCCCATCCGCTGATCTTCCTCTTCCTCGGCGGTTTCCTGATTGCGCTGGCCATGCAGCGCTGGAACCTGCACCGCCGCATCGCGCTGACCATCGCCGCCAACATCGGCGACCATCCGGCGGTGCTGGTCGGCGGTTTCATGGCTGCCGCCGCCTTCCTCAGCATGTGGGTAAGCAATACAGCAACGACCATGATGCTGCTGCCGGTGGCGCTGTCGGTCGTGTTGGTCACGCTGCCCCAGGACGACGGCGACGACGACACGCGTAATTTCGCTATCTGCATGATGCTGGGCGTGGCTTACGGCGCCAGCATAGGCGGCCTCGGCACCCTGATCGGCTCGCCCCCCAACGCCCTCTTTGCGGCCTACATGGCGGAGAACCACGGCTTCGAGATCGGTTTCGTCGGCTGGATGGCGGTGGGTCTGCCGCTGGTTGTCATCCTGTTGCCGATCGCTTGGTTCGTTCTGGTCCGGCTGATCTATCCCTTCCGGCTGCACGGCGCCGCCGGGGCCGATGTGGTGGCCGGCGAACTGCGCGGCATGGGCCGGCTCTCCACGCCGGAGCTTCGGGTGGCGTTGATCTTCATCGTCGTCGCGGCGATGTGGATCTGCCGTCCCTGGCTCACCGGCTTGCCCGGCCTCGGCGGCCTGACGGATGCCGGTATCGCTCTCATGGGCGGTCTTTTGATGTTCATCGTGCCGGCGCGCCGCATGGGTCTCAAGGGGCCGTTCCTGATGGACTGGGAGACTGCGAAGACACTTCCCTGGGGCGTCCTGCTGTTGTTTGGCGGCGGTTTGAGCCTTGCGTCGGCGGTGTCGGCGACGGGTCTCGCCGCCTGGATCGGCGACGCCCTCGGCGGTTTGACGGGTTGGCCGGTGGTCGCCGTCGTCCTGGTGATCGCCGGCGTGGTGATCTTTCTCACCGAATTGACCAGCAATACGGCTACCGCCGCCGCCTTCCTGCCGGTCGTGGCGGCGCTGGCACCCCTGATCGGCCTCGACCCCGTCACGTTGGCTTTGCCCGCCGCGCTGGCGGCCAGCTGCGCCTACATGCTGCCGGTGGCAACGCCGCCCAACGCCATCGTCTACAGTTCCGGCCACGTCAGCGTGCCGCAGATGGTGCGGGCAGGCTTCGTCCTCAATCTCGTCGCGATGGGGCTTATTGCGGTCCTGGCGCTCGTCCTGGTGCCGCTGGTGTCCGGCTAAGAACTACCCGGAGATACCGATGAGCTGTTCGAGCTTGGCTTCGTCGTCCCGCAGGGACTGGTTGTCGCCATCGTAGACGATGCGGCCGCGGTCGAGCACAACGGTGCGCTCGGAAAAATTAAGCGCCACGCGGGTGTTCTGTTCCACCAGGATCATGGAGATGCCGCCTTCCTCCCGCAGCCGCGCCATCACCTTGACCAGTTCGTCGACAATGACGGGCGCCAGGCCCTCGCTGGGCTCGTCCATCAACAGCACGCGCGGGTTGGTCATCAGCGCCCGGGCGATGGCCAGCATTTGCTGTTCGCCGCCCGAAAGCTGGTTGCCCATGTTGCTGCGGCGCTCGGCCAGATTGGGGAAGAGGTCATAGAGCGCGTCGGTCGTCCAGTCGCCCGGTTGCGCGCCCACCGTCAGGTTTTCCGTGACCGTCAGGGAGGGAAAGATTTCACGCTCTTGCGGTACGTAGCCGAGGCCACGGTTGACCCGGCGGAACGACTCCAGCGCGGTAATGTCCTCGGAGCCCAGCCGGATGGCGCCGTGGTGAACGGTGGTGTGGCCCATCACGGTGGCCAGCAAGGTGGTCTTCCCGACGCCGTTGCGGCCGATGACGCTGATGCTTTCGCCTACCGCGAGGCTCAAAGATACGTCTTCCAACACCATGGTTTCGCCGTATCCGGCGGTGAGGCCGTCGACCGCCAGAGCCGCCTGCGCGGGATCAGCCATGCTTGGCCTCGCCGAGATAGACAGCCTGAACTTCCTGGCTGGCGGCGATTTCGTCCGGGTCGCCCTCCGCCATGATGGCGCCTTGAACCAGCACGGTAATGCGCTGGGCGAAACGGAACACGACATCCATGTCGTGTTCGATGATCAGGACGGCGATGTCCTTGGGCAGGCCGTCAACGGCGTCGAGGATGATGTGGCTTTCGGCGCTGGGCACGCCGGCGGCGGGCTCGTCGAGCAGCAATACCTTGGGCTCGAGCGCCAGGGCGATGGCGATCTCGACCAGGCGTTGGCGGCCGTAGGGCAATTCGTGGATCTCGGTCAACGCATCGGCTTCAAGCTTCATGACGCTCAGAAGGCGGGCGGCTTCCTCGATAACCTCGGTATTGGCGCCCGCCGGTTTGAACAGGCGGGTGGCGAGGCCCATGTGTTCCGAGACGGCAAGGCAGAGGTTTTCGATCACCGTCAGGCCCATGAACAGGGAATTGATCTGGAAGGTCCGGGCGATGCCCGATTTCACCCGTTGCGCCTGCGAGCGTGAGGATATGTCGTGGCCGTCCAGGAGCACGGTGCCTTCGCTCGGCTGCAACACGCCGGTCAGCAGGTTGATGAAGGTGGTCTTGCCCGCACCGTTCGGCCCGATCAGGGCGTGGCGGGCGCCGGGTTCCAGCTTGAAATCGAGATGGCGGGCGACGGCCAGCGCGCCGAAGTTCTTGCTCAGACCCCGGGTTTCCAGCACAGCATCGGTCATGACGACCTCTGCTTGATTCGCACACCCAAATCCTCGAACAGCCCGAACAGGCCCCGCCGGGCGAACAGGACGGTGAGGATCAGGGCGATGCCGATGGCGAACTGCCAGTAGGGCTGGTCGGTGCCGAGGATCTGCTCGGTCATGTTCTCGAGGATTTTGAAGACCAGCGCCCCCAGGAAGGCGCCGTAAAGCCGGCCGGTGCCGCCCAGGATCAGCATGATCAGCACCTCGCCCGACAATTCGAAAGCGTAGACGCTGGTGGTGACGTTGCCCTGCACCTGGACCCAGAGCGCCCCGGCGACGCCGGCGATGGCAGCCGAGATGATGTAGGCCGTAACCTGGCGCGAATGCACCGGCGTGCCGATGGCATACATGCGTTGCGGGTTTTCACGGATGCCGACCAGGGCTCGGCCGAACGGCGAATTGACGATGGCGCGGATCAGCAGGAAACCGAGGAAGAGGATCGCCAGGGCGTAGAGGTAGGCGCTGGTGTACCACAAGAGATCGAGCTCGAATAAACCGAGGATGTCCGAATTGGTGAAATTGATGCCGTCGAAACCGCCGGTGATTTCATCGAAATCGTTGGCCAGCTCCTGCAGCATGATGGTGGCCGCGAGGGTCAGCACCAATAACGTCAGCCCGGTCGTTCGCAATATGACCCAGCCCGAGACAAACCCGAGGATGGCGGCACAGACGGCCCCGCCGAGCAAGCCGAGCAGCGGGTCGGGAACGCCGTTCGTCGCCATCAGGGCGGTGACGTAGGCCCCGGTGCCGAAAAACGCGGTGTGCCCCAGCGAGACGATGCCGGCGTAGCCGACGATCAGGTCGAGCGACAGGGCAAAGAGGATCATGACCAGGATCTGCGTCGCCAGCAGGCGGTAGCCGGGTAGGGCGAAAAAGACGGCAATGGCCAGGATCCAGGGGATCGCCTCGGCCCAGTGCATGCGGTGACGCGATTGCAGGAAACCGATCGCCGATTGGCTCGTGCTGAGGTCGGTCATCCGGTCAGGCCTTCCCCAGCAGGCCCTGCGGACGCACCAGCAGGACCAGGATTGTCACGGCGAAAATGACGAAAGCGCCGCCCTCGGGGAAAAGGTACTTGCCTGCGAAGTCGATGATGCCGAGCAGCATGGCGGCAAAGAAGGTGCCGCGAATGTTGCCCAGGCCGCCCACCGCCACGACGATAAGGAAAACAACGAGGTATTCGAAAGCGAAGACCGGCTTGATGCCGCCCAGGATCTGGATACCGAGGCCGCCGCCGATGGCCGCCATGCCGCTGCCCAGGGCGAAGGTCCAGGTGAAGATGCGGTCGGTATTGATGCCGCAGCTTTCGGCCATGCGCCGGTTGTCGACGGCGGCTCGGATCTGCGCGCCGATGCGGGTGCGCTCCAGGCCATAGAACAGTCCGGCCACGATTGCCCCGCCCGCCACGATCATGAAGGCGCGGTAGCTCGGGATGGTTTTGAAACCGAGATCAACGCTGCCTTTGAGGAACTCCGGCAACTGGATTAGCATCGGATCCGGCCCCCAGATGAAGGTCACGACGGCAATGGACGCGAAAACCAGGCCGATGGTGAGCAACACCTGATCGAGCTCCGGCCGGCGATAGAGCCGGCGGTATAGGATACGTTCGAACGGTATGCTGATCAGGGCGATAACAATGAAGGCCAGCACCAGGGAGGCCAGGAACGGCACGCCGGCCCGACCGACCAGGGTCGCCGTGACGTAGCCGCCGGCCATGGCGAAAGCGCCGTGGGCCAGATTGGCGAAACCCATCAGGCCCATGGTGATCGACAATCCGACCGACACGATAAACAGCAGCATCGAGTATGCCAGCCCGAAGACCAGAATGGTCGTGAGTTCGTTAATAAAGGAAGACATCGTTTAGCAGGGTACTAACAAAGTTAAGCGGTACACTAGGAGAGAATCCAGCCGATCCCATGGGTGTCGGGATCGGCTGGCGTCTCTGGCAAGGCTTTTAGCGGGCGGCGGTCAGTAGAGCTTCTGGCCGCACTTGCCGAGTTTGAGTTCCTTGCACTTGTCCTTGACCGCGTCGAACTGGCCCTGGATGTCCTGCATCAGCATGCCGCCGCTTTCCTTGACGACCGAGATGTAGACGTTCTGGACGATGTCCCGGGTATCGGCGTCGATCATGATCGGGCCGCGCGGGCTTTGGTGCTTCCAGCCCTTGAGCGCCGCCATGGCGCCGTCGGCGGTCAATTTGCCGCCCTTGGCCGACTTGATGGCGTGGAAGACCGCCGCCATGCCGTCGTAGCCGCCGACGCCGACGAAGTCAGGTACGCTGTCGTTGCCGTATTCGGCTTTCCAGGCCTTCACGAAGGCTTGGTTCTCGGCTGACGGCAGGAACATGTTGTAGTGGTGCGCCGTGACGACGCCGACCGCCGCCGAGCCCATGGCCTGAAGCTGCGTGTCCTGGGTGATGTCACCGGGGCCGACCAGAGCGACGCCCGCGTCACGCATGCCCAGCGCCTGGTAGGTCTTGGCCACCGCGGCGGCGTGATTGCCGGCGGGAACGAAGACGTACATGCAGTTGGGCTTCTTGTCCTTGGCGCGCTGGAAGAACGGTGTGAAGTCCGGAACCTCGCGCGGGCCGCCCATGGGAATTTCGTCGACGACCTTGCCGCCGGCGCCCTCGAAGCCCTTCTTGAAGGCTGCGACGCTGTCCTTGCCCGGCGGGTAATTGGTGTAGCCCGAAGCGGCGGTCTTGCAGCCCAGCTTGTTGGCCGCGTGTTCGCCCATGATGAAGCCGGCCTGCCACATGGTGAAGGAGACCCGCACCATGTTCGGCGACATGTTGGGAATGAAGGCCGTGCCGGCGTTCATGATGACGACGGGCGTTCCGGCCTTGTTGACCAGCGGCGCGATGGACATGGCGTTGGGCGAGAAGATCAGGCCTGTGATCAGTTCGACGCCCTCGCGCGTGATCAGTTCCTGAGCGGCCGTCTTGGCGATGGGGCCGCCGGGGCGCTTGGAATCGCGCACGATCATCTTCACCGTGTCACCGCCGAGATAGCCGGCGTGAAGCTTCATGTAGAGCTTGGCGCCCCGTTCCATCTGGATGCCGAGGTTGGCGGCACCGCCCGACATGGGTCCGATGAAGCCGATCTTGTATTCGCGGGCCTCCGCTTGGGCCGCGGCAAGCGCCAAAACGCCGGCCAGGGCGGTGGCGGTGATGAAATTGGATCTCATTTTCGATCTCCTCCCCAGAAGTGATTTGTCCCAATTTAATTTTCTTACATATGTAACTTATTGATATCGGCGAATACTGTAAACGCAAATGCGGTTATGGCGCGAAAAACGAATAGCCCCGGACAGACTTCGAATAGCTAAATTGGATCCAATTTAGGCCGCAAGGCCATGGAATACGTGAATTCCATGGACATCGCAGGCCGGGACGCCATATAACGCCGCAATGACCTATCCGTTCGTCAAAATGCACGGCCTGGGCAACGACTTCGTTGTTCTCGACGCCCGCGCCAATCCTCTGGATTTGAGCGCGGCGCAGGCGCGCGCCATTGCCGACCGGCGAACCGGCGTGGGCTGTGACCAACTGATCGTGCTCGAACCCTCCACGGACGGCGATGTTTTCATGCGCATCCGCAATCCCGACGGTGGCGAAGCCGAGGCCTGCGGCAACGCCACGCGCTGTGTCGCCTCGCAATTGATGGGCGAGACCGGCAGCGACCGCATCGTGGTCGAGACCGTTGCCGGACTGCTGGAAGCGACGGATGCCGGAAACGGGCTTTATTCGGTCGACATGGGCCCCGCACTGCTCGACTGGCAACAGATTCCGCTGGCCCGGGAAATGGATACGCTGCACGTCGACGTCTCGGTCGGTCCGGCCGGCGATCCCGTGCTCTCCGACCCGGTCGCCGTTAACATGGGGAATCCCCACGCCGTGTTTTTCGTCGACGATGTCGATGCCGTCGATCTTGCGACGGTGGGCCCGATGCTCGAACATCATCCGGTCTTCCCCGAACGCGCCAACATCTCCGTTGCCAAGGTCATCTCCAAGGGCGCCATCCGCATGCGCGTTTGGGAACGCACGGCGGGCATAACCCAGGCCTGCGGCTCGGCGGCCTGCGCCGTGTTGGTGGCGGCGGCCAGGCGCGGTCTGACGGGCCGCGGCGCCGAGGTCATGCTCGATGGTGGCAGCCTGAAAATCGCCTGGCGCGAGGACGGCCATGTCATGATGACGGGTCCGGTGGCGACCAGCTTCGCCGGCAACCTCGACGCCGCCCTGCTGTCAAGGGGTGCGGCATGAGCGCGCCCGAAGTCATCACCTTCGGCTGCCGCATCAACGCCTACGAGTCCGAGGTCATCCGCCGGCACGCCGGGGCCGCCGGTCTGACCGACACCGTCGTCGTCAACACCTGCGCTGTAACGGCGGAAGCGGAGCGCCAGGCGCGCCAGACCATCCGCCGCACCCGCCGGCGCCGCCCCGACGCCCGCATCATCGTGACGGGCTGCGCCGCCCAGATCAGTCCCCAGGCCTATGCCGCCATGGACGAGGTGGATCAGGTCCTAGGCAACAGCGAAAAACTGGAAGCGCAAAGTTTCGTCGGCCACGACGAGCCCGTTCTGGTCAATGACATCATGGCGGTACATGAGACCGCCGGACACCTGGTCGAAGGCCTGGAGGGCCGCGCCCGTGCGTTTTTGCAGGTTCAGCAGGGCTGCGATCACCGCTGCACCTTCTGCATCATCCCCTACGGCCGGGGTCCCAGCCGCAGCGTCGCCATGGGCGAGATCGCCGAACAGGCGCGCGTCCTGGTGGCCAACGGCTACCGGGAAATCGTGCTCTCCGGCGTCGACATCACGTCCTACGGCGCTGACCTGCCAGGGGCGCCCAGCCTGGGCGCCATGATGCGCCGCCTGCTCCAGTCCGTACCGGAACTGGAGCGATTGCGCATCTCATCCATCGACGCTGTCGAAGTCGACGATGATCTCTTCGCCCTGATCGCCGACGAACCGCGGCTGATGCCGCACCTGCACCTCAGTCTGCAGTCGGGCGACGACATGATCCTGAAAAGGATGAAGCGCCGCCACAGCCGCGCCCAGGCCGTGGAATTTTGCCGGCGCGTGCGTGAGGTCCGCCCCGACGTCGTGTTCGGCGCCGACCTGATCACCGGTTTCCCCACCGAAACCGAGGAGATGTTCGAGGGCACGCTGGCCCTGGTCGAGGATTGCGGTCTCACCTACCTGCATGTCTTCCCCTATTCGGAACGCGACGGCACGCCCGCCGCCGACATGCCGCAGGTGCCGGGCGACGTGCGCAAGGACCGCGCGGCACGCCTCCGCGCCGCCGGCGACCGGGCGCTTGAGAAGTATCTTGCCGGACAGGTGGGGCGGACGGCCCCCGTGCTGATCGAGAAGCCGGGATTGGGCCGCACCGAGGGTTTCGCCCTGGCCCGGCTCGAAAACGATAGCGGCGTGCCCGGCGAAATCGTGCCGGTGAGCCTGATGAAATCGGATGCCGAAGCCTTGTACGGCCACATCGGCCGTTGAGCGGGAACCCGGCGTGAGCGAAGAAAAGGCCAAGAAAGGCGGCTGGCTGAGCCGCCTCAAATCCGGATTGAGCCGCAGCGCCGGCGCCCTGGGCGGCGGCATTTCCGACATCTTTACCAAACGCAAGTTGGATGACGCCGCGCTGGAGGAATTGGAAGACCTGCTGATCACGGCGGATCTCGGCGTCGAGACGGCGGCCCGCGTCACGGCGGACCTCGCCCGCGACCGCTTCGACCAGGAGATTTCCGCCGACGAAGTGCGGGCCGCGCTGGCGGAACGCATCGCGGCGATCCTCGATCCCGTGGCGCACGAGCTGGAAATCAAGGCGGAGGTCAAGCCCCACGTCGTTCTGGTGGTCGGCGTCAACGGGACGGGCAAGACCACGACGATCGGCAAGCTCGCCCAACAGATGTCGGCGGCTGGCCAATCAGTGGTCATGGCGGCCGGCGACACCTTCCGGGCGGCGGCCATCGAACAATTGAAAATCTGGGGCGAGCGCACAGGCTCCGCCGTGGTCGCCGGACAGCCCGGCGGCGATGCCGCCGGATTGGCCTATGACGCCCTTCAGCAGGCCCGCGCCAATGGCGCCGACGTATTATTGGTCGATACCGCCGGCCGCCTGCAGAACAAGGCTGAACTGATGGCGGAGCTGGAAAAGGTCGTCCGCGTCCTCAAGAAGATCGACGATGACGTGCCGCACAGCGTTCTGCTGGTTCTGGACGCGACGACCGGGCAAAACGCCCTGTCGCAGGTCGAGGTATTCCAGAACATCTGCAACGTGACGGGTCTGGTTATGACCAAGCTGGACGGCACCGCCCGGGGCGGCGTCCTGGTTGCGCTGGCGGCGAAGTTCGGCCTGCCGGTGCATGCCATCGGCGTCGGCGAAGGGGCTGACGACCTGCAGCCGTTTGAAGCGGCCGCCTTCGCGCGCGCCCTGGTGGGACTGGAACAATGAGCGATCAAACGCGGAAAATGCCGCAGTGGATTAAGTTGGCGGTCGAGATCGGGCCGTTGGTGGTCTTTTTCATCGTTAACGCCCGCGCCGGCATATTCACCGCGACCGCAGCCTTCATGGTGGTGATCCTGGTTGCCCTGGGCATTGCCTGGAGTTACGAGCGCCGGCTGCCGACCCTGCCTTTGGTGACCGCCGTCGTGGTGATGGTGTTCGGCGGTCTGACGCTGTGGCTGCAGGACGAAACCTTCATCAAGCTTAAACCGACCATCGTCAACGCCTTCTTTGCCGCCGCGATTTTCGGCGGCCTGGCTTTCGGCAAGAATTACATCCGCACCGTGATGGGTGCGATGATGAACCTCGACGACGCCGGCTGGCTCAAACTGGCCAAGCGCTGGGGCAGCTTCTTCGTCTTCATGGCACTGCTCAACGAAGCCGTCTGGCGCAGCGTGCCGACGGACACCTGGGTCAACTTCAAGGTCTTCGGCATCCTGCCGCTGACCTTCCTGTTTGCGATCTCTCAGGTGCCGCTGATGCAGAAGCACGCGGTCGAGGAAGAAGCCGAGGAGTGATTAGACACCCTGCGGCCGGTTGCTCTTGAAGGCGCCGGGCGGCGTGCCATGGGGCGCACCAAGCGGGCCGTCCTTGGTTTCCCAATAATGCTTTAGCGACCAGTGAACGGTGGGGAAGGCGATGTCGTCCCACGGGATGTCGTCCCACTCGTAAAGGCCGACCTCTTCGGTTTCCTGGCCTGCCCCGACGTTGGGGTTCAGCAGCCTTGCACGGTAGATGATCTGGACCTGACTGATGCGGGGAATGTCGTAGATTGCCAGGATGCCGTCGAGTTCGAGCTCCGCTTCCGCCTCCTCGAGGGCTTCGCGCATGGCGCCCTCAGCCGTGCTTTCGCGCTCCTCCATGTAGCCCGCCGGGATGGTCCAGTAGCCCAACCTTGGTTCGATTGCGCGCTTGCATAGCAGGATCTTGCCCTCCCAGGTGCAGACCGAGCCGACGACGATCTTGGGATTGACGTAGTTGATGAAGCCGCAGTCGTCGCACACCAGCCTGAGCCGGTTGTCGCCGGCGGGCATGCGTTCGGAAAATTCGCCCGCGAAATCCGAGGGCTCCGCCAATTTTTTCGTCATCTGTGATGATTCCCAAGAATGTCAGCGGCGGGATTATGCCGCAGGCGGCTGCCAAGAAAAAGGCCCCGGTTCCCGCCGAGGCCCACGACCAATCACGGTGAATTTCGAATTAGACTTTGATATCCACGCGGCCGTCGTCTGCGGCTTCTTGTGAATCGTCGTGCCGCTGCTGACGGGCCTGTTGCCGTGCCGTCTGCGCGTCGGTCTCGTCCGTCTCGGCGACCGCGCGGCGTGTTTCCACGTTGTCGCGTTTGGGCGCCTCGTGCACCGGTACCGCGATGGACGGGAAGACACCCGCTCCGGCGGCTCCGATTTCAGCCATGATCAACTCCTTCGGGCGGTATGAAAACCGCGCCAAAAGTTCGTGGGCCGTTGCGCTGCGCTCAAGCCCTCAACAATGATCCCGCTCCGGCCCTTTCCTTGTCAAGGCAAAATCGTAAGGATTTGTTTACCATAAATTGGGCCGAGGGCTATGAGTATCAAGGTGGTTCCAATCCCAATGTTTCAAATTGGAGCAATATTTTGTGTCGAAATGAGGCAATCACACCCGGATTGCATCGAACAAATCAACTCAACTCATTGAAATATTTAAATAAAAAATCATGCCAAACCGATAGGAAATGTTGGCATGTCTGTTGCGACGCACAATACAGAAGCTGCGCTGGTCCCCCACTAGACGGCTTCCGCCGGAGGACTCCCCTCTTCCGGCAGGTCGGGTTTTACCCCTAGATCCGGCTATTTTGAATGGAGGCGCAGTCCCCCTGCGCCTCCATTTATTTTTGGCAAGCGGCTTATTCGGCAGGCAGTTCGTCGAGTTGTTTGCGCACCGCGTCGTGGGCGGCACTACCGGGCTCCAATACCTCGATCAATTTACCCCAGGCAATCCTGGCCACCGCGAATCGTTTCTGCTGCGCCGCCGCCAGACCGGTGAAGTAAAGCGCATCGGGATTGTTGGGGTCGATTTTCAGAACGCGGGCGAACAGGACTGCCGCTTCGGCCGGTAACGGAGCCGCGCGGTCCGAGGCCTCGACGATGGCGGAGGCCAGCGTCATCAGGACATTTACATCCTTCGGTTTGAGACGGGCGGCCTGCGTCAGGGCGTCTCGCGCCTTGATTTTTTCGTTCAGTACGCCGTAGGAGCGGGCCAGGCGCATCCACCCCTCGAAATCGTCGGGTTCCGATTTCAGGCGTTCGGCCAGTTGATCGACCATGCCGCGGATCATGGCGTTCCGGTCCTCCGCCGACATGTCTTTTGCTGCTGCGAGATCGGCGGCATCCGGGCCGGGCTCGCTGGCGCTGGCGGGTTCTTCGCCCGAACCGACTGGGGGCAGGGGGTCCGGCATGACCTTCGCGAGGTCGATATCCAGTTTTTCCGCTGCCCTTTCCAGCCTTTCCCGCAACGCCGGCATCCAGGGCGCGTCGGCCGGGCTGTCAGCCACCAGGTTGAGCCAAATCTCGAAGGCGTCCTTGTCGCGGCCGGCCTGGCCATAGCCCTCTGCGATGTAAAACCGCGCGCCGAGATGGTCCGGGTCGGCGGCGAGGGCGGCTTCGAACGCCTTACGGGCGGCCGGGATGACGGTGCCTTCCGCCGTCATGACTAACGATTCGCCCAGCGCCATCAGCACGTCGGCATCCCGAGGTGCCAAGTCGGCCGCCTGCTGGAAGGCGTCCGCCGCCTCTTCGTACCGCCTAAGCGCCGTGTAGGACTGGCCCAGCAGCATCCAGCCGCGCTGATTAGCGGGATCGCTCTCCAGGCGCTTGGCGAGTTTGGCGATGGCGCTTTCGATATTGCCGGGGCCGGCCGGGGGGGCCGCCTGCAGGCGTTGGGCGAACGGCTGACCGGGTACGCCGGGCGAGCCGAGCCAGTCATAAAGCCCGAACGGCACGGCGACCATGACAACGGCGACCGCGGCCAGGACAGATATCGAGACGCCGGGAGAAATCGAGGCCGCGTCCTGGGCCTCGCTTTCCTCCAGCGCCAGCATGCGCCGTTCGATTTCCAGACGCGCCGCCTTTTCCTCATCCACCGTTAGAACGCCGCGTTCGACGTCGGCGGTCAATTCGCCCAATTGATCGCGGTAAACCTCAAGCGAATAAACCTCGCGCGCCATTTCCGACCGGGTCCGGCGCAGCATCGGCAGCGCCACGAAAGCGATAGCCATGACGGTCATGACGGTGAGCGCCGCCCACAGCATCAGGCGTCTCCCTCGCCGTCGTCGAGCAGTTTTTCGAGCCGGGCTTTTTCCGCCTCTGTCAACGGCGCCGGGGTGCCGGAAGGCGCGGTCTGCCGCCGCCGCAGCACCATGAAAACGCCGCCGGCGGCAAACAGGAAGATCACCAAAGGTCCGATCCAGAGCGCCAGGGTACGTACCTTGAACGGCGGGTCGAGCAACACCCAATCGCCATAGCGGTCAACGATGTAGGCGACGGCCTCATCGTCCGTCTCGCCTTTTGCCAGCCGCTCCCGGACAAGCACCCGCAGGTCGCGGGCCAGTGGGGCGTTGCTATCGTCAATCGATTGGTTTTGGCAAACCAGACAGCGCAGTAGCTTGTGGAGGGCCCGGGCGCGGCTTTCCATGGCGGGATCCGGCAGCGGCGTATCGATGGTTGATTGCGCCAGGACCGGCTTGGGCGTAATCGTACTCCAGCCGGTCATTCCGGCGATCAGGAGCAAGACGATAAGGGCGCGGCGGGGGGTGGGCATCGGTTGTCAGTTCTTGGCCGTGGCCTGTTCCTGAAGCTGTTCGACCAGCGGCAGGATGCTTTGGTTTAGGACCTCCCGCGTCATGACGCCCACGTGCTTGTAGCGGATGCGGCCCTTGGCATCGATGACGAAGGTTTCCGGCACGCCGTAAACGCCCCATTCGATCCCGGCCTTGCCTTTGCGGTCGGCGCCGGTGCGCTCGTAAGGATCGCCGTAGCGGTCGAGCCACTTGGAGGCGTTGTCAGGATCGTCCTTGTAGTTGATGCCGTGCAGGGGAACTTGTTTGTCTTCGGCGACGTCCATCCACAGAGGATGCTCGACGCGGCAGGGACCGCACCAGGAGGCGAAAACGTTGACCAGCGCCACCTCGCCGTTTTCGAGGTTGGCGGTCTTGAGGCCCAACGTCCGGCCCTTGACGGCGTCGAGGTCAAACTCCGGCACCGGCTTGTCGATCAGGGCGGAGGGGATCTTCTTGGGCTCCAGGCTGAGGCCGACGTAGAGGGCGACGGACAGGATGCCGAAAACAACCAGGGGAAACAAATAGCCGAGACGCATTTAGGCCCTCGCTCCTTCCGGCACGGCGCCAGAGCGGCGTTTGGCCGGTGCGCCGACGCGGTGCCGGCGGTCGGACAGCGACACGAACCCGCCCACCAGCATGATGATCGAGCCGGTCCAGATCCACACCACCAAGGGCTTGACGTAAAAACGGGTGGCATAGCCGCCCTGGCCGTCGGGATCGCCGATAACGGCATACAGGTCGCCGGTCAGGGTGGGCCGGATGGCGGCCTCGGTGGTCGTCATGGGGGAGGTCCGGTAACTTCGCGTCTCCGGCTCCATGATTGCCATCAGCTTGCCGTTTTGCGCCACGTCGAAGGTGCCGCGAAGGGCGGTGTAGTTGGGGCCTTGAACTTCGCCGGCGTTGCGCAGCGTCAGCTCGTACGATCCGATGGCGATGCTCTCGTTCGGCCGCATGACACGGGCCGCTTCCTGGGTCCAGGCCTCGACGCCGGTGATGCCGATGATCACCAGGCCGACGCCGATATGGGCCAGCGTCATGCCGTGAGCCGCCCGCGGCAGGCCGGCCAGTCGGCGCAGGCTGGCCGCCGGCGAGATGCGGAACAGCTTGATGCGCCCCATCCATTCAAGGGCGGACCCGGCCACCAACCAAACGCCCAGAGCCATGCCCATGACGGCCAGCAGCGGGCCGCCGGTGGCGATATACCAGGTGGCGAAGGCGGCGGCTGCGCTCAGGAAGAAGGCGAACTTGAGCCGGCTCAGCGCGCCCATGATGTCGCCGCGTTTCCAGGCCAGCATGGGTCCGACCGCGACGGCTACGAACAAGGGCACCATCAGAGGTACGAAAGTTGCGTTAAAGTAGGGCGGGCCGACGGACACCTTTTCGCCGGTGAGGGCATCCAGGAACAGCGGATAGAGCGTGCCCAGGAGGACCGTGGCGCAGGCGGTGGTAAGCAGCAGGTTGTTGAGCACCAAGGCGCCTTCTCGGCTGATCGGGGCAAACAGACCGCCGCTTTTCAAGGCCGGGCCGCGCCAGGCGAACAGGGTAAGCGAGCCGCCGATGACGACGCCCAGGAAGAGCAGGATGAAGACGCCGCGCTCGGGATCGGTGGCGAAGGCATGAACCGAGGTGAGCACACCGGAGCGCACGATGAATGTGCCCAGGAGGCTCATGGAGAACGTCAGGATCGCCAGCAGGATGGTCCAAGCCTTCAGCGTGTCGCGCTTTTCGACGACGATGGCGGAATGCAGCAGCGCCGTGCCCAGCAGCCAGGGCATGAACGAGGCGTTTTCCACCGGATCCCAGAACCACCAGCCGCCC
>CAYOAD010000022.1:0-27558 GCA_964401845.1 uncultured Rhodospirillaceae bacterium | reverse complement strand
AGTAGGACAAACCGGTTGGGCGTGACCAGCAGGCCGGATTTCCCGGGGTCGCGGATTTTGACGCGCTTTTCTTCCTTGGTGCCCGGATTAATGATCTCATGGGGCTCGACCAGGACGAACAGCGTCTCGTTGCCCGTGTTGATGATCTTGACGTCGTCGCGCGGGGCGCCCTTGCCGTCGAAATCGACCACCACTTTGTTCAAGACCATGTCGGCCGCAGCCGGCGCCGCCAAGCCGAGCCAGGCGATGATGCTAAGTGCGGCGATTATCGTGCGCTTGATCAATTGACTGCCAATCCGTCTGCTGCGAGGAATGTCGGCGCATGGTGACCTAAAGGCCGGGCCACCGCAACGGTTCAATACTGTGATTTCCACCAGTCCTTTGGGATGACGCGGTTGCCGAAATCCAGCCAGTCGTCGAGCTTCAGCATAAGCCCGCGTAAGCCGGTCCCCATGAGTTTCAGATAAAGCCGCGCCCAGGCCTTCGAAAAATCCTTGTTGAAAGGGCAAACGCGCATGCAGATGGCGCAATCGGCGCGTAGCTTGGTCCAATAGCGGAAACATTTTTCGCAGTCCGCCGACCACTTCGTGACGCCCTTGATATTGGAGCGATTGGGTCCGCCTTCTTCCGGCGGTCCCGTGGGCAGCGCCTTCGGCGGACAGGCGTCGGCGCACTTGTTGCAGATGCTGCAGAATTCCGTCACGCCCAGTTTTCGCGGTTTGTCGTGGGCGAGCAGCAGGTCCGTGAACACCTTCGAGAAACGCACGCGCGGGCCGAATTCAGGCGTGATAACCATCTGGTTACGACCGTATTCCCCCATGCCGGCCTTGATGGCATAGGGGATGGTCAGGGCCGTGTCGTTCGAGGTGCCGATGGCGCGGTAGCCCAGACCCTGAATGAAACTTGCCACCGAGGTCACGATGGAGGCCTCGTGCGAATACTCCCGCCCCGTCGCCGCCGCAGCCATGGCGGAGGGATAGGTGCGCACCAGACCGTGATCCATCTGGTGGCCCAGGATGATCACCGTGGTCATACCGCTGAGATCGATGTTGGGCTTTTCCTCGCGCGTTTTTGTGCCGATGTCGGCGGCGTGGGTGTAGGTCCAGCGTTCGTCGTATCCGGTGACGCCGACCAGGTCAGCGCCGAGGAATTTGGCGACCTTCTTGATGCGCGCCGTCGTTTCGTCGATGGGCGGCAGTTCCGCCTGTGTTTCGGCCTGCGGCATGAAGGTATGGAAGGCGTCGAGGAAGCCCTCTCGCTCGCCTTTCGAGAGGCCGCGCGCGGCGTACTCCCGCGCCACCGACCATGAGGCGTTCAAGAGCGCAAAATCCCATTGCGTGTAGCCGTCCCCTTTGCGCGGGTCGGGCCGCTGGTGGGCGGCGTAAAAAGCCACGACATCGTCGCTAACCACGGCCTCGTCCCACCAGGCGCGATTAAAAATATCGTCGCGCTGGCTGAAGCGGCGGAAGTTTTCGCTGATCTTGAAGCCGGCTTCCCGGTCGCTCTCGGCAAAGCGCTGCCAGTCGTCCGGGTTATCGGAAGGCTCGTTGGCGGGCCAGGTTTCCGGCGCGTCGGCTTTTGTTGCGGTGCTGTCAGTCATCGAAATTCTATCCGGCAATGGAATTTTCGCCGCTACGATAACAGCGCATCCAGGTCGAGGTCCAATTTCGCCCCCATCCAGATGGCGTCGTCCCGGTGATCGCGGATCTGGTCATCCGTGTTGGGGTGAGTGAAGACCACCAGTTCGCCGCGATTGATCGCCAGCCAGGGCATGAGAACGCCGAACTGTTCGGGTTGGAAGGCTATTTGGTAGCTCCAACAGGGGTGCGGGCCGACCAACTTTTCGTGAAAGCGGCCCATCTCGATGTCAAAGGTTTCGCTGATTTGATCACGCAGCCTGGCTGCAAAATCGCGGCTTTCGGCGTCGAAATAGACGTGCGCGTGAAAACTTTCGATTTCACTCGTATTGCGATAACTCAACTCTTGCCTCCTCTGTCGGTTGCCGAATAGGAAGATAGGAGGTTAATCTCTCAAAACCACAAATCGACAAATACTTGCTCGCGGCGCCCCCACGCCAAATTGGAGCGGGTGTTCATGACACAATAATAAGGGCTGATTTGAAAGGGAGGGACTATCCACATGTCTATCGATATCAGCAAGACTCTGAGCACGATCGCCGGCGCAGCCGCGCTGGCCTTGGTCGTCTCCGCCGGCACGGCCGTTAAGGCGGAAACCAAGCTCACCATGGTGCACCCGTTTCCGGACTTCCTGCCGTACACCAAGAACTGCAAAAAGATGGTCTCTGTGATCAACGAGCGCGGCAAAGGCAAGATCCATATTGAAATGCTGCCGTTGAACTCAGTCAAGATGTTCGCCCAGCCGCCGGCCGTCAGCAAGGGCCGCATCGATCTGGTTTGCACGCCGGCCGCCTTCTATGCCAGCGCCATTCCCGAGAACGAGGCGGTGTCGACGGCGTCGTCAACGGTGGAGCAGGCGCGCGCCTCGGGCGGCATCGCCATGTTGGACGAACTGCACCAGAAGCACTTCAACACCAAGTATCTCGGTTGGACGTCGTCGGGCAACAAGTTCCGCATTTACATGAAGAACGCGCCCAAGTTCGGCAGCGACGGCTTGCCCGATTTTACCGGCGTGAAGATGCGCGACAATCCGATTTACGGCGCCTTCCTGCGTGCGATGAAGGCCACCACCCACAACCTTCCTTCTTCGGCGGTTTATTCGGCGCTTGAAAAGGGCGTGGTCGACGCCAGTCCGTGGGCGACGCTCGGTCTCAAGGGTCTGAAGTGGGACAAATTCCTGCGCCATGCTATCGCAGAGGAGTTCTATCACACCGATATCGGCTGGATGATGAACCTCGACAAATGGAAGAGCCTTGATGCCGCATCACAGAAAATCCTCCAGGATACGGTGATCGAGTATGAAACCATCAACCGCAAATCGCTGCAGAGCATGGCCGACAAGGAGACCGCAACCCTGAAAGCCGAAGGCATGACCTTCCATCCGGTGCCGGCGGCCAAGGAATACCTGCGGATCGCCGTCGATTCTGCCTATGCCCGTATGGACGAGCGTCTGACCAAGGCAAATCGCGATAAATCGCACGTCGCCAAACTGCGGGCAGCTTTCCAGCAGTAAGCTCGATTATCATGTCCCCGCGTCCGGTCAGATCGTCAAACCGGGCGCGGGGGCGTTTTTTGTTGCGGCGGTAGACACGTGATTTCACTGATCGACAGGGCTTGGGGACGTGTGCTGTGGTGCCTGATGGCGCTGGCGGCGCTTTACATCGGCCTGATTATGGTCGCGATCATTTATATGACGACGTTCCGGGCGCTGGGTTGGTCTTACGAGCCCCTGACCTTCGTCTTTATCGAGTACGGCTTCGTTTACATTCTTTTCCTCGGATCGCCTTGGCTGATCCGCACCCGCGGCCACGTCTACATCGAGATGCTGACGGCGGCGGTACCGGACATCGTGCGCATATACCTCTCGCGCCTGATCGCTTTGGCCGGCGCCGTGGTCTGCCTGGCCTGGGCCTGGTATACCGGTCAGCTTTTCCTCGAACACTTCGAAGATCCCATGCTGTTCGACGAGTTGCGCGCCCAGTTCAGCATCCGCCTGTGGGTCAGCACCGTGGCGTTCCCCTTAGGCTTCATTTTGATGGCGATCGAATTCGCTCGGTTCATCTTCACCAAGGAGCCCATGCACCTCGGCTACGCGGGGGTTGCCAGCGACCGCGTCGAGTTGGAGGAAACCAAGCGCGAACTGGCGGAGAAAAGCTAGATGGAGTGGTATTGGACACTCCTGCTGCTGCTGGGCTCCATTCTCTTTCTGATGTTCGTCGGGCTGCCTGTCGGCATCGCGTTCATCCTGGTGAACACGGCCGCCGCGATTATCCTGTTCGGCCGCTTCGGAAATCTCGACACCAACATGTTCATGGGCATCAACCAGCTCAGTGACAACGCCTTCGCCAACATTGCGTTTTTTGCCATCGTGCCCATACCGATGTTCCTCCTGATGGGAGAGATGTTTTTCCATACCGGTCTGGCCAACCGCATGTTCAATGCGGTGGAGCGCCTGCTGGGCCGCGTGCCGGCGCGCCTGTCGTATGTCACCGTCGCCGGCGGCACGGTTTTCGCCACCCTGTCGGGATCCTCGATGGGATCGACGGCGCTCTTGGGCACGCTGATGATCCCCGAGATGAGTAAGCGCGGCTATAAGAAGAAGATGTCCATCGGCCCCATCCTCGGTACCGGTGGCCTGGCCATGCTGATCCCGCCGTCGGCTCTGGCCGTGCTGCTGGGGACGCTGGCGGAGCTTGATATCGGGCGGCTGCTGATCGCCGGCATCGTGCCGGGCCTGATGCTTGCGTCGTTCTACGCCATTTTGATCTTTGTCCAGGCGACGCTCGATCGGGAGGCCGCGCCGGCTTACGACATCGAGCCGGTGTCGCTGTCGGTACGCCTGCGCCTGGTGCTAGTCGATATCGTGCCGATGGTCTCGATCATCGTGATGGTCATTCTGCTGATCATGCTGGGCATCGCGACGCCGTCGGAATCGGCGGCGTTCGGTTCGCTCGGGGTGATCCTGCTGGCCGTCGTCTACCTTTACCTCGTGCCTCTTCTGAAAGGTGATAGGGAAGCCGCCGGTAGATTCTGGCGTGAGTTCGGCATTGCCCTTTGGAAATCCATGTGGGGGGCCGGGCGCGTCACCGTTATTGCGCTTTTTATCCTGTTCGGCTCGTCGCTGTTCAGCAACGTCCTCGCCGCGTCGCAGGCAAGTGAATCCCTGATCCTCTGGGTTACCAGCTTCGACGTTTCCGGCTACACGCTTCTGCTGATCATGTTTGCCGTCCTGCTGCTGCTTGGCATGTTCATGGATCAGCTGGCCATGATGCTGCTGACGGTGCCGATCTTCTTCCCCATCGTGCAAGGCATCGACTTCGGGATGGCGATGGACATGAAGCTGATCTGGTTTGCCGTCATCATGCTGCTGGCCATGGAGATCAGCTTTACGACGCCGCCCTTCGGCCTGCTCTTGTTCGTCATGCAGGGGGTCGCGCCGCCCGGCACCCGCTTCAGCGAGATCTGCCTCTCGGCGCTGCCGTTCATGTTTTGCGCCGTCGTTCTGGTGGCGCTGATCATCTTCTTCCCGCCAATCGCCCTTTGGCTGCCCTGGCTGGGGGCTTAATCAGACCTTCCGGCGCAGCATGCCGAAGTGGGTTACGGGGCCGGAGAACGGCGGGAACTGATTGTAATCCTCGCGCAGACGGTGACGCACGTCCGACATCATGGCGGCGTTGAAATCCTCGATTTTGTCGAACACCACTTCGTTGCCCAGCATGCAATCCGAGTTGGGAATGTCGGTCGGGTTATTCCAGTCGATTGGTAGGTAGCAAAGCACGTTGCGGATCTTCGGGAACTGGGCCAGCAGCGGCGGATGGTGGGCCACGTAGAAGTCGGTGAACGCCTTCTCGTCTTCGGCCGGGCGGTAGTAGCGCACAACGTATGACAACGGCGCCGTTCGCGGTTTCGGCGCATCGTCGCCGTGGACGGGCTCCCGGACGACCTCGAACGTATCGTGACGGACGCTGCAGCCGGGGACGGCCAACGCCGCCGGATCACCGATCGCCGCCTTCACATCCGCCGCCGCCATGGCCGTCTCCAGGGCGGCGACGTCCACCATGTGCAGCTCCGCCAGCAGCAACGGTCCGGCGCCGTCGTCGAGATAAGGATCGTGGCCCTTTTCCGCCGTGTAGATTTCGATGGCCTCGACGCCCACCTGCGCCTGCAGCGGTGGTAAAATGTTGGCGTCGAACCACTCGCCCATGGCGCTGCGCTGTTCCTCAGGTCCGTCGAAAGTGAGGAAAAAGGAAATCGTCATGAACTGGCCTCTTGGGCTGAATTGAATTTATTCCGAAGCTCATTCCGGCGGGCGGCGGCATCGGCGATGGCTTGGGTTTTGACGTGGCCGTAGCCGCGGATGGCATCGGGCAGGGCGGCGATTTCGATGGCAGTCTCGAGATTGCCGGCCGAGAGCTTTGCGATGAGCGCTTGAATATCCGTGTCGTATTCGTCGATCAGGCGCCGTTCGGCTTTGCGTTCCGCGAGATAGCCGAAGGGATCGAAGGCCGTTCCCCGGAGGCCCTTGAACTTTGCCAACAGGCCGAACGCTGTCATCATCCAGGGCCCGTAGGTCCGCTTGCCGTTGGCCGTGCCGCTTTGCGACAACAGCGGCGGGGCAAGGTGGAAGGTCAGTTTGAGGTCGCCGTCGAACGTCTCTTCCAACGACTTGCGGAACTCCGGGTGTGAATACAGTCGCGCCACCTCGTATTCGTCCTTGTACGCCAGCAATTTGAAAAAGCCTCGCGCCACGGCTTCCGAGAAATCGCCGACGGATTTCTCGACCTGGGCTTCCGCGTTGGCCGCCGCCGTCACCAGCCGCCGGTAACGTTCGGCATACGTCGCGTTTTGATAGGCTGTCAGGAACTCCACCCGTTTGGCAACGATGTCCATCAGCGTATCGGGCGTATCGTCCGGTGCAGAAATCCCGGTTCTGGCGCGCAGGGCCGCTTCGTCGTGGGCCAACAGACGGCCCCAGGTGAAGGCTGCGGTATTGGCTTCGACGGCGACGCCGTTCATCTCGATGGACTTCATGATGGCGGCCTCGCTCAGGGGCACGCCGCCCAGCTGGTAGGCCATGCCGAGCAGCATGATGTTGGCGTAAATGCTGTCGCCCATCAGCGCCGCCGCCAGCATGGTCACATCCGACGTGAGGATGTTGTCCGTGCCGTAAGCTTCACCGATCACGTCCTGCAGTTCTTCCGCATCGAACCCCGCGTCGGGATCGAGGGCCTGGGCGGAGGTGGGGATGGCGTGGTGGTTGATGACGGCCAGCGCGTCACCGAGGCGGCTGCGGCTCAGCACATCGGCGCTGGAGGTCACCACGAGATCGCCGCCGATCACCAGCCGCGCACTGGCCTCACCGATGCGGGCGGCGTGTAGTTCCTTGTCCGCCGCCGCCAGCCGTACGTGCGTCGTAACGCCGCCGCCCTTGCGGGCGAGGCCGGTGTTGTCGAGGATCGAACATTGTTTTCCCTCGAGATGGGCCGCCATGCCGATCAGGGCGCCGATGGTGATCAGGCCGGTGCCGCCGACGCCGGCGATGATGATGTCGTAAGCGCCGCCGATCTCCCGCAAGGGCGGGGCCGGCAGGTCGACGTCGCCGAGGCTTTCCGCCGGTTTGGATTTGCGCAGGCTGCCGCCCTCGACCGTGACGAAGCTGGGGCAGTAGCCGTCGGCACAGGAACGGTCGGTGTTGCAGGTCGACTGGTCGATCACCCGCTTGGGCCCGAACTCGGTTTCCTTCAGGTGCACCGCGACGCAGCGCGATTTGCGCGAGCAATCGCCGCAACCCTCGCAAACCATCTCGTTGATGAACACCCGGCTGTCGTCGCCGACAAATGTCCCGCGTTTGCGCAGGCGGCGTTTTTCGGTGGCGCAAATCTGGTCGTAGACGATGACGGAAACGCCGGGCCAGTCACGGCATTCCTCCATCACCGCATCCATGTCCTCACGCGGGCGCACAGGTACGCCGGGCGGCGGTTTGCGGCCATGGGCGTAACGGGCCGGATCCTCCGCCACGATCACCACCTTGCCCGCTCCCTCGGAATGAACCTGCCAGGCGATGGCGACGGCATCCGGTGCGCCTTCGACGGGCTGGCCGCCGGTCATGGCGACGGCGGCGTTGTAGAGGATCTTGTAGGTAATGCGAACCTCGGCGGCGATGGCCGCGCGGACGGCCAGCAGGCCGGAGTGGTAATAGGTGCCGTCGCCCATGTTTTGGAAGATGTGGTCATCCTTGAGGAAGGGCGAAGCGCCGATCCAGCTTGCTCCTTCGCCGCCCATCTGGCAGAGCGTCAGCGTGTTGGAGCCCGGCACCCAGACCGACAGGGAATGGCAACCAATTCCCGCCAGGGCGCGGCTGCCGTCGGGCAACCGGGTCGAGCGGGCGTGCGGGCAGCCGGCGCAGAAGTAGGGCACACGCATCGTCTTGCCGGTCCGGGCCGGCGTTTCCGTGACCCGCTCCAGGCGCTCCAATGCCGCGGTGATCGCTGGATGCCCGGTCATAGCCGCCAGCCTGCGTCCGACAACGCGGGCAAGCAGCTTGGGCGAGGTTTCGCCGGTCGACGGGATCAGCGGCGTGCCGGCCTCGTCGGTCTTGCCGACGATACGGGGCCGCCTGTCGGCCGGCCAATGGAAGGTGAGCTCCTTGAACTGGGTTTCGACGATGGAGCGGCGTTCCTCGACGACGAACAGTTCCTCCAGGCCGTCCGCGAATTCCGTCGCCCCTTCGGTCTCCAGCGGCCAGACCATGCCGACCTTGTAGAGGCAAAGGCCGATCTCGGCGGCCACGGCCTCGTCGATGCCCAGATCATCCAGCGCCTGGCGCAGGTCGAGGTAGGTCTTGCCGGCGGCAACCAGCCCGATGCGGCGCTTCGGTGCATCAAGCATCGTGCGGTCGAGGCGGTTGGCGCGGGCGAAGGCCATGACGGCGGGGATCTTGACGTTCTGCAGCCGGTGATCCTGGCTCCAGCGGTCGTCGGGCCAGCGCGTGGAAACGCCGTCGGGCGGCATTTCGAAGTCTTCCGGCATGGCAAAGGCATTGGCCAGCGGGCCGGGGTTGATGGTCGCCGTCGTCTCCAGCGTATCGGCCACGGTCTTCATGCCCATCCACAAGCCGGAATAGCGCGATGCGGCATAACCCAGTAAACCCATCTCGAGGATCTCAGCGACGTTGGCCGGATAGAGCACCGGCATCATGGCGGAGATGAAAGCGTGTTCGCATTGGCTGGGAACGGTCGATGAAGAGGCGGCGGGATCGTCGCCGCTGATGGCCAGGACGCCGCCATGGCGCGAGGTGCCATAGGTATTGGCGTGCTTGAAGACGTCGCCCGTGCGGTCGACGCCGGGATTCTTGCCGTACCACATGCCGAACACGCCGTCGTAACGGGCGCTGCCGAAAATATCGGTCTGCTGGCTGCCCCAGACGGCGGTGGCGGCAAGGTCCTCGTTGAGGCCCGGCGTGAAACGGACGTTGGCGTCGTCCAGATGCCGCTTGGCCTGCCACAGCGTGAAGTCGAGCCCACCGAGTGGCGAGCCCCGGTATCCCGAGACGAAGCCGGCGGTATTGAGCCCGGCCACCTGGTCGCGGCGCTGCTGCATCAGCAGCAAACGCACCAGGGCCTGCACGCCGGTGAGGTAGACCGCGCCTTCAGGCTTGGTGAACTTGTCCTCCAGCGAGACCTCGGCCAGGGTCAGGGTGTTGTCGTTGGCGCCGTCCATCTAGAGCAACCGCCGCCGGATGATATCGCTGTATTCGGCGTGCCGCGTGGCGTAGGGGAAGTGCCCGCCGACGTCAAAGCGGTGGCGCTCGGCGCCGCGGTAGCGCTTAACCACGTCGGCCCTCACCGGCGGCGTGATGAGCGGGTCGTCGGCGCTGTCGATGATAACGATCTGTTTGCGGGCGACCTTGGGCTCGGGGGTCTTGGCGGCGCCGAACAGGGCGGCCAGGCGCAGTTTGGGCGCGCGCGGGTGCAGCACCTCGTGCAATTCCCGCAGCAGCAGCGGTTTGATCTCTTTCAGTTCCGGTGAAGTTTCCGGCCAAGCGGCAATACCAGGCGCCATCTGGGCCCGCAAGTCACGGGGCGGCACGCTGCGGAGAACCTCCGCCGGCGGGAAGGGACCTTGGGCCAGCTTCGTGTCGGTTAGCGAATTGCCGATGAACAGCGTCTCGATGCGCTCCGGCGCGGCTTCGGCCAGGGCCTGGGCGGTGAAGCCGCCGAACGACGAACCGAGCACACTGGTCCGATCGACGCCGTAGCGGTCCAGGAGACGCTGGAGATCGCCGACCATCGCCGTGAAATTATCGGTCAGGGGATAGCCCACCGAGATTATGCGCAAGTCTTTGCCCAGCGCGGTGAACTGGTTCCAGAAAATATCGGCGTTGCCCAGCGTTCCCGGCAGCATCAGCAGGGCGGGCTTGTCACCGGCCTTTTTTCCGCGCAAGGCCCGGCTATTCAAAACGCCCCAGCGCCGGCCCCGTATGGTGACATGGTTGATCTGATTTTTGGCGCGGAAGCGGTCCAGCGATGTCTGCAGCTTCATTCGCGGGAACTCCCGACATTGGGCTGCCAGCACACGACGACGATGGTGGCGTCGGTGTCGCCCGCCGAAACGTAAAGATGTCCCATACCGCTGTCGAAGTAGATGCTGTCGTGGGCTCCCAGCGTGACGGGCTCGCGGCCTTCCACGTGAACCTGAAGCGTGCCGTCCAGGACGATCAGAAATTCTTCGCCGGTGTGGCGCACGAATTCATCGAACTCCCGGACGTCGTGGGCCCGGATGCGGCCCATCATCGGCACCATCTGCTTGTTGCGCAGATCCGCCGAGAGTATTTCATAATCGTAAAGACCCGTTTCGTGGTGTTGCGCTTCGCTGGCCCGCGTTACCGAAAACGACTTGGGCGCGAAGGCTTCGCCCGTCGGCGTGAACAACTCGCCGACGTCGACCTCCAGGCCCTTTGAGAGTTGCATGAAGCGGTCGTAGGCGAGGCTCATCAAGCCCCGCTCGACCTTGGAGACCGTCGAAACGGCAAGGCCGGAACGCTCCGCCACTTCGGCCAAAGTCCAATTGTGCTCCTTGCGAATCTGGCGCAACCGCTCACCCATGGAGATGCGGTCTTGGTGCCGGTCTGGACCGGTTTCCGGGGTGTCGCCATCCAGCTTGGGAGCAGGTGTGGACATAGAATGTCATTCCGATCAGCAGGTCATGTATTTTCCTATCGGAAAAATATGACCTTCTTCGGCTGTTGGCAAGTCTCTGGCCGCGGATGCAGGATATCAACCAACAGGGAACTTCATATCCCTGCTTATTTACGACCCGATTAGGCCGCGGGCGACGGAAAGTTTTTCGGGCGGCGGATCGGCCGCAAACAACAGCCGATAGCGGGATATTGTCAGCAGTTGCGGACGCTTTCCCATGTCGGGCCGATGGCCCGCAGCGTGGACGATGCGACGCTCATGCTTGCCGTGCTCAGCGGCCCCGACGACCGGGATTGGCTGGCTCTACGTGACGGTCCGCGCGATTGCCGCGATGTCCTCGATGACGGCGTTGCGGGCCTGCGCGTGGCCTACAGTGCGGACCTGGGTTACGCCAAGGTAGACCCGGAAGTCGCTGAAGTGACCGCTGCCGCCGTGAAGGTATTCGAGGAACTGGGGGCGCATGTCGAGGAACGGGATCCCGGCTTCGAGGATCCTATGCAAATATGGCTGACCCATTTCCGCGCCGCCGGCCCATTGTTGCTTGATCTCCTCAACGAGCAACAGAGGGATCTCCTCGAACCCGAGCTCAGGAAACGCTGGGCTCCCGGGACCGCGCCCTCGCTGACCGAGTATTTTGCAGCTGTCTCGGCACGTGAGGCATTGGGCCAGCACTTGGCGCGCTTCCACCGGGAATACGATTTGCTGCTCACCCCGGTCGCCTCGGTGCCGGCCTTCGATGTTGGCCTGCTGGGTCCGGAGGGTTACGGGCCCGATCCGCATTCCAGTTGGATCCGTTTTACGCCGCCATTCAACCTGACGCATCAACCCGCCGCTTCGGTGCCCTGTGGTTTTACTTCCGACGGTTTGCCGGTCGGGCTGCACATCGTCGGCCCGATGCAGCGCGATGATCTCGTGCTTCGGGCCTCCCGTGCCTATGAACTTGCTCGGCCGACATGGAACCGGCGCCCGGACCTGGAAGCCTGAGGATCGAGCGTGAGCCGGCCGACTTCCACTCGAAATGTCAGAGATATGATCAAATATTGCCGGTTTGAATTTTCCGATCAGAAAATTTCACTTTTTCCTATCGGAAAAATGTGATCTTCTCTGTTACTGGCTGATCTGCGGATTGAAGTGGGCCGACTGGATACTGGACCGGACGAAAGAAAGCGGCACGAATGACGACCTCGGAAGAATTCGATTTTGTGATTGTGGGCGCCGGCATGGCTGGTGCGTCGACGGCCTTTTTCCTGGCCGATCGCGGGCGCGTGCTGGTGCTGGAGATGGAAGACCAGCCGGGCTACCACACCACGGGCCGGTCCGCTGCGGTCTATTCCGAGGCCTACGGCAATGCCACCATCCGGGGACTGACGACCGGCGGCCGGCCGTTCTTCACGGCACCACCCGACGGTTTTACAGACCATCCCATCCTGGGGCCGCGTGGGCTGATCTTCATTGGCCGGGCGGATCAGCGCGAAAGCCTTGAGAAGGCGGCGGCGGAGGCCTCGCAGCTGGTCGACAACGTGCGCGAAATTACCACGGCAGAAGCGCTTGAACGGCTGCCCGTGCTTGATCCCGATTATGTCGCCGGCGGCGTCATCGAACCCGACGCCATGGACATCGACGTCAACGCCCTGCATCAGGGGTTCATGCGGGGCGCCCGGGCCAAGGGCGCTGAATTCGTCAACAATGCCGAGGTCACGGCGTTGACGCGTAACGGCGGCTGCTGGGAGGTGACTTCCCGCGACCGCTCCATGCGGGCCGGTGTGGTCGTCAGCGCGTCCGGCGCTTGGGCCGACCGCGTGGCCGACATGGCCGGAGCCAAGCGCGTCGAACTGGTGCCCAAACGCCGCACGGCCATTTTGTTCGATGCGCCGGACGGCATGAACACAAGCGACTGGTCGCTGTGCGTCGATGCCGACGAGGAATTTTACATCAAGCCCGAGAGCGGTGCGGTGATGGGCTCGCCGGCCGACGAAACACCGATGGAACCCTGCGACGTCCAGCCCGATGAACTGGACATTGCCATCGCCGTCGACCGCATCCAGAACGCCACCACGCTGGATATCCGGCACATTACGCGCAGCTGGGCCGGTCTCCGGTCCTTCGTGGCCGACAAGACGCCCGTGGTCGGTTTCGACCCCGGCGTGGAGAATTTCTTCTGGCTGGCCGGACAGGGCGGCTACGGTATTCAGACCGCACCATCCATGGGCCGGGTCAGTGCCGCCCTGGCCTGCGGTGAAGGCATCCCGGCGGACCTGGAGGACCTGGGCGTCACGGCGGCATCCCTGTCGCCGGGGAGGTTCGTCAAGTGAGCTCGCCCAAGTCGGCAAATATTTCGTTGGGGGAAGCCGTCCGGGAGGCCGAGGCGGCTTATGTCGCGGCCAACCCCGAAAGCCAAGCGTTTCACGCCAGGGCCTGCGCCGCCATGCCGGGCGGCAACACGCGCACGTCGCTCTATTACGAACCCTTCCCGTTGACTATCGTGCGCGGCGAGGGCGCCTACATCTGGGATGCCGACGGCCACAAGTACGTCGATTTCCTCGGCGAATACACCTGTGGCCTGTTGGGCCATTCCAATCCGGTCGTGCTGGCGGCCCTGGAGGAAAAACTGAAGGGCGGCCTGTCGATGGGCGCCCCCGGCGTCGACGATGCGGCCTTCGCGGCGGCGATATGCGACCGCTTCCCGACGCTCGATCTCGTGCGCTTTTGCAATTCCGGCACCGAAGCCAACATTTTGGCGCTCAACACGGCGCGTGAGGTCACGGGGCGCGAGGCGGTGATGGTATTCGAGGGCGCCTACCACGGCAGCGGGCTTGCCTTCCCACCGGGCGGCCTGAATTTCACCCAGCCCTTCGACTTCATTGTCTGCCCCTACAACGATATCGACGCGGCCCGCAGCCTGATCGCCGACAACCGGGACCGGCTGGCGGCCGTACTGATCGAGGGCATGCAGGGGGCCGGCGGCTGCAATCCCGGCGATCCCGAGTTTCTCAGGGCGCTGCAGGAAGAGACGCAAAGCGCCGGCGCGCTGTTCATCATGGACGAGGTCATGACCTCGCGACTTTCGCCCAGCGGCCTGCAAGGCAAATATGGGCTTTCTCCCGATCTCACCAGTTTGGGCAAGTACCTCGGCGGCGGCATGTCGTTCGGTGCTTTCGGCGGCCGGGCCGACATCATGGAACGCTTCGATCCGAGCCATGAGAATGCCTTCATGCACGCCGGCACCTTCAACAACAACGTACTGACCATGGCGGCAGGCCTCGTGACGGTGACGCAGGTTCTGACGGACGACGCCCTAAACGACCTCAACGCCCGCGGTGATGCGCTGCGGGAGCGGCTCAACGCAATGGCGCGGGATGCCGGCGCGCCGGTTGAGGTGACGGGCGTCGGCTCGCTGATGACCGTGCACTTCCCCGGCGGCGATCCGGGCCTGTGGGATCTGCTGCAGTTCGATCTCTTTGCCGCCGGCTACTACATCCCCCATCGCGGCATGATCGTTCTTTCGCTGCCGCTGACGGATGACGATATCGACGGCCTGGCGGCGGCATTCGGAGAATTTGTGGAGACGCGTCGAGCAGTGATGAACGGGTAAACGAGTAGGGATCGGCAAGGCACCGACAAGGGCTAATCCTCAAGCAAAAAACAAAAGACGGGAGGCGTGGCGAGTGGCAGAAAGTACCCGACGGGAAGCGGCGAAGCAGTTGCTGCGCGAAGCTGTGGTCTGCGACATGACCTTGCCCACGGTCGACATCCCGGGAGCCAGCCTCGAGAAGAAAGCGGCCACGCCGGACCGATTTGCCGCCGCCGGCTTTGACTTCGTCAGTCTCACCGTGGCCGTCGATGATGCCGACATGGCGGAGGCCACGAGTCTGATCGCTAAGGAACGCCGCGCCATCGAGGCCCGTCCCGACGACTTCGTACTGGCCGAGACTGCCGCCGACATCGATCGCGCACACCGTGAGGGCAAGTTGGCTGTCGGCTTTCATTTCCAGGGCACCGGTCCGGTTGGGCGCAATCTCGATCTCGTGGCGCTTTACTACAAGCTCGGCATCCGCCACATGCTGATGGCCTACAACCAGCAGAACCTGGTCGGCAGCGGTTGCCACGAATTGGCGGACGATGGTCTCAGCCGCTTTGGGCACAGCCTGATCGCCGAAATGAACCGCGTCGGTATGCTGGTTGACGTGGCCCACTGCGGCTACCAGACGGCCATGCAGACCATCGAAGCGTCGGCGTCGCCGGTCGTCGTCAGCCACGGCAACGTCAGCGCCATATTCGATCATCCCCGCTGCTACCGCGACGATCAGATCAAGGCGGTGGCGGCGTCGGGCGGCGTCATTGGCCTTACCGGCCTCGGCATCTTCATGGGCGACAACGACGCCAGCGTAGGTACCTTCGTCCGTTCCCTGGACCATGTCGCGCAGCTGGTCGGACCCGATCACGTCGGCTTCGGCTTCGATTACATCTACGACATGCCGGCGCTGGTCGCCTTCTCGCGCACCATGGCCGAGCGCTTTCCCAAGGACGGCGGTTACACCCGGGATGACGCGGCGCAACTGGAGCCCGAGCAGGTGATTGATATCGTCGAGGAACTGGCCTGGCTGGGTTACGGCGATGGCGATATCCGCAAAATCGTCGGCGGCAACTGGCAGCGGGTGATGGGCGAGGTGTGGAAATGACGGCAGAGGTTCGCTGAACATGGGCTGGCTGGTCTTCGGCGCGGGTGTCTTGTTCCTTGTGAGCGGGACGGCCATCGCCTATGTCATCGGCGCGTCCTCCATCCTGACCTACCTCGCCACGGACCAGGCGCGCTATCTCGCGATCATTCCGAAACGGATCTTTGCCCAGATCGATGTCTTCGCCCTGATGGCAATGCCGCTTTTCATCCTCACCGGCGACATCATGAACCGCTCCGGCATCACCAAGGTCATGATCGATTTCTCCATGGCTCTGGTCGGCCGGATGAAGGGCGGGCTGGGGCACGTCAACATCCTGACCAGCGTCTTTTTCGCCGGTATCTCGGGTTCGGCGGTAGCCGACTCGGCGGCGCTCTCGAACACGCTGGTGCCTGCCATGGAGGAAAAGGGCTACGAAAAAGTTTACGCCGCCGCAATTACGGCGGCTTCGTCGATTATCGGCCCGATCATTCCGCCGAGCATCATCCTGATCGTCTACGGCGCGCTGATGCAGACCTCGGTCGCGGCGCTCTTTATCGCCGGTGTCCTTCCCGGACTGCTGCTGGCCTTCGCGCTGTTCATCGTCAACGCCTTCTTCGCCTACCGCGACAACCATCCCGGCGGGCGGGACGAGGCTGTGCCGCCTTTGTGGCCGAGCTTCGTCAAGGCGGCGCCGGCACTGACCCTGCCGGTGATCATTGTCGGCGGCATCGTCGTCGGACTGACCACGCCCACGGAAGCTGCCGCTGTCGCCGTCGTCACCGCAACGCTGGTCGGGCGGCTCTATGGCGGGGTCAATATCCCGATCCTGTGGCAGGCGGTGGAGAGTACCTCCCGCCTTACCGGATCGATCTTCATGATCCTGGGCGCTGTAGCGACACTGGGCTATATCGCGGGGCTCTTGCAGTGGCCGCAGGCGCTGGCGGAATTGGTGACCGGCGCCGGGCTCGGCGGGCTGGAATACCTGCTGGTGATGAACGTGGTGTTCCTGATCGCCGGCATGATCATGGACATTCCGGTAGCTCTGTCGCTGCTGGTGCCGATCATGGCGCCGCTGGCCCTGGCCCAGGGCGTCAACCCGATCCACCTCGGGATCGTGCTGTGCTTCAATCTCTGTATCGGACTAATCACGCCGCCGCTGGGCGGTTGCCTAATCATCACCTCGACGGTGACGGGCGTGAACTATTGGAAGCTGGCGCGGGCCATCATGCCGTTTGCGCTGGTCGAGGTCGCGGTGCTGATCGCCCTCGTCTTATTTCCTGAAATCAGCCTCTTTCTACCGCGTATTACGGGTTTAACCATCAACTGAGAAGCCATGAACAGGGGAGTATCATGAATATCAAAAAGTCATTACTGAGCATCGCTGCCGCCGTCGCGCTGGCGTCAACGAGCGGCCAGGCGGCGGAAATCAAAATCGCGCTGGACAGCCCGCCGAGCATGGAAAATGCCGGTTCCTACGTCTGGGCTCATACCTTTGCCGAGGAACTGAAGAAAGCCGGACTGGCGGTGAAGGAATTCCCGCGCGGCGCCCTGGGCGGCGAAGCCGAACGTCTCGACCAGACCAGCGCCGGATTGCTCGAGATCAACATGGCCGACGTCAAGTCGGCGGGCAAGGTCGACAAATTGATCTTCGGCCTCTACCTGCCCTATCTCTATGACGACAACGACCATCAGGACCGCGCCATCGCCCATGCCGGGCTGATGGAGAAGATCAACGCCAAGATCAGCAAGGGCGGCATCCGTATCCTGGCCTTCACCGTGGTCGGCCCGGCGGCCGGCATCTTCAATACCAAGCGGCCCATCCATTCGGTCAAGGACATGGCCGACCTGCGCATGCGGGCGCTGGACGAAGCCCAGATCGCTCTCTATAAGGCCTGGGGCTCCAACGGCACTATCGTCGCCTGGAAGGAAGTGCCCAACGCCCTGCAGACCGGCGTGGCGCACGGTTACATGAACCCGAGCTTCGTGCCGGTGATGTTCGGCCACACCGATTTCATCAAGCACTTCACCGATTCCAAATCCGTCGTCGGGGGCCGTCTCGCCCTGGCCTCGGAAGACTGGTACCAGGGTTTGTCGGCCAAGGACCGGGCCGCCGTCGATGCCGCCGCCGCCACGGCGACCAAGGCTAACCGGGCCTGGCTCGCGAAAGCGGAACCCGGCATGCTGGAAGGCCTGAAGAAGGCTGGCGTGCAGATCGTCAATCTGAAACCCGAGGCGCGGGCGGAGTTCCAGAAGCTCTCCAAGGAGGTCTACACCAAAGGCGTGTTGACGCCCGAGCAGGTGAAGATCTGGGTCGACGCCGCCAACGCCACCCGGTAGCGCACCATGCGGCGGGCAATCACCGGATTGAGCGACGGCCTGGATATCGGCTGCCGCGCGGGCGCGGGCGCGGCGCTGATCGCCATGCTCGTGTTCGTCTCGATCCAGGTGGTTGCCCGCTACCTGCTGCAAAGCCCGCCGACCTGGACCGAGGAATTGGCTCGCTACGCCATGGTCTGGAGCGGTTTGCTTGGCGCCACCGTCGCCTTCAAGGCGCGTTTCGATCCCATCTTGGTCAAGGCGCCCAGCAGGGCTTCGCCGCTGGTCATGAAAGGCGCTGCGCTGTTCCGCGCCACCGCCGTTCTGTTGTTTATGTGCCCGGTGCTCTACTACAGCCTGTTCGGGCCGAACATGACGCCGGCGCGGGGTTTCCTGGGCCGGTCGCTGGTGCGCACCGCCGACACACTGGGTTTTCCCATGATCTACGTGGCTGCCGCCGTGCCGCTGGCCGCCGTCATCATCATTATTCATCTCGGTGCGCGCATGGCCGATCCGCGGACAGCCGATGCCGACGCCACCGAAGAGGACGTCACATGAAAGTGTTCATCGCCTGTCTCGGCACCGAGACCAACACATTTTCGCCGATCCCGACGGGTTTGGAAAACTTCGAGGAGACGATGTTGTTCCGGGGCGACGCCACCCGCCATACGGCGGATTTGTTCACAGCGCCCCTGCATGCCTGGCGCCAGGCCGCGGAGCTTGAACAGGCCACCGTGGTGGAGAGCATCGCCGCCTTCGCGCAGCCCGCCGGGCCGACGATCCGAAAAGTTTACGAAAACCTGCGCGACGAATTGCTGGCCGACCTCAAGGCCGCGCTGCCGGTCGACATGGTGCTGGTCAGCATGCACGGCGCCATGGTGGCCGACGGCTACATCGATTGCGAAGGTGATCTGCTGAGCCGCTGCCGCGAATTGGCGGGACCGGATGCGGTGATCGGCGGCGAACTCGACCTTCACTGCAGCATCACGCCCGAGATGCGGGCGGCGGCGGATGCGCTGATCACCTTCAAGGAATATCCCCACATCGACACCCGCGAGCGCGCCGAGGAACTCTACGCGCTGTGCCGCGACAAGGCGTCGGGCCGGACCAATCCGGTGATGGCGGTCCACGACTGCCGCATGGTCAACACCTGGCGCACGCCGGTGGAGCCCATGAAATCGTTCGTCGCCCACATGCAGGAGCTGGAAGGCCAGGACGGCATCCTGTCGATTTCCTTCGCCCACGGTTTTCCCTGGGGTGACGTGCCGGAAACCACCGCCCGCATGCTGGTCATCTCCGATGGCGACGAGGCGAAGGCGGCGGCGCTGGCGCAGCAACTGGGCGAGGAAATCTGGCAAATGCGCCACGAGACGGCGCCCGTGATGATGCCCTACGGGGAAGCACTTGATCGAGCGACGGCGGCATCCGCCGGCCCCATCGTGATTGCGGATGTCGCCGACAATGCCGGGGGCGGCGCGCCGTCGGATTCGACCTTCATACTGCGGGCCATCCTGGACAAGGGCCTGACGGACAATGTCAGCGGGCTTTACTGGGACCCCATTGCCATCCGCTTCTGCAAGGAGGCCGGGGAGGGGGCGGTGATGGACCTACGCATCGGCGGCAAGTGCAGCGCCGAATCGGGCGATCCCGTGGACCTCCGCGTCACCGTCAACCGCATTATCGAGAACGCCGAACAAAGCTTCGGCGAGGTGAAATCGGGCATCGGTGACGCCGTCTGGCTGCAGGCCGACGGCAACGTCAACGTCGTCCTCAATTCGATCCGCGGCCAGACCTTCAACCCGGACGCCTTCACCCAGTTCGGCATGGACCTGGCGGCTATGAAGATCATCGTGCCCAAATCGTCGCAGCATTTCTACGCGGGCTTCGCGCCGATCGCCAAGGAGGTGCTGTACGCCACCAGCCCCGGTACCCTCAACACCGACTTCGGGTCCATCCCCTTCAGGAACCTCAAGACGCCTTACTGGCCGGCGGTCGAGGATCCTTTCTCAGAGGGTTGAAGATCCTCTTCGTCCGGTTTGGGCAGGGGCGTTTTCTCGACCTTGGTAATCGTGATGCCTTTGGCCGCTTTTTTGCGCCCGCGTGAATCACGTAGCTTGCGGATGGCCGCCAGCGCCGCCAGCCAGGTCCGCTTGGTGGTCCGCCCGACGAAGACGGCGCCGCGCTCCATTTCCGCCATCTCACCGGGATAGGTCTCGCGGAAGGCGGCCCGGAACGTCGTGATGCCCTGGTCCGCAACCTCGTGGAAGCGGCGCACGCTGATGATCCAGAGCGGCGAGACCAGCAATGACACGGCGATGACGGCGATAGCCAGACGATAGGCGCCGGGATCGATCGCCCCGTTGCTCAGACCGGCGGCGGCGAGGACGAAGGAGAACTCCCCGATCTGGGCCATCGACAGGCCGGCCGGAATGGCCACCGCCAGCGAATAGCCCATGAAACGCGTCAGCGTAATGTTGAGCGCCGTCTTCAATCCGATCACCCCCAGCACGAACAGGAACACCGTGGCGAAATTGTCCATGATGTAGGAAATGTCGAGCAACAGGCCGACCGACAAGAAGAACACGAACAGCAATATGCTCTGGATCGGGTGGGTGACGTTGATCAACTCCGAGCGAAGGGTCGAGTTGGCCAGCACAAGCCCCGCCACGAAGGCGCCGTAGGCCGGTGACAGGCCAAGGAAGCCCGACAGGGTCGCGGCTGTGAAACAGATAGCCATCGCCGCCAGCGCTAGGACGTCCGGCTTGCCCTCCAGCAAGTCGAGACCGGGCAGGTGGATCTTGCCCGGCCGTCCCAGCCGCCAGACCAGCCAGATCAGGAAGGCCACGGCGGCGGCGATCTTGAACGTGACGGTATAGGCCGAGATGTCCTCGCCGCCCAGGGCGTCCGTGACGATCAGCATGGGAACGATGGCGATGTCCTGGGCGATCAGGACGCCAATGGTGATGCGCCCGGTTTCGCTGCGCAGTTCACCGATTTCCTCCAGCATCTTGATGGCGACGGCGGTGCTGGAGACAGCGACAACGAACGCCAGCAACAGGGTTTGCGCCAAACTCCAACCCAGCACCAGCGCGAAAGTGGTGGTGATGCCAAGCGCCAGGCCGAGCTGGCCCGCGGCGATCAGCACGGCCGGTTTGATGACCGCGATGAAGGCGCGGATACTCAGTTCCATGCCGATCAGGAAAAGCAGCACCAGCACGCCCAACTCGGCCAGCAGACCGATGGAGCCCGACTGGGAAATCAGGCCGAAACCCGTGGGTCCCAGTGCGATGCCCGCCAGGATGTAGCCCACCACCGGCGGCTGGCGCAGTCGCAGCAGCCCAAGCCCCAGGATAACGGCCACCATGGCGACGAGGGCGACCTCGTGCAGTTGGGCGGCGTGACCGGGGTTGGCTGATTCCATCAATTCGTTTCCTCCTGCGGGCCAACGGTTGCCCCATCACTATGGCTTAAATATGACGCCTGGTGAAAACAGATCGTGATGACCGGTATTTGACCTTCCAGTACTGGAACCGATTATTATTTGGAGCCGACCGCATCAGCAGGGAGAAGGTTTGCGATGTTCAAGCGGTTTACAATGATCATGGGCGCTCTGTTGGCGATAAGCACATTGCCGGCGTCGATCCAAGTTTCCGCTCACGGCGAGAAGAAACAGCCGACCGACCAGAAAGCCGGCAAGAACATGACGATGATGCACAATCACGACAAATGGATGACCCCACCGGCACCCTACAAGGGAATGGTCAATCCCGATTGGACCAACGACAGAGCCACTGAACGGGGCAGAGTGATTTACGAGGACCACTGTGCGAGTTGCCACGGTTCGGACGGCTTTGGCAAGGGCGTTGCCGCCGTCGATCTGGAGCACAAACCCGCCAACATGAATCATCATTTTCACATGGCGCCGGGCGATGGCGACGATTACCTCTATTGGCGCGTCAGCGAGGGCGGCGAGGTCGAGCCGTTCAAGTCAATGAAATCGGCCATGCCGGGCTTTAAGGAAATTCTCGAGGAAAGCGAGAGGTGGGATGTCCTGAACTACGTCCACGCCAAATTCCACAATGGTTACAAGAAGCATTAGTCCAGGCTTGACAAATACAAGTACGTCTTGATCGGCCAGATCAACGCTTATTCAGCGTTGCTTGCCTTTCCCGGATCGCCTTCGGCCATTCGCTTTTGATGAAAGCCAATACGGCCCATATTTCCTCATCGGATAACGCATCGGCAAATCCGGGCATGTTGCTCTTGAAACCGGAGGGCACCATGGCCAGACCGCCCTTCTTGGTGTAATCGAACAGCAACGCGTCGTCATGGTGCCAGGTGTGACCCGTTTCGTCGTGGGGCGGCGCAGGCAGCCCGCCTTCGGGAAGCGGCTTCCGCCAATTGGGTTGGCCCTCCAAATCGGCGCCGTGGCAGGCGGCGCAGTGAGCTTTGTAGACTGTCTTGCCGGTAGCCACCTGGGCGGGATCGCCCGGATCGCCGGCCACCTTGCTATCGGCTTCGAGTACGGCGTTGACATACGCACCGCCGATGACGGCGACGGCGGTGACGGCGGCCAGTCCGATCGCCCACTTAATCATGGTTTCGCGTTCCTCCAGGCTGGGCGGTTTCCCCTTCGAAAGTGACGGTTCCAGCCCCTGGAAGGTCAATGATTGGAATGGCCGCCGTGCTTTCCGCCATCATCGTAACCGCGCAGGCGATTGTACAGCATCACCTGATGACGGGTCAGGAGCGGCAGGCTTTCCAGATGCGTGTTGAGGTGCACCGCTCGAAGCCGGCCACGAAGCACGCCGATATCCTGCGTCAGCGAAGCAACCGTGCCCGCGTTGGCCCTGCCGCCGGCAAACAGCCGGTCGAGTTCGGCCTCAAGCGCCAGGATGTCGGCGCCGAGCAGTTGCGCCTCCGCCTGCATGCCTTCGAACAGTTCTTGCATGTTCTCCCGCTGTTCGCCGGTCAGCTTGATTTCATCCGCCATATCAAGGACGTGACGGGGGCCGGGGTAGCCGTTGAGTTCGGCGGCCTTCGCGAATCCCATCCCCTTACCCTGCCTCAGGTCGCTGATGTTCTGTTGAGAAAGCGCCTTGATGATGCGTTCCTGTTGCCCGGCATACGGCTGTTCTGCGGCCTGGACCGGCAGGGCGGTGAGAACGGCGAGAAGTGCGATGATCCTAAGCATGTTGATACCTCGTAATTGACCGGGCGATCGGGGCTCGCGGCGACAAGCCGGAACAATGAATGTCGCATCACTATGGCGCAAATATGACGTCTGTCGGGTGGTCCACTTGACCCAGATCATTCCATTGACCTTCCAGTTCTGGAACGCTCATAACCGGATTGGAAAAATACTCGGTTTCTGAAAGGCAAGGCCATGTTACGGCACCTGCAAACATATTTATCCACCGCCCTGCTGGCTTTTTTGCTCTCGACCGCCGGTACCGGACTGGCGATGGCCGCGGAGATGACGGTGTACAAGTCGGCCAGTTGCGGCTGCTGCGGCAATTGGGTCAAGCACATGCGGATGCACGGCCATACGGTCGAGGTCCGCAACATGGATGATCTCGATCAGGTCAAGCAGATGGCCGGCGTGCCGGAAGGCCTGCAGTCCTGTCATACGGCCATCGTCGAGGGCTACGTCGTCGAGGGTCACGTGCCGGCGGCCGAGGTGGCCAAGTTGCTTAAAAGCCGCCCCAAAGTTCGCGGCCTGTCGGTGCCGGGCATGCCCATTGGCTCGCCCGGCATGGAAGGCGGTGCGCCGGAGCGTTACGACGTGATGGCGTTCCAGCCCGACGGCAGTGCCGCCGTCTTCGCCAGATACTGATATCCGGAGGTTACCGGAAGCACCTACTTCGGCGGCTTCCATTTCTGTTTTTTCGGCGGACTGGGCCGTGCCTGGGGCGGCGGCGGCCTTTTATCGTTGGTCAGCGCGGCGCCCCGCAGGAAGGCATGGGCGCGTCCGGCGAAGTGGCCGTCGGGGTAGCGATTGACGTACTCGCGGTAGGCCCGGGGCCGGCCGCTCTCCTGGGCAATGCGCCAGAGGCGGAGCTCGCCGGGCTTCAACTGCGACAGCGCCGATGCCTTGATGTAACCTTCGTCGTTTCCGAACTGAACGCGCAGCCAGTTGCTGCCCTTGACCCGGCCCGTGACGCGGACCGGCTGGTCGGGCCGGAGCCTGCCGATTTTGGCCGCCCTATTTTCAGGCCGGGCGCGAACGCCGACCAGTCTGCGGCTTACGGCGGGGCGGTCCATGCGGATGATGTCGCGGTAGACCTCCAAACCCTTGATGATGGTTTTCAGAACGAGGTCGGTCGTCGAATCCCGGGGCTGGGTTTGCGGCGGCGGCGGCGGTGCGGATTGGGGCTGGTTGGATACCTCTTCCGGCGGCAGCCACTTTTGCGCCGGCTTGGAATTCGCGACCGATTCCGCGGCCGCCGGTGCTTCCCTGATTTCCGGCCGCTTCGGTTTCGCCCAGGGGGAAAAAGTGGCGAACAGCCGCTCCGGCTCACCGCTCAGAGAAGCGTCCTGTTCGCGGCCGTAGGTGCGCCGGGCGATCTTGGTCATGTCCTTGTCGAGGAAGGCTTTCATTTCGCCGGCGCGGATGTGGCCGTCGAGGTCGAGATCGGCTTCGCCGTAGACGCCGCGCAGGAAATACTCGGTGAACAGACCGTGGCGCGCCCGGTGATCCCAACTGGCCAGCTGTCCGGCGCCGGCCGCCGTCAGGACCGTCAGGCCCGGTGCGTGGACCTCGTCGCGGGCGGAAATGGAAATGCCTGAGGAGGAGGGAAAGAGCGTGCCGCCGGCGCTGCTGCCGGAGAAGCAGGCATCCAGCACGATGGTCGCGTTCTTGTCGGGCTCCGCGTCGACGGGCAGCAGGTAGCGCCGCTGGTCGGTCAGGCCGGGGACGCCGTGGCCGGAAAAGAACACGAACACTTCACCGGCCTGGTCGGGATCGGCATAGCGCCAAAGCCGGCCCCTCGGATTGCGTTCGTTGCCGAACGTCGCTTCCATCTGGGCTTTGGTGGCGTTGCGCAACTCGATAATGTTGGCGGCGTTGAAGCCGCGAACGCCGACCAAATAGGCCTTGATCGCGGCGGCGTCGCGACCGGCGTAAGCAACGTCGGGAATGCCTTCCCGATAGTCAGAATTACCGATGATGACGGCAACGTTTTCAGCGGCGGCGGTATGCCGTGCCGCCAGCGCTAAACCGGCAGCCAACAATACCGCGCCGACATTCCTCCGGCCTTTCATCGATCCTCCGTGTTCTCGGTCGGGTATCTTTTGCCCAAGTATGCCCGATCAGGCGTTAATTGTCCGTTCACCCGGCGTGCCGGGTGGACTCCTCAATATGGGGGGATTAGAGCGAGAATTCGTCTTTATGGCGCGTAGCTCGCGATTATTTTCCGCAAAGCGCCCGCCCGCTTCATTTTTTCCATCACGATATCGAACTGCCTTAGAAAGCGGGCATTTTCTTCCGATTTTACCATCGCCAGGAATCCCGGCCGGGAATTGACGGAGGTGTTCGAGGCCCGAATCGCCTCGCCGAGGCCCAATTCTTCGATCTTCTTGAGGCTGGAAAGCCAAATCCCCGTGGCGAAATCGACTCGGCCGCGCTGAACCATTTTGAACTTGGAGTCTATGTTGGGCACGCCGACGATCGTAATCTTGCCGTCCTTGGCGGCCTTGTCGAACTCCGGCGATGTGACGCTGCCGCCCAGGCGGGCGATCGATTTGCCGTAGAGGCTCTCGATTCTGCCGTCATAGGTATCCGGTTGACCTGCCGCCCGGAAGAGGGCAATGCGGAAATGATGAACCGGGACTTCTGAAAAGCTGAAGGTCTTCAGCCGCTTTTCGTTCTTGTAGATCGGCAGGACGCCGTCAACCCGGCCACCTGTGACGCTGGCCATCGCACGTTTCCAGGGAAGGGGCCGGAAGACGGCTTTGCGCCCCATTTCAGCCAGGGCTTGGCGGGCGATTTCCACGACCAAACCGCGGACGCTGCCGTCGCTTGCCGTGTAGACGTAAGGCGCGAATTCGAATGTCGCGACGATGAACTCGTCTGCCGCGCGAACGGACTTGCCGGGCAGAACCGGCGTAACGGTCAGCGCCAGAATCATGGCCGCTACGAACCGACCCGGGTGAATTTTCATAATCCCTCCTAAAGCCGCTGAAGCGCCGTCTGCGTATGATTAGAAGTTGGTTTCATCATAGGGTAATTTCCGGCCCTTCGAAATGACTTCAACATCACGATTGGCTGAGCCGATTTGCTCGGAAAGCCGATTAATTGCCTTCTTCGGCGTGGCGGAAATTGCTAGCTTTTGAAGGATAGGACGATGCTGGAAAGGAACGTGCGCGATGAATGAAGCGGCAGAAAATCGAACAGCGGTCGAAGGCCCCGAAGTGACGGTCGAACTTGATGACGGCGTGGGACTGATAACCTTCAATCGTCCCGACCAGCGCAATCCTTTGACGACGGAAGTGCCGGGTCTTCTCAACGCGGCCTTCGACCGCTTGGAGGCGGACAAGTCCTGCCGCGTCATCATCATCACGGGCAGCGGACCGGCCTTTTGCGGCGGCGCCGACCTCAAGGGTTTGTTGGGTGTCGAAGAGGTCGACATCGAGTGGCAACTGGACGTCATTCGGGCGGCCTTCGGCCTGACCAAGCGCATCCGCGAGTTGGAATTGCCGGTCATCGCCGCGGTCAACGGCCATGCCGTCGGCGGCGGCGCGGCCCTGGCGATGGCCTGCGACTTCGCCATCGCCTCACCGGACGCCAGCTATTACTTCGCCTTCGGCCGCATCGGCGCCAGCGGCGCCGACATGGGTTGTACCTACCTGCTGCCGCGATACGTCGGCACCGCCAAGGCCCGGGAGCTGATCCTGACGGGCGCTACGGTCGACGCCGAAATGGGCCGGGAGCTTGGATTGTTCGTCGATGTCGTACCGGCCGACCAACTCCTCGAGCAAGCCCAAACCATGGCGTGCCGGATCATCGAGGCCTACCCCCGCCGGGCCGCCGCCAACACCAAGAACGCCCTGTTGCGGGGCGAGACGACCGATCTCGCGACCTGCCTCTCCTATGAGGCCGTCATTCAGAACTACATGTTCCGCACCGACGAACACAAGGAACGCCTGGATGCGTTCCTGCAGCGCTGGAAGTAACTCAGATCTCGCCGGCGGCTTCGACCGGCAGGGCGGCGCTCTGCTTGATCGCCTTGAGGGCGAAACTGGAGTTCACCCGTTCGACGCCCGGCATGTGCGCCACCTCGCTGCGTAAAAATCGGTCGAAATCCTCCATGTCGGTCACCATGACGTGGACGAGGTAGTCTTGCCCCCCTGTCATGGCGTAACATTCAACGACCTCTTCGCGTTTCGAAATAAGGGCTTCGAATGCTTCCGCGTGGTGGAGGTCGACGGCGACATTAACAAAGGCGTTGAGGCCGAGACCGACGGCTTTGGGGGCGACAAGGGCGGCGTAGCCCCGGATCACGCCGGCGTCTTCCAGTTGCTTCTTGCGCCGCCAACAGGGGGAAGGGGAGAGTCCGACTTGCTTTGCCAGATCGGCCATTCCCATCCGGCCGTCGCGCTGCAGGGCGGCGAGAATCATGCGGTCGTAGCGGTCCAAGTGAGCCATGAAAAATCATTCCAAAAATTCAACTATTTTAGAATAATTATCCAATTTATCTTAGTTAACAAGGATATTCGCAGTGATTTACCCCATTTAGGGAACCTATTATT
>CAYOAD010000021.1:0-27827 GCA_964401845.1 uncultured Rhodospirillaceae bacterium | reverse complement strand
AGAAGTTAACGTCTCACGTCTTCCGGCATGAAGAAGAGGTGATCCTGATCTCCTCCAACTGAAGCGTGACACTCCAGACAGAAAGTCACGGCGGCCGAGCCCTTGCCGTTGGTCGTGCCGAAGGTGGACCCGTTGGCCATGATCATGGTGTATTTCCAGTCGCCGCTGGCCTTGTTGAAGCCCGCCGGCATCTTTTCCATGATGAACAGCGGACCCGGCGTCACGGCGCCGTTGGGCGAGGCCAGGAAGCTGTCCTTGGCGGTAATCGCCCCGACCGGCATTTTGCCGCCGGATTCATACTTGGCATAGGCGGCGGCCTTGGCGTTGGCGTAGTTGTTGACGTGCCGGCTGCCGTGGGTGTCCGACGGATAGGGCTGCTTGTTGTAAACCTTCCACGATGCGTAGGTCTTAGCGACGGCGTCGCCGGATTTGGCGTAGCCGGCGGTCAGTATCGGTTTCAGGCAGTTATAGGCGGCCGTGGCTTCGCCCGCCCGCAGTTCGGCAGCCGCTTGGGGTGCACAAGGATTGCACGGTCCGCATGGCCCACAAGGGTTCTTGGCGGCGCAAGGGTTCTTGGCGGCGCAAGGGTTCTTTGCCGCGCAAGGGTTCTTGGCCGCGCAGGGATTGCAGGCTTTCGCCGCGCAAGGATTGCAGGCCTTTGCTGCGCACGGGTTCTTCGCTGCACAGGGGTTGCACGCTTTCGCAGCACACGGGTTGCACGCTTTGGCCGCACAAGGATTGCAGGCCTTGGCAGCACACGGATTGCACGCCTTTGCCGCGCACGGATTGCAGGCATTTGCCGCGCATGGATTCTTGGCTGCACACGGGTTCAATGAGGCCAGCCGGGGCACCATGCATTCCGCTACGCCCTTGGCCGCACAGGGATTGGCCGCACACGGGTTACACGTTTTCGCAGCGCAAGGATTACAGGCTTTTGCCGCACACGGGTTTTTCGCAGCGCAGGGGTTACACGCTTTCTTCGGCGCGCAAGCCGCCAGCACCACGGCGGGGATCGTCACCACGGCGGCGGTCGCCGCTCCGACCCCGAGCATGATCGGCACGACCGTGGTCGACAGCAGCCGGTTCCTGATGGGTCTCATATGGCTCATCCCTTCGTTGCGCAGGGGTTACATGCGTTCTTCGGTGCGCACGGATTTTTCGCTGCGCACGGATTGCAGCTCTTTGCAGCGCACGGATTACAGGTCTTCTTGACCGCGCATGGGTTCTTCGCCGCACACGGGTTCTTGGCGGCGCAGGGATTTGCCGCGCAGCCGGCGAGAACGGGCGCAGGGGCCACGGTGACGGTTGCGCCGGCCATTCCCAGACCCAACATGATGGGTAGGACGGTGGACGCCAGTAGTCTATTTTTTAGCGGTTTCATGGACGCAGCCCCCTTTGGCATATCGTTGAACGAGTTTGAGAAGTATTTGCACCACTGAACCTACGGGCAGAAAGATGGCTTGCCGATTCACAACCACTCAAGTGTTCGTGAGATTTCGAGAGGCAGCGCTATCGCTATGCAAACCACTCATTGCGGCCGCTTTCCTGATCGCCTTCGCGGGCCTTAATTTTGTTCCGACGCAGGCTTCGGCAACCACCAAGCCGGCGGTCATACCCGACGTGCCCAGGGTGGTGAAAGTGTGGTCCGGTAGCTTCATCATGGGCTCCGACCGAACCGAGCGGGAAGCGGCCTACCGGCTGGACGAACTGGCCTACGGTCACCGCGTCACCCGCGAACAACGCTGGTACGAGAGCGAGGCAGTCAGGCGGGAGCAGAATATCGGCGCCTTTTTTGTCACGGCGACAGCCGTCACAAATCGCCAATACCTTGCCTTCGTGCGCGAAACAGGCCGAGCCGTGCCCGATGTCGACGCCCGGACCTGGGCTGGCTACCGGCTGATTCACAAATATCCCGCCACCCGGCGTTTCGCCTGGACGGATGGACGCCCGCCCGCCGGTCGCGAAAATCATCCCGTCGTTTTGGTCAGCCACCCCGACGCCAAGGCCTATGCCGTATGGCTGACGCAGCGGACGGGCTACCTCTGGCGCCTGCCGACTGAGGCGGAATGGGAAAAGGCTGCGCGCGGCGAGGACGGCGCGGCTTATCCGTGGGGAAACAGGTTCAACCCGGCATTTCTGAACTCCGCCGATCAAGGCCCTTTCGATACTCTGCCGGTCGGCAGCTTCCCGGAAGGCGCCAGTCCCTACGGCGTCCTGGATGCGGCTGGTCAGGTTTTCGAGTGGACGGCAACCCGGTCCGGCCGGGGCCGCTATATCGTCAAGGGCGGTTCATGGGACGATAAGGGTTGCGGCGTCTGCCGTCCGGCGGCCCGGCATTCCCGACCGGCGGATATCAAACATATCCTCATCGGCTTCCGGCTGATTAGAGAGTAGGCTTGCCCGCGACCACGGTCATTGGGCAATATCTTGGCGCAGCGTAGTGGGGTTTGGAGATGACGATCGATTTTGCGGGATTGCCCAAGGACCGGTTGGAAACCATGGCCGCGGCCGGACGGGACATTCGGGAATGCTACCGTGTGTTGGAAAAAGGCGGTTTGAACATCGTTGGCGAGGTCCTCAAGGACCAGGGCACGTTCTACGAATGGAACCATTATCCCGACGGCGATGTCTACGACAACGTCAGTCACAGCCAGTACTATTATCACAACCACCGCGAGGAAGAGCACGGCCACTTCCATGTCTTCCAGCGCAAGCGCGGCATGCCGAAGGGCACCAAGCCCGTGCCTTACAACGGCGAGGAAGAATGGCCCAAGGGCAATGACGCGCTGTCGCATCTGATCGCGATCTCGATGGACCGCTATGGCTATCCCATCGGCTTGTTCACGACCAACCGCTGGGTGACCGGCGAATGCTGGTACGCCGGCGATGACGTCGTCGCCATGCTCGACCGCTTCGTCATCGACCATGCCTTTCCGTCCTGGCCGGTCAATCGCTGGATCAGCGGCATGGTCGCGCTGTTCCAGCCGCAGATCGTCACCCTGGTCAAGGAACGCGACACCGCCGTGGCGTCGTGGCGGCTGACGCATGCCGGCATCGAAGTCTTCGAGGACCGCGAGCTTGAAATCACTTCCAATCTAGACATCTCGGTGGACGATCAGATCGCCGCCGTCGACAAAGCACTGGGGAAATGAAGATGGCGGACGACAAACCGGCTCTGGGTTACCTGGGCCTCGGGCTCATGGGCTCGCAAATGACCAAGCGTTTGGTCGACTCCGGGTATCGGGTAACCGGGTACGATCCCAATCCGGAAAAGGTGGAGGCGGTGGTATCGAACGGCGTAACGGCTGCGGCTTCCTGCGCCGAGGTGGCGGCGGCCAGCGATATCGTTCTCGCCTGCGTGCGCACGACCCCGGCTTTAAAGGGGGCGATGTTCGACACGGGCGGCGTAATCGAAGGCGCAGACGCGGGGAAGATATTTCTCGACCATTCCACCACCATCGCCGATCAGACGCGCGAGATGGCGGGGCGGTTAAAGGAGAACACCGGCATGTCCTGGGTCGACGCACCGGTTTCGGGCGGACCGCCGGCCGCAGGTGCGGGCAAGCTCGCCATCATGGTGGGCGGCGATGACGCCGACGTGGCGCGGGTCAAGCCGATCCTCGATATCCTCGGCAACAACACGCATATGGGCCCGTTGGGTGCGGGGCAGGTGACCAAGATGGTCAACCAGGTGCTGGTGCTCAACAACTTCGCCCTGATGGCTGAAGCAGTGACGCTGGCCAGGAATGCGGGCATCGATCCGGAAAAAGTGCCGGAGGCGTTGAAGGGCGGTTATGCCGACAGCGCCATGTTCCGCAACTTCTTCCCGCGCCTGATCGCTCGCGATTTCGAACCGGCGGGATACGTCCGCCAGATCATGAAGGACCTCGACATGGTCTTGGATCTGGCGCAGCAGACGGGAACGCCCGTGCCGATGTCGAGCACCTCGGCAGGCCTATACCGTATCCTCATGGCCAAGGGCATGAGCGAATTGGACGCCATCGCCGTCCTGAAGCTCTATGACGAGGAAGGTTTATAGGCGCCGTTCGCCGCCGCCGGGTTCAGTGGCCGACGAGCCTGAGAATATTTCCCGCCGCCACCAGGTCCCGGGTGGCTGGCGTCAGCTGTGACAACAAAAGTCTGACGCGCTCAATTTTCTTCTCGTCGGAATTGATACGCCGCTGAGCGCCGTCGGTGCCGATGATGAAGCGCGTGGGATTTTGCTCAATCAATTTTAGCCAGCGCGGCCAGACTTCGGTTTCGTTGCGGAAAATCGTGTAATCGGGAGACCTGGGGTGGCGCAGGTATGTCCGGGCGCTGAGCTCGTAGGTCAGGTTGGGATGATTTTCGATCATGCCGCGGGCGATGATGTAGGGGGTGTATCCGCCGTGGGCCCAGATCACGTTGACGCCGGGAAAGGCTTTAAGCAGGCGATCGAATTCCCGTAAGCGGGTGATCTCGCAGTGGATGGTGACGGGGACGCGATATTTTTCGGCAAGTCGCATGATGCCGGTCATCAACGGGCCAAGCGGGTCGAAGTCGGCTTCGGGAAAGCCGCGCGAGGGAAAATGAACAACCGATATTTCGCCGATTCCCTCGAAGACGCCGGTACTCAGTGACGCGTCGAGTTCCACCAGCAGCGCCGGATCTCCCCGTTGCCAAAATCTCCGGTAGCGCCGGCGTTCGGGAGAAATCGAAACGAACGGGATGAGGCGCCCGGGATATGCCAGCGCCGCGGCGGCCAGCATGTCGTTGTCGCTGTCCCGTCCCCAGAATACGACGGCTTTCTCCAGTTTCTGCTCGTCCATCAACTCCAATAGGGCTTGCGTGTTATTCATGTGGACGTGGGCGTCGATGAACCCGATATCGGTAGTCTGTTGCGCTGCCGCTGAATTTGCCGCCAGGCCCAAACCCGCGCAGACGATCCAAGCCGAGATACGCGCGGACGCCGTCACAGCCGGTAAATCCTGACCGCGTTGTCGTGGAAGAGTTTACGCCGGTCGCCGGTGCTGAATCCGGCGGTGATCGTTTTGAAGCCGTTGAAGATGGTGTTGAAATCGGCGCAGAGGCCGTCGACCGGGAAGTTGCTGGCGAACATGCAGCGATCGGTGCCGAAGGCCGCTATGACGTCGAGCACGATGCCCTTGTTGGCGTCCACTGTCCAGGGCATGCCGGCCTGACCGATGCCGGAAATCTTGATAGCGACATTGGCGGCGTCCGAGGCGATGCGGATGGCCTCACGCCAGCCCTTCAGTCCCGCCTCGCTGCGGTCGGCGGGCAGGCCGGTATGGTTGATGACGATCTGGGTTTCCGGGAAATCACCGGCCAGTTCCGCCGCCTCGTGCAGATGCCAATAGACAGTCTGCAGGTCATAGGAAAAACCGTGCTCAGCCAGCAATGCGTATCCCTCGCGAAACCGCACGTCTGCCATCGTGCCCGGCATGTTGGGACTGTAGTCCGCGGGGCTGGCGGCGACCTTTGGTTTTTGCCGAATGCCCCGTACCAGCGGGCATGCTGCGTGACCGGCCAGCACATCTTCAACATCGTTCCGGTCGAGCCGGGCCTGGGCGACCAGCGCTGTCGGCAAATCGTGACGGGCGGCGATTTCCGAAAGCCACGCTGTCTCGGCCAGGGGATGGGCCGGGTTCCATTCCGCTTCCATATGAACCGTTTTGACGACGTTGTGGTTCGCCGAATCCCGGCGGTAGTCGTCGTAGAGGTAATTCCGCTTCAGGGCCGAATAGTCGCCGTAACGGAAGGGGATGGTCTCGTCGGGTTCGAGCCAGGGGTAGTCGCCGGAATCGAGGTTCCAGAAATGCTGGTGGGCATCGACGATGGGAATGTCGGCGTCGTCGTCCGCCATCAGCGCCCCTTGAAGACAGCTTTGCGTTTCTCCATGAACGCCGTGCGGCCTTCCGTGTAATCCTCGCTGGCAAAGCAATCCTGCACGAGTTGCTCGCAAAGCTCGGCATCCGCCATGCCGTCGCCCTTAGTGACTTCCGCGACGATGCGTTTGACGCTATCGATCGTCAACGGCGCGTTGGCGGCAATAAGGTCGCAATAATCACCGACCACGGTTTCCAGTTCATCAACGCCGGTCATACGGTTGATAAGGCCCATTGTGAGGGCCTCGGGCGCGGTGAACTGGCGGGCGGTAAAGAAGATCTCCTTGGCGAAGGAGGGGCCGACGACGTCCACCAGCTTACGGATACCGGCAAGCCGGTAACCCACGCCGAGTTTTGCCGCCGGTACGCCGAACTTCGAGTTTTCCGTAGCGATGCGCATGTCGCAACCGAGCGAGATACCGGCGCCGCCGCCGATGCAATAGCCCCGGATGGCGCAGATGGTCGGCTTGGTTGCTTTCGCTAGGCGCTCCATGGCGCTGTCGGCAACGTCTTCGTAATACTTCACGGCCTCCGGCGAGGAGCGGTTTTGTTCAAACTCTGAAATATCTGCGCCCGAGATGAATGCCTTCTCCCCGGCGCCCTTCAGCACGATGACCTTGATGTCCGGGTCGGTCTCAAAAAAATCGAGGATGACCGGGATGGCCTCCCACATCTCCAATTTGACGGCGTTATGGCTCTTCGGATTGTTGAAGATCATGTTGCCGACCGCGCCGTCTTTTTCGGCGATCATGTAGGACGTTTCCAGGTCGTAGGTTTTTGTCGTCATTTGATTTCCATCAGATTGCGCCGGCGTCGCGCAGGTTTGCGATCTCGGCAGCGTCGTAACCGTACTCTTTCAGAACTTCGTCGGTGTGTTCGCCTTGCTCCGGCGTCGCCCGCCGCACGGAAAAGGGCGTACGGTTCATGCTGACGCCCTGACCGACCACCTTTTGCGCCCCCAAAGTCGGGTGCTCCACCGGCGCGGCCATACCCAGGTGTTGGACCTGCGGATCTTCGAAGACCTCCCGGATATTGTTGATCGGCCCGCTGGGCACGCTGGCTTCGGTCAGCAGGTCGACCCAGTGGGCGCTGGTATTGGTCCGGGTTATTTCGGATATGCGCTCGTTCAGGGCGTCCCGGTTTTCGCTGCGTTTCGCCTGTTCGTCGAAGCGGTCGTCTGTCAGCAGTTCCGGGGCGCCGATGGCGTTGCAGAAGCGCTCGAACATGACCTTTCCCGAGGCCGCGATGTTGATGTGCCCGTCGCTGGTGGGAAAGACGCCGGTGGGAATGCTGGTCGGATGGTTGTTGCCGGCTTGCTCCGGCACATGGTCCTCCAGCAGCCAGCGCGCCGCCTGGAAGTCGAGCATGGCGACTTCGGCCTGCAGCAAAGATGATTGCACCCACTGCCCTTCGCCGGACGTCTCGCGCTCCAAGAGCGCCACCAGAATACCGATGGCGCAGTACATACCGGCGGTGATATCGGCAATGGGGATGCCGACGCGCATGGGACCTTTGCCCGGCTGGCCGGTTATCGACATCAGGCCGCCCATGCCCTGGGCGATCTGGTCGAAGCCCGGGCGGTTGCCGTAAGGTCCGTCCTGGCCGAAGCCGGAGACGCTGCCGTAGACCAGGCGCGGATTAATGGCGCGCAGCGTCTCGTAATCGACGCCGAGGCGGAATTTGACGTCCGAGCGGAAGTTCTCCACCACCACGTCGGCCGTCTTCACCATCTCCTTGAAGACCGCCACACCTTCTTCGGTTTTGAGGTTCAGCGTCATGCCGCGCTTGTTGCGGTGGATGTTCTGGAAATCGTGGCCGTGGCGCGCGCCGCCCATGTCGTTGGCGCCCTCCTTGGTGTTGGCGGGTGCCTCGATCTTGATCACGTTGGCGCCCCAGTCGGCGAGCTGGCGCACCGCCGTGGGTCCCGCCCGCACGCGGGTCAGGTCGAGAACGGTGAAGCGGGAAAGCGCTTGGGGCGTCATCTTCGGGAGCTCCGATATTGCATGGAGGGGTTGGGGAAAGGTACGGCGAGAGAGCTTGACGTGTCCAGACCCCGACGTAGGATGCTGGCCCTGACGTCATATGGGATCAGCGGACAAAAGGGGAGAGACCGCATGCCTTACGCCATCCAGACCGTCGACAAGCCCGGCCATGGCCAGATGCGGGCGGACGTCCGCGACGAACACATCGTCTTCCTGAAATCACACGTCGACATCATCCTGGCGGGCGGCGCCTTGATCGACGACGACGGCACCGGCGGCCACGGCGGTATCGTCATCCTCGATACCGACGACCGCTCTGTCGCCGAGGACTTCGCGGCCAACGACCCCTTCACTAAGGCGGGATTGTTCGAAAGTGTCACCATCACCCGCTGGCGCAAGGCCTTCTTCGACGGTGCGGCACTGATCTGATATTCCTCACCCGTCACCCAAGAACCGGTTGGGACGCATCAGGAAACCGATCATCAGGCAGCCTTCGGCGGCGGTGGCGACGTGGCGGCTGCCGCTGGGTCGCCAGACGAAGTTGCCGGCGCTGACCTCGCCTTCGTGGTCGACCAGGCGGCCCTCCAGCACGTAGGTCTGCTCGATCTCGACATGCTCGTGCAGCGGCAACCGGGCGCCCGGTGCCCAGCGGAAGAGGGCGGTGTAGAGCCCCGTCTCCTTGTCCTCCATCAGCACCTTGACCTCAACGCCGTCGTACCTTGTCGGGGTCCAGTCGAGCTGCGCGGTATCGACGTAGCGGGACGATAAGTCATCCAAGCCATCGTGGGCGCTGAAACCGGGTGTCAGCGTGGTCATGTGCGGCTCCCTCAAATTGGGTCTGTGCCTTGCCTGCCTAATCATCATACAATTCGAAGGGTGTTTAGGGAACCGGGGCGGCATGGCGGACAACGGTCAAAACAAAGGTATGCGCAAGGGGCTCACCAACTACGGTGATGCCGGCTTTTCGCTATTTCTGCGCAAGGCCTTCATCAAGGCCATGGGGTATTCAGAGGACGCCTTGAACCGCACCATTGTCGGCATTGCCGACACCGGCAGCGGCTACAACGCGTGCCACCGCAACGCGCCGGACATCGTCGAAGCCATCAAGCGCGGCGTCATGCTGGCGGGCGGGCTGCCGGTCGATTTTCCCACCATCTCGCTGCACGAATCGTTCTCCCATCCGACCTCGATGTTCCTGCGCAACCTGATGGCCATGGACACCGAGGAAATGATCCGGGCCCAGCCGATGGATGCGGTTGTGATGATCGGCGGTTGCGACAAGACCGTGCCGGCCCAGATGATGGCGGCGGCCAGCGCCAACGTGCCGGCCATCGAGGTCGTCACCGGACCGATGATGACAGGCAGCCACGAGGGCGAACGCCTGGGCGCCTGCACGGATTGCCGGCGGTTCTGGGCGATGCACCGGGCGGGCGAGGTGGACGAGGGCGAAATCGAGGAGATCGGCGGCAAGCTCGCGCCCACCGCCGGTACCTGCATGGTCATGGGCACGGCCAGCACGATGGCCTGCATGACCGAGGCGCTGGGCATGATGCTGCCGGGCGGCGCGGCCATTCCCGCCGTGGCCGCCGACCGTCTGCGCCATGCCGAGGCGGCGGGCGCGCGCGCCGTGGAACTGGCGGGTGAAGGCCTGACACCCGACAAGATCATGACGCCCGAGGCCATCGCCAACGCCTTCCGCATCATGCTGGCCATCGGCGGATCGACCAACGGGCTCATCCACATGACCGCGGTGGCGGGACGTTTGGGTATCGAGGTTGACCTCGAAGCGCTCGACGCCATGGGCCGCGAGACGCCGGTGCTGGTCGACCTCAAACCGTCCGGTCAGCACTACATGGAGGATCTCGAAAAAGCGGGCGGCCTGATGGCCGTTTTGCGCGAACTCAAGCCGCAACTCAACCTCGATTGCCTGACGGTGACCGGTAAAACCCTGGGCGAAAACATCGCCGCCGCCCCACCGTCCTGGCCGCAGGATGTGGTGCGGCCGTTCGACGAACCGTTGCATGCCGAGGGCGGCATTGCCGTGCTGCGCGGCAACCTCGCTCCCGGCGGCGCCATCGTCAAACAGTCCGCCGCGTCAGCCGATCTGATGAGCCACGAAGGCCGGGCGGTTGTGTTCGACGGCCTGGCCGACCTCGCGGAACGCATTGACGATCCCGAGTTGGACGTCAACGCCGACGACATACTGGTGCTGCGCAACGCCGGGCCCAAGGGCGCGCCGGGCATGCCCGAATCAGGCTATATCCCGATCCCCAGAAAGCTTGCCGAAAAAGGCGTCAGGGACATGGTTCGAATTTCGGATGCCCGCATGAGCGGCACCGCCTTCGGTTCCATCGTACTGCACATTTCGCCCGAGGCCGCGCTGGGCGGACCGCTGGCCGTCGTCGTTTCGGGCGACATCATTAAGTTGGACGTTCCCGCCCGGCGCATCGACGTTCTGTTGGATGACGACGAACTCGAGCGCCGCCTGGGTATCTGGCAGCCGCCGATCCCCCATGATGGTTCGGAACGCGGCTACCTCAAGCTCTTCCTCGATCACGTCACGCAGGCCGAACAGGGCGTCGATTTCGATTTCCTGATGAAGGCCGCCGATGGCCGCAAGACCCCGTAACCACCCCATACCCGGATGCAGAGAGAGAGTCATGACTGAACCGAAATACGATCCCGCCGCCATGATCGCCTTCGTCGCCGCCCTGTTCGAAGCCGGCGGCATGGACGCCGACAAAGCCGCCGTCGTCGGCGAGGTCATGCTCGAAGGCGACCTGATGGGCCACACGACCCACGGTTTCCAGCTGGTCGCGCCCTATCTCGGTACGCTGGAGGCCGGCGAGATGACGGGCAAGGGGGAGCCCGAGGTGCTCAACGATACCGGCCCCGCCATTACCTGGGACGGCAAATACCTGCCGGGCACCTGGCTGGTGCGGACAGGCCTCGACCTGGCGGTCGAGCGGGCCGGCAAGTTCGGCCTCGCCGTCATTGCCATTCAGCGCAGCCACCACATAGCCAGTCTGGCCTCCTACCTCAAGCGCGTCACCGACCAGGGCATGATGGCCATGGTCTTCACCTCCGACCCGGCGGTGGCGGGGGTCGCGCCCTTCGGTGGCCTTACGCCCGTCTACACGCCAGATCCCATCGGCATCGGCATCCCGACCTCAAGCGATCCCATCCTGATCGACATCAGCATGTCGATCACCACCATCGGTCTCGTCACCCGTCTCAACGCCCAGGGCGGCAAGCTGCCGCACCCCTGGATCCAGGACAACAAGGGCAATGCCAGCGACGACCCGGCCGATTTCTTCACCGACCCACCCGGCACCATCCTGCCCATGGGCGGCAAGGACCATGGTCACAAGGGTTTTGCCCTCGGCCTCTATGTCGAGGCCATGACATCGGCGCTGGGAGGTTACGGCCGGGCCAAGAAGCCAGCGCACTGGGGCGGTTCGGTCTCCCTCCAAGTCTACAATCCGGCCCTGTTCGGCGGCCGGGAGGAGTTTGAGGCCGAAACACAATGGCTGGTCGATGCCTGCCGCAACGATCCGGTGCCCGAGGGTGCCGACCCCGTCCGCATCCCCGGTGCCCGCGGTTTGGCGTTGCGCGAGGAGAACCTGAAAAACGGCATCGCCTTCCACCCCGGTATCATCGACGCCCTCGTGCCCTGGGCGGAGAAGTACGGCATCGACATGCCGTCGCCGATCGGGTAGCGGGGACCGGGTCATGAAAATCAAGAGCGTCGAAGCCATTCCGCTGCAGATCCCGTTCAGCCACGGCGGGCCGCCGGCGGGCTGGGGCGGCCGGGATTGGGCCAAGCTGGACTTCGTCATCGTGCGTGTCGAGACGGAAAGCGGACTGGTCGGTTTTGGCGAGGCCTTCGCCTACAACTGCCGCCGCGCCGTCGTCGCCATGATCGAGGATATGGTGGCACCCTTGGCCATCGGACGGGACGCGACGAACATCTCGGAATTGCTCAAGCACATGCAGCTGGAAATGCATCTCTGGGGCCGTTACGGCATCAACATCTTTGCGCTGTCGGGTTTCGACATCGCGCTTTGGGATATCGCCGGCAAGGCGGCGGGCCTGCCCCTCAGCCGCCTGATGGGCGGCGGCAAAGAGCAAGTCCCCGCCTACGCCAGCCTGTTCAAATACCAGGACACGGAGGTGGTGGCCGAGCGCACGCAACACGCGCTCGACAATGGCTACGGCCTGATCAAGCTGCACGAGTCGGACGTCCCCGAGGTCAAGGCGGCGCGCGAGACGACGGGCGAGGGCGTGCCGATCATGCTCGACGTCAACTGCGTCTGGAGCATCGAGGAAGCCCACGGCATCGTACCGCGCCTGCAGGAGTACGGTCTCCACTGGCTTGAGGAACCGTTGTGGCCGCCGGAAAACTTCGAGGCTCTAGCCGATTTCCGCGAGCGTTACGGCATTCCCATGGCGGCGGGCGAAAACGCCTGCACATCCTGGCAGTTCCAGTCCATGTTCGATGTCGGCGCGGTCGACTACGCCCAGCCCAGCGTCACCAAGGTCGGCGGCGTCACGGAGTTCCGTAAAGTCATGGCGCTGGCCGAGACGCGCAACGTCACCCTGGCGCCGCACTCGCCCTACTTCGGGCCGGGCTTCATGGCGACGGCCCAGCTGGTGGCGACGATGCCGGGCGACGTCCCCTTCGAACGCCTGTATCTTGATCTCGAAGCGAGCCTTTACGGCGACGCCATCGATCCCGTCGACGGCCTACTCGCCATTCCGCAGGGGCCGGGACTGGGCATGGATCCAGACCCGGACGTCATGCGCGATTATCGCGTTTAGAATTCGAACGAAATACAGCGAGAAAAATGAAATGACCGAACAAGCTTTTAGCGGCGTCCTCGTCCCCGTCATCACGCCGTTCAACGACGACCTCAGCCCCAACACGCAGGCCTTCGTGGCGCACTGCCGCTGGATGCTGGACCAGGGGGCCGACGGCCTGGCGGTGTTCGGCACTACCAGCGAAGCCAACTCGTTGTCCATCGAGGAGCGCATGGAAATGCTGGATGCCCTGGTCGACAGCGGCGTGCCGGCGGCGAAGCTGATGCCGGGGACCGGCGCCTGCGCCTTGACCGACAGCGTCCGCCTGACCACACACGCCGTGGCGCGGGGCTGCGGCGGCGTCCTCATGCTGCCGCCGTTTTATTACAAGGCGGTGGACGACGACGGCCTTTACGCCAGCTTCGCCGAGGTTATTCAGCGCGTCGGCGCCGACGCCCTCAAGATCTACCTCTATCACATTCCGCCCGTGGCCCAGGTGCCGATCAGCCTCGGCCTGATCGAAAGACTGACCAGGGATTTCCCGGCAACCGTTGTCGGCCTCAAGGACAGCTCCGGCGATTGGAACAACACCAAAGCCGTGTTGGACGCCTTTCCCGGCTTCGGCACCTTCGCCGGATCGGAGGTTTTCCTGCTGGACAACCTGCGCGGCGGCGGGGTGGGCTGCATCACCGCCAGCGGCAACGTCAATCCGGGCGGCATCCGCAAAGTCTACGAAAACTGGCAGACGCCGGAGGCTGACGCGTTGCAAGCGCGCATTACGGAGATCCGCAAGACCATCCAGGCCCATCCGATGATCCCGGCGCTGAAAATCATGACGGCCCGTTTCTCCGGCGACGCCGGTTGGGCCCGCACCCGCCCGCCGCTGATGCCGTTGGACGACGCCCAAGCCGCCGCCGTATTGGCGGACCTCGACGCCATCGGCTTCGATATGGCCGACAACAGGGAATGTGTCGCGGCTTAAGCAAACAGGGAGTTCACCATGGCCAAGATCGAACGTTTCCTGCTGCCGGACGAAATGGAGCCGGTCAGCCACTACTGCCACGCCGTCCGGGCGGGTGACCGGATTTGGGTGTCCGGCACCGTCGGCGTGCGGTCCGACGGCTCGATCCCGGAGGACACGGCCGAACAGTTCCAGGTCGCGATCGACGCCCTCGACCGCTGTCTCAAGGCTGCCGGCGGCGAGGCCCGCCACGTCGTCAAGGTCACCGTTTTGCTGACTGATATCAACGACCGCGCCGCCATCAACCCGATCCGCCAGGCCTACTTCGGCGACCACCGCCCGGCCTCGACGTTGTTCGAGGTCTCGGCCCTGGTATCGCCCGATATGAAGGTCGAGATTGAGGCGGAAGCGGTGATCGATGATTAGGCGAGGGGTTCCACCTCCGGCCTTTTCACGCCCGTAAACGTCTTGCCGATGATCTGCCAGCGACCGTCCAGCTTGAGCAGCGTCAGGTAATCCGTGAACCGGTTGTCGCCCAGCGCAATCATGACCTTGGCGAAGGCGCATTCGGGTCCGGACTGGTCGATTGTGATGATGCCGTCCTCCTTGGGATCGCCGCGTTCGGATGGTTTGACGCGGTTGCCGACCCGGCCGTAGACGGCCTCCATGTCGCTGTCCATCAGATCGGCGTCGAGGGCGCTGTAAAGATGGCAGGAGGGATGGAAGATGGATTTGAGTTTGTCGACATCGCCTTCGTAGAAGCCGTCGAAGTAGGGTTTTAGGGCGTCGGCGATTTCAGCATGGTTCTCGTTCATGGCGTTCTCCCTCAATTCATCGGTGCGGCGGCGAGGACGGCCTCATCGACGCCGAGCTTGCGCGCGGTGTCGGCGATGGCCTCCCAGCCGTCGTCGGAAATCTCGATGCCGCCGGCCAGCCGTTCGCCGCGGCGGAAGTGTTCCGGCTCGCCCGGCACCAGGACTTCCTCGACGCCGCGGGCGGGTTTGGCGCTCTTGAAGTATTCGGTGTAGCGCCGCGCTTCCTCGGCGAACATATCGGGATCGACGAATTGGCCTGGCGTGAGGTAAATCGACAGCATGCCGTTGCGGAAATGCTGCGTCTCCGTGCCGGCACACATACCTCCCGTCAGCGCGCCGGCCAGCATTTCGCACATGAAGGCGAGGCCCGAGCCCTTGTGTTCGCCCATGGCCCGGATGGCGCCTTCGCCGTCGCGGATATCGCCTTCGGTGGCGCCGTCGTGGGAGCCGTAAAGGGCGGTGGGATCGGCGGTCAGATTACCCTCGCCGTCGATCAGGCTGCCGTCGGGCAGCGGCTTGCCGCCTTTGGAGGCCACCATGACCTTGCCCTCGGCGACCAACGAGGTGGCGAAGTCCAACAGTAGCGGCGGCTTGTCTTTAAGCGGTACGCCGATGGTGACCGGGTTGGTCGCCATGCGCCGATCGATACCGCCGAAGGGCGCCACCAGTTCGGCGAAAACGACGTTGACGAAATGCAGCGAGATCAGGCCGGCCTCCATGGCCATCTCCGCCCAGTCGCCGATACGGCCCAGGTGGCCGGTGTTCTTCAGGGCAATCACCGAGACGCCGTGTTTTTTGGCCTTGTCGATGCCCAGTTGCACCGCCTGTTCGCCCACCGTCTGGCCGAAACCCTGACAGCCGTCGACCACGGCCATCACCTCGTTCTCGTTTTCGACCGCGATGGTCTGGTCGGGGATCAGGGAATTGGCCTCCATCCAGCCGATGTAGCGCGGCACCCGCAGCACGCCGTGACTGTCGTGGCCGGAAAGGTTGGCCCCCACGAGCCGGGTTGCGACGCGCTTGCTTTCGGCGTCGGAACATCCGGCGTTCCGAAACGTGGCTGCAACGATGTCGATCAAATCCTGGGCCTGAATACGCAATGGACGCCCTCCACAATGTGACAAATACAAACCATTATTATGGCGATCCAACGCTGCGGCAAAGGCCGGCGTCGATTGACCGCCGATTCTCAATAATACTATCATATTACTTTAATAATTTGCGGGGACGACATGAAGGTCGGTTTTATCGGGTTGGGTATCATGGGAAGGCCCATGGCCGGGCACTTGCTGAATGCCGGCCATGAGCTTTACGTCAACGATTTCGAGCAGATGGTTCTCGGCGAGTTTGCCGAAAAGGGCGCAACCGTTTGCGAAACCAACCGTGCCGTGGCGGAGGCTGCCGACGTGATCATCGTCATGGTGCCCGATACGCCTGACGTCGAAGCCGTGCTGTTTGGCGATGACGGGGTCGCGCAAGGCCTGGCGGCTGGCAAAACGGTTGTCGATATGAGTTCCATTTCACCCACGGCGACGGCACGTTTCGCAGAACGCATCGCCGAGATGGACTGCACGTACCTCGATGCGCCGGTATCCGGTGGCACTGTGGGCGCTGAAAACGCCGCGCTGACCATCATGGTGGGTGGGCCGCAGGCGGCATTCGACAAAGTCCTGCCGCTGTTCGAGGTCATGGGTAAAACCGTTACCCTGATCGGCAACCGCAACGGCGACGGCCAGGTCGCCAAGGTAGCCAACCAGATCATCGTCGGCGTCACCGTGGAAGCGGTGGCGGAAGCCCTGGTCTTTGCTTCCAAGGCCGGCGCCGATCCGGCCGTGGTGCGCAAGGCGCTGATGGGCGGCGCGGCCAATTCAATGATCCTGGAGCTTCACGGACAGCGCATGCTGTCTCACGATTTTGAACCGGGGTTTAGATCGGAGCTGCAGCAGAAGGACCTCAACCTGGCGCTGCAGACGGCGCGAGAGCTTGGCATCTATCTGCCGGCTGCCGGTGCAGCGCACGACATGTACAACGCGGTAACGGCCCGCGGCGGCGCCAAGGACGACCATACCTCCGTGGTGCGGGTGCTCGAGTGGCTGGCCGATCATGAATTGAGTGGAGCAGGGGGCGACGATGACTAAGCCGACGCTTGGCCTGTTCCTGGGCGACCGCAACGGCATCGGTCCGGAAATCGCGGCCAAACTACTGGCCGATGCGGCAACGGCAAATATCGCCCGTCCAATAGTGATCGGCGATCCGCAGGTTCTGGTGGCGGGCTGCGAGCGCGCCGGCATCGTGCTCGACACCCAAACGCTCAACGGTCCCGGAGAGATCGCCTCGTCGGAGAGGCTGGCGATCCTGTCCCACGGCGGCAGCCTCAACGAATTCACGCCGGGCGAGGTCAGCGCCGCCGCCGGCAGCGAGTGCCTCGACAATCTCGCTTTCGGGGCCAAGCTGGCGGCCACCGGCGCGCTTGACGGCTTCGTCTTCGCCCCGCTCAACAAGGCGGCCCTGCACGCCGGCGGTCTGCAGCACGAGGATGAAACGAGGTATTTGGCGGAGGTATTGGCCCACGGAGGTCCCATCGGCGAACTCAATGTGCTGGACGATCTCTGGACCAGCCGCGTGACAAGCCACGTCGCCCTGAAGGATGTTGCGCCGCTGATCACCGAAGAGGCAATTCTCGAAGCCGTGGAACTACTGAACAACGCCGTACGCCAATCCGGCGTTGCCGCCCCGCGCCTTGCCGTTTGTGGCCTCAATCCACACGCGGGAGACGGCGGCAACTTCGGCCGCGAGGAAATCGAGATCATCGGCCCGGCGGTGGAAAAAGCGCAGGCCGGTGGCGTTGACGCCAGCGGCCCCTGGCCCTGCGACACCGTTTTCGTCCGCGCCCGCGACGGCGAATTTGATGCCGTGGTGACGATGTACCACGACCAGGGCCAGGTCGCGTTGAAGCTGATGGGCTTCGGCAGCGGCGTCACCGTCGTCGGTGGGCTGCCCGTTCCCATCACCACCTCGGCCCACGGCACGGCCTACGACATCGTGGGACAGGGCATCGCCGGGACAGGTTCGATCTCGGCGGCGTGGCGGCTTTGTGCCAATATGGCGGCTTCCAAATCAATGTAGTCACGGCAGTAGAAGGATCCCCCCCCATGAGCAAGATCGAACGCGTCGAGGTTATGCAGGTCGACTTGGTGCCAAAAGTCGTGCGCACCGACGCCATCCAGGCCTTCACCAAGCAGGAAACGCCCATCGTGCGCATCACCACGGACGACGGCATCACCGGCACGGGCTATTCCTACACGGTGGGTACCGGCGGCAGCGCCGTGGTGGCGATGATCCGGGACGATCTGGCGCCGGGACTGATCGGGCGCGACCCGGCATTGGTGGAACAGATCTGGAAGGATCAATTCTTCCACGTTCACGCCAATGCCGTCGGCGCCACCGTCAGCCTTGCGTTGTCGGCCATCGATCTGGCGCTCTGGGATATCCGCTGCCAACGGGCGGGCGAGCCCCTGTGGCGGTTGGCGGGCGGCGCCCAGCCCAAACTGCCGCTTTACACCACAGAGGGCGGTTGGCTCAACTTCACGGTCGAGGAACTGGTCGAGGGCGCTGTCGAGGCCAAGGCGCAGGGCTTCAAGGGCTGCAAACCCAAGGTCGGCAAGCCCAGCGCTGCCGAGGACGTGGCGCGCCTCGAAGCCGTGCGCGAAGCTGTCGGTCCGGACTTCAACGTCATGGTCGACGCCAACCAGGTCTTCACGGTGGCCGAGGCGATCCGCCGGGCGCGCCTATTCGAACCCCTGGATCTCGCCTGGTTCGAGGAACCCATGCCGGCGGAGGACTTGCGCGGCCACATGCGGCTTTCGGCTTCAACCTCGCTGCCCATTGCCCTCGGCGAATCCATCTACCATCCCAGCCATTTCCGCGAATATCTCGCCAGCGACGCCTGTTCCATCGTCCAGGTCGACGTCGCCCGCATCGGCGGCATCACGCCGTGGCTCAAGGTGGCGCACATGGCCGAGGCCTTCAACATCGCGGTCAGCCCGCATTACCTGATGGAAATCCACGTCAGTCTGTGCGCTGCCGTGCCCAACGCCCAATGGGTCGAATACATTCCGCAACTGACCGACCTCACCACCGAGGCCATGCGCATCGAAGACGGCTACGCCTATCCGCCGGACACGCCGGGCAACGGCATCGCCTGGGACATGGACGTTATCGGCGAGAAACTGGTGGAGGGCTCATACGCGGAAGCGAGGGCATGACATGCACGCGTTGATGCAGAGGCATAAGCTGACGATCGGCAGCGTTCTCGATTACGCCGCTCACGTCTACGGCGATGTGGAGGTGGTCTCCCGCACCATCGAAGGGCCGATCCACCGTTATGGTTACCGCGATTGCGCCCGGCGCGCCCGGCAATTAGCCCATGCTCTTGAGCGTCTGGGCGTCAAGGCCGGCGACCGCCTCGGCGGCGCTTCTTGGAACCATTACCGCTATCTCGAAACCTTCTACGGCGTGGCGGGTGTCGGCGGCATCCTTCACACCATCAATCCCCGCCTCTTCGCTGAACAGCTCGTCTACACCGTCAATCACGCGGAAGACCGCTTCATTATCACCGACACCGCCTGCCTGGAGATCTTCGAAGCGGCAAGCGATCAGTTTACCAGCGTCGAGGGGTACATCGTTCTGGCCGACGCAGGCGATATGCCGGACACCGAGCTCTCCAACGTCCATTGCTACGAAGACCTGCTGGCCGACGCCGATCCCGATTTTAGCTGGGCCGAAGTCGATGAATGGGATGCCTCGGCGCTCTGCTACACCTCCGGCACCACAGGTGATCCCAAGGGGGTGCTCTACGGACATCGAAGCACCGTCCTCAACGCTTATGGCTTCAATTCACCCAACGGAGCCGGTATCGGATGCCGTGACGTCGTTATGCCCATCGTGCCGTTCTTTCACGGCAACGGCTGGGGCATTCCCTTCGCCGCGCCGATGGCGGGGGCGAAGCTGGTCTTGCCGGGCCGTGACATGGAAATGGACAAACTGCATGAGCTGCTGGTGGGCGAGGGCGTAACTCTGTCAATGGCCGTGCCCACGGTCTGGCTCGGCATGCTCGAGCATCTGCACCAGACCGGCGCGGACTTAGGCAGACTCAAACGGGTCGTCACCGGCGGTGCCGCGCCGCCACGCGCGATGATGGCGGCATACGAGGAGGAGCACGGCGTCACCGTTTCACATTCCTGGGGCATGACGGAAACGTCGGCGGGTGCGACCTTTTCCCATGTGCCGGATGGCGTGGAAGGCGAAGCCGCGATGGACATCCGTTCGACCCAGGGACGGCCCGTCTACGGCATCGAAATCAAGGTTGCCGACGAAAACGGCGCGGAATTGCCCTGGGACGGAAAATCGCCGGGCGATTTGAAGGTGAGCGGGTACTGGGTTGCCAGCGCCTACTACAATGCACCCGACAAACCGGCGGTCGGCGACGACGGCTGGCTGATCACGGGCGACATCGGCGTGATCGAGCCGGACGGCAACCTGCGCCTCACCGACCGGGCCAAGGACGTCATCAAGTCCGGCGGCGAATGGATCAGCTCCATGGATCTGGAGAACGCCGCGATGGGGCATCCTGAAATTGCGGAGGCGGCGGTGATTGCCGTGCCCCACGAACGCTGGCAGGAGCGGCCGTTCCTGATCGCTGTCCGCCGCGACGGCAGCGACGTTGTGGGCAAGGATGTGCTCGCCTGGCTGTCGGAGCGGGTGGCCAAGTGGTGGCTGCCGGAGGACGTCGCGTTCGTCGATGAGATTCCCCACACCGCAACGGGTAAGATCGACAAGGTATCGCTGCGTCAGCGCTTTGCGGCCGGCCAGTCCGGTTGGGCAACGGGCGAGCACGAGGTGAAGGAGTAACAGATGAGCGAGTTACCTCTGTTGCCGACCATGGGCGTGGGCAGTTATGCCTCGCCCGGCTGGTTCGTGGCCTTTCGCGATCGCATGCGCGAGGGCGGTGCGGGACCGGACGATGTGGCCGAGGCCCTGGACGATGCTACGCGCATCGCCGTTCTCGATCAGATCGAGGCGGGCATCGATATCCTGACCGACGGGGAATTGCGCCGGCAGCGCTTCGTCTACGAAATGTTTGACCGCGTCGACGGCCTGAAGCGCATCAAACCGGGACGCAAACTGGGTGTCCCGGGCTACGACATGGCGCCGCATTTCGAGGTGGAGGACAACATCCGCTCACCGCAAGGTTTTGGCGTCGTCGACGATTTCGAGGCGTTGCGGCGGACGGCGCCGGATCAGGCTTTGAAAGTGGCCGTTCCAGGGCCGTTGACGTTTGCCATGCCGCTGAAATCGCCTGATCGGGAGGCCGGCGAAGTCATCGACGAGATCGCCGCGATGGTGCGCGATGAACTGGCGGCGCTGTCCCAAGCGGGAGCCGCGTACGTTCAACTCGACGAACCGGCCTTGCCGCATCCGCCATTGGGGTTGAGCCATGCCGAGGCCGCGGCGGCGGTCAACAAGGCTGCCGAGGGATTTGCCGGCAAGGTTGCGGTCCATGTCTGCTTCGGCAACAACGCCGGACGGCCCATGGCCGACCGCCGCTTCGACCGTCTCATGGGCGCGATGGAGGCTCTGACCTGCGACCAGCTCGTGCTCGAATTCGCCAACCGCCAAATGGCCGATGTCGAATTGCTGGAGCCCTTGTCCGAGACATTCGATATTGCGGCGGGTGTTGTGGACGTCAAGAACTTCCACCTCGAAACAACGGACGAGGTTGCCGACCGGATCAGACGCTGCCTGGAATTCGTACCGGCTGAAAAACTGACCGTGACCGCCGACTGCGGATTTTCCGCGTTGCCGCGTAACCTGGCGCGCCGGAAGATGCAGGCGATGGTGGCGGGCGCTCTCGCCGTTCGGGAAACGCTCTAGAAATAGCGGGTATCGGAAATGGAATTCAGCGAAGAACAAATTCTGGTCCGGGACACGGCGCGGAACTTCGCCCGGAACGAACTGGCGCCTCAGGTGGCGGAGTGGGAAGAGAAGCGCGCTTTCGCGCCGGGCGTGCTGGAGGGCATGGGCGAGCTCGGCCTACTCGGTATGTGCGTACCGGAGGAGTGGGGCGGCGCTGGCGCGGATTTCACTTCGTACGTGTTGGCTTTGGAGGAAGTGGCTGCCGGTTGGGCCGCCGCTTCCACGGTCATGAGCGTCAACAATTCGCCCATGTGCAGCGCCGTGCTGGCCTGGGGAAGCGACGAGCAGAAGGAAACCTACCTGCGCCCGATGGCCGAGGGCGCGATCGGCTGCTTTTGCCTGACCGAACCGCAAACCGGCTCGGATGCCGGCGCGATCAAGACGCGGGCTGATAAATCCGGCAATCAATACGTCCTGAACGGCACCAAGCAGTTCATCACCTCGGGCGCGATCGCCAAATACGCCCTGATCTTCGCCGTGACAGACCCGGACGCGGGTAAGCGCGGCATCAGCGCCTTTATCCTGCCCACCGATACGCCGGGTTTCGAAATCGTGGCGCATGAGCGGAAGCTGGGGCAGCACGCCTCCGATACCTGCCAGATCGCGCTGGACGACATGAAGGTGACGCCCGACATGTTGCTAGGAGAGGAGGGGCAGGGCTACCGCATCGCCCTGGCCAACCTCGAAGCCGGCCGCATCGGCCTGGCGGCTCAAGCCATCGGCATCGCCGGCGCGGCGCTCGAGGCGGCCCGGGCCTACGCCAACGAACGCGAAACCTTCGGCACCGCCATCATCAACCACCAGGCGGTGGCTTTCCGCCTGGCCGATATGGCGACCCGGTTGGCGGCCGCCCGGCATTTGATGCTTCACGCCGCCCGCCTGCGCGACGCCAGCGAACCGTGCATCACGGAAGCCAGCATGGCCAAGCTCTTCGCCTCCGAAATGGCCGAGCAGGTCTGTTCCGACGCCATCCAGATCCACGGCGGCTATGGTTACATCGCCGACTTCCCAGTGGAACGCTACTACCGCGACGTCCGGGTCTGCCAGATCTACGAAGGCACCTCGGACGTCCAGCGCATGGTCATCAGCCGGGATATGGTGGCGGGGGGCTAGTCCTTACACAATTTTTCGAGGACGTTTTTCCGCCATTCGGGAACGCATTCCTTGATGGCGTTTGCATTGGGTAAACCCTTAGGCCTGTCGCTCCCCTTTTCGAAACAAGTCCCGGCTAGCTGCTTCGCGGTGATGCCAGTCCCCGTGAAATCAGCTCCGGTAATGCGGGCCCGACCCAGTTTTGTATCGGTCATGACGGCGCCTTTTAAACTCACATTCGTCAAATCGGAGTGTTTTAGACTGGCCTCAAATAGCTTTGCCTTTTCGAAATTGGCGTCTGTCGCATCGACGCAGCGGAGTTTAGCACCTTGCAAGTGAGCTTCATTGAATTCGGTTTTATGGAGAACGGCCCCGTCTAAATCAGATTTCTGAAACTTCCCGCGCCAGAACCGGGCACCACTCAGATCCGCCTTCTGCAAATGCGCATTGACCAGAAATACGAACTGCGCTGACGCCCCGCGGAGATTCTTCCCGTCCCAATATGCACCGGCAATCTGGTCAATGAACCGCCCCTCATAGCCATTGAAATATCGTTTCTAATAATGCCCTGCCAGTTGGTGGGTTTGGTTGAGGCGGCCCGATCCTTGAGGTTGGCGTTGAAGTAATCGGCGAAATCGGATTTCGAATCGGAGTTGGTCAGCGAATACCAGGACATCACCGTCGCCGCACCCATGAGGGTCGAGGCTAGAAGGACGGGAACCGCATAGTCCGTCATGAAATCCTTGGGGCGGGACTTGATCATTCGTTTCAATTTTTCCACAACGCGTTTCGTACCGGCATGCCCCTCGCCGGTGACCAGCGTGACCCGCATTTTAAAAAATGAATAAAGGCCGAACACAGTGACAATTGCACATGCCATTCCGATGAAGATATCGCCGCTAATATCGTGTGCCGGCAGGTAGCGATACCAAACTCGAAATATTGTCAATGGCACCAAACCATATGCCGCAAACAGAGAAATAATTTCCTTCAATGTTGAGAATCCAAGCCGAGTACCGCGCAGGAAGTGAACGTAACGGGGCACCATGCTGGTGAGCAGCCAGGGATAGGCCACCATGTCCAACCGCCGGCCATCGTCGAATATCGCCGGCAGCCCGCTGAGTTCCTCCCACATCGTCTGCAGGTAGAAATGAAGATAGAAATAGAGGATTAGTAAGACGTAAGGCACCGACATATAAAAATACGCCGCCGGCATGGCCGCATTGATGATCGGCAATGGCGTCCCAGCCGAGTTCGTCAGCAAACCAACGTCGGTCGTCGTCAGTGTCGTTAGCAGCGTATAAAAACAGGCGCCGACGAGCGCCAGAAACACGTTGCGGGCATGCTTCGAAGTTTCTGCCACATGCTCAAGGGCACCAAATTTCTTAATGTCATCCGGAAGTTTGGCGTTTAAAAGATTCGTGCCGCCAAAATGTTCGGCAGCGAGACTGATATTATCGTCGCTGAATTCGGCGTTAGAAAAATTGCTGTCGCGCAGTTCAATTTCATGAAAATCATTTTTGCTGAACTTTGTTCCAGTAAATGTTCCCCCCTTGAACGAGCAACGACGCAGGTCCGATTCGGCGATGGTTACATACGTTAGACTCACATTTTCAAAGTCTACTGCCTGAAGATTGGTGTTGTGAAATTGCGCTCCAGTCCAGTTCGCCAAGGACAAATTCATGCCCGTAAATCGGCACCTGTGAAATTTAGTATTCGCGAAAGAGGCAGTACCAATTGTGCAATCCCTCAGATCGCAATCTAGAAACGTCGCGTTAGGAAGCTTTGCTCCGTCGAACACCGCACCCTTCAACTCAACATTTACGAAATCAACTGCGTAGAAATTAGCTCCTTTGCAATTTGTATTTTGGAGGCTGATATCCCGAAATCGACAGTTTGAAAAATCTACGTCCTCGAAGTTCGCGCTATCAGCATTGATGTCATCAAATGGGTCATAAATATTGCCGTCTGATTCCCGCGATAAATCGGGAATAATGTGTGGATTTTTCTGTCTCCACTCATTCCAGGCTTCCACCCCTTCGTTCAGCTTGGATATGTGCGACAAATTCGCCATGCCTACCCCCGATTTCAAATTCCCTCTATGGTAGCGTTTTGCTCGTTCGGGGAATACCAAAAATCATTGAGTAGGTTCTTGCGTTTGTAGGTCTTAGGTAAAGATTATTGACGCTTCGTCTGGCCGGTTTTGATATTTAACCCACCTCCCTACGCTCCGCGAAGGCGTTGGGCCACATCTCGGGTTTGGCGCGGGCGTACTGGTTGACGTAAGTAACGTCGACACCCAGGGCCTCGGCTGCGTGCAGCGGGAAGCGGGGGTTGTAGAGCATGCCGCGGGCCATGGCGACCATGTCGCACTTGCCGGACGCGATGACGTCCTCGGCGAATTGGGGCTCGTTGATGTAGCCCACCCCCATGGTCGGCAGGCCGGCCTCGCGCCTGACTTTCTCGGCTGCCGGCAACTGGTAGCCGGGCTCGCCGGGGCCGACCGGCGGGCGGAACATGGTGTTGCCGCCGCTGGAAAGATGCAGGATGTCGAGGCCCAGGTCCTTGGCGGCCACGGCGAAGGCGACCGAGTCTTCTTCCGTCCAGCCTTCATCGAGCCAGTCGGTGCCGCTGATGCGCATGCACAAGGGCTTGTCCTCCGGCCAGACCTCGCGCACCGCCGCCACGACCTCCAGCGGGAAACGCATGCGGTTTTCCAGCGATCCGCCATATTCGTCGTTGCGGTCGTTGGCCAGGGGCGAGAGGAAGGAACTCATGAGGTAGCCGTGCGCGCCGTGCAGCTCCATGAAATCGAAGCCCAGTCGGGCGGAGCGTTCTGTGGCCGAGACAAAGGCCGCCTTGACGGTGTCCATGTCATCACGGTCCATGGCCTTGGGCGTCTGCCAGTTCTCGCCGAACGGCGTGGTCGACGGACCGATGGAGGCCCAACCGCCTTCATCGGGTGACATCGGCTTGCCGCCGAGCCAGGGCGCCTGCGACGAAGCCTTGCGGCCGGCGTGGGCCAACTGGATGCCCATCACGGTGTTGCCGTAATCGCGGCAGAAGTGGAGCACGCGGGCCCAGGCTTCCTCCTGTTCGTCGGTGTAGAGACCGGGACAGCCCGGCGAGATGCGGCCGCGGGCTTCGACGCCGGTGGCTTCGGCGATCACCAGGCCGGCGCCCGATACCGCGAAGTTGCCGAGGTGCATCAGGTGCCAGTCGCCGACGACACCGTCCGTGGCGCTGTACTGGCACATCGGCGCGACGGCGATGCGGTTGGCAAAGGTGACGCCGCGCAGAGTGAGGGGAGAGAAAAGCTGACTGGACATATGTTTGATCCGTACCTAATGGCGGGGGGAATGCAAAGCGGCGATGCTATTTCGCTGGTGTGATGGTGCCGCCGCCGAGGCTCTGCTCGGTCGGCGTGATCTCGATCATCGCCACGTTGACGCGCCAGGGCGTGTCCAGGGCGTAGACGATGGCGTCGGCGATATCGCCGGGCTGCAGGATTTCGTAGCCCTGAGTGAATGCGGCGCGGGCGGCATCGTCGGTGATGGCGGTATCGAATATCTCGGTACCGACGCGGCCCGGACAGATCTCGGTAACCCGGATGCCGGTTCCCGCCAGTTCGATGCGCATGTTCTGGCTCATCAGGTGCACGGCGCCCTTGCTGCCGCCATAGGCCACCGAATTCACCGGATAGAGACCGGCGACCGAGCCCAGGTTGACGATGTGGCCGCGGCCCCGCGCCTTCATTCCGGCAACGACCGAACGCGCAACATGCATGGCGCCGGCGACGTTGGTGGCGATGGTGAGGTCGATTTCGTCCGGGTCGACCTCGGCGAAGTTGGTGAAGCGGCCGAGGCCCGCGTTGTTGACCAGGATGTCGGCTTCGATGCCGCCGAAGGCCTCGTAAATCGCGTCGCGGTCGCGCACGTCGACTTCATGCGTGATGCAGCCCGTGGCTTCGGCCAACCCGTCCAGGCGGTCTTGCCGCCGGGCGGCGGCGTGGACCGTGAGACCCTTGGCCGTCAGAGCCCTGACGACGGCCTCGCCGATGCCGCTCGAGGCGCCGGTGACCAGCGCCGTTGTGTAATCGCTTAATGCCATTGTTCCCTCCCGTGGCAAAGCTCAGAGATGTATCGTTTGACCCGTTTCCGCCGAGCGGTACACGGCTTCCTCGATTTCCAAATTGCACAAGTAATCGCGGCCTGAATTCTCCAGCGGTCCGCCGCCGATCAGATGGTCGATGACGTGGCTTTGCAGGGCGAACAGGCTGTCGCCCGCGAAGCCCTGGTCGCGCCAGTCGTAGGCGTGTTCGGCCTCGTCCCCGCCATGCGGCTTCCACCAGAGGCGGCCCATGCCGTCCAGGCGCAGCACGCCGGCCGACCCTTCCAGCCACATCTCGCCCATGGTGCGCCGGGTATTGTCGGCGGCGTGGTCGTTGAGCCGGTTGCCGTCGAAACAGCCGCCCGCTCCGGAGGCGAAGTCGAACAGGATATAGCCGGCGTCTTCGCCCGCGATGTGCGGGTTGAGGCGGCGCAGGCGCGCGGTGACGGCGCTGACTTCGCCCATCAGGTAGCGGAAGGTATCGATGAAGTGGATCGCCGTCTCGTGCACCAGGAAATGCTCCATCTCCTGAAAGTATGGCTGGCGGTCGAGATAGGCACGCTCGCCTTGTCCGTCGCCCGGCCTGAGACGAAAGGCAACGCCGTGCAGATCGCCCAAATGTCCGGTGTCGATCAGGCGCCGGGCCTCGCGAAACCAGGGCTGGAAGCGGAAGTTCTCGTGTATGACCAGGGTGATGCCGCTGTTTTCACTGGCTTCGACGATTTGACGTGCTTCCTCGAATGTCGGCGCCAGCGGTTTCTGGCAGATCACCGGCAAGCCGTGGTGTGCCGCTTGCGCTACGAGATCCGCGTGGGTTTGTGGCGGGGTGGCGACGTCGATGAGGTGGGGCTGGGTCTTCGCAATCAGTTCTTCCAGGGAGGCGAAATGCCCGACGCCGTTGTAATCCGCCAGCGCCCCCTTCAATGCTTCGCAGTTCGGATCGGCGACGCCGGTCAGGTCCGCGCCAGGCAGCCGGTTCCAGGCGTCATGGTGGAACCGGGCGAAATAGCCCGCGCCGATGACGCCGACGCGCAGCGCTTCACCCTCGCCCAATGATATCGTTGCGGGCAATTCCCCGTCTCCCCAAATGTATTCATCATACAAATAGAGGAAGCGGGCCCCGGCGTAAAGTTGAACTCAAATTCCAGCCCTGCTTCAGCCGTTCATGGTAAGGCCGCCGGAGACGCTGATGACCTGTCCGGTGATA
>CAYOAD010000020.1:17465-27950 GCA_964401845.1 uncultured Rhodospirillaceae bacterium | reverse complement strand
GTCGATCTTGATCTGGCGCTCGCCCAACTCCTCCAGCTTGGTCACCGAGCGCAGGCTGTGGCCGATCAGGCGCTGGATTTCCTGGGTGCGGCCCGATTGCTTGCCGCGGGCGGCTTCCCGGTTGGTGCGTTCGTGGGTCGAGCGCGGCAACATGCCGTATTCCGCCGTCACCCAGCCCCGGCCGGTATTGCGCATCCACGGCGGCACCCGTTCGTCAACGCTGGCCGCGCACAGCACGTGGGTGTCGCCGAAACGCGCCAGGCACGAGCCCTCGGCGTATTTAGCGAAGCCCGGTTCCAGCGAAACATCGCGCATTTGATCGAGGGCGCGTCCGGACGGCCGCATGGCACTCTCCCGAGAAATTGGAATGAACAACTGGCGCGTCTTCTATCGGGAACCGGCGCGGCGGTCCAGCCCGATTACATAATCAAGCCTCCGCGTTGACGCCCCGCGGAGGCGTTACTACATTCAGAGACTGAGTTTTCAGCGGCAACGCGACATGATCAACGAACTGAACGAGCGCTCGCGGGAGATCTTCCGCCACATTATCGATGCCTACGTCGAAACCGGCTCCGCCATCGGTTCGCGCACGCTGTCGGACCGCCTCAGCGAGCAGCTCTCGCCGGCCTCCATCCGCAATGTCATGTCGGAACTGGAAAACGCCGGCCTGTTGTATTCGCCCCATACCTCCGCCGGACGCCTGCCGACGGAGGCGGGCCTGCGTTTCTTCGTCGACGGCTTGCTGGAAATCGGCAACCTGACGGAGGGTGAGCGGGCCGACATCAAGGCCCGTTGCGCCGCCACCGGCCTCAGTCCGGAGGAGGCGCTGCGCCAGGCCACGGATACCCTGGCCGGCCTCTCGCAATGCACCGGCCTGGTGGTGGCGCCGAAGCGCGACGCCCCGCTGCGCCACGCCGAGTTCGTCAGTCTTGCGCCGGGCCGCGCCCTGGTGATCCTGGTGGCCGCCGACGGCACGGTGGAAAACCGCGTTATCGATACACCGGCGGACCTGCCCTTGTCGGCCCTGACCCAGGCAACCAACTATCTCAGCACGCGGCTGGCCGGACGCACCATCGCCGATGCCCGCAAGGAAATCCTGGCGGAATTGGACTCCCGCCGCGCTGAACTGGACGAATTGACCGCCAAGGTCATCGAGGATGGCCTCGCCACCTGGTCCGACGGCGGCGGGCGCGGCACATTGATCGTGCGCGGCCAGTCCAAGCTGTTGGATGAGGTCAGCGCCGCCGAGGACCTCGAACGCATCCGCGAATTGTTCGATATCCTGGAGACCCGCAGCGAACTGGTCCGCGTGCTGGAGTTGGCGGAAGGCGGCGAGGGCGTGCGAATTTACATCGGATCCGAGAATCACCTCTTCAATATGTCGGGCAGTTCGCTTATCGTCGCGCCGTATTCCGACGGACGCGGCGCCATCGTCGGCGCCATCGGGGTCATCGGACCGACCCGGCTGAACTACGCCCGCATCATTCCCATGGTCGATTACACCGCCAAGGTGGTGGGACGGCTGCTGGGCTGAGACGACAATTTGTAAGACTGGTTAATAAGCCTGAAGGAAGACCAAATGAGTGATACGGGTGGCGAAAGCCCGCGCGACGAAAACGCTGAGCCTGCGCCTGACGATGGCAGCGAGTTGGAGGCCGATGACGCCGCGAAAGCGCAAGCGGATGCCGAACGGGCGGCGCTTGGCGAAGAGGATGCCGACGCCGTCGACGAGGCCGACGAGGACGAAGAGGCCGACGAGGCCGACGAGCCCACGCCCGAAGAGCAGATCGCCGAGCTAAAGGACCAGTTGCTGCGCGCCCGGGCCGAAACCGAAAACGTCCGGCGCCGGGCGGCGCGGGAGAAGGAAGACGCCTCACGCTACGCCATGGCGAATTTCGCCCGCGACATGCTGGGCGTCAGCGACAACATGCACCGCGCCCTGGACGCCGTGCCGGAGGATGCCCGCGGCGGCGACGACGCCATGGGCTCGCTCTGGCAGGGCGTCGAGATGACCGAGCGCGAATTGCTGGCGGCGTTGGAACGCCACGGCATCAAACGCCTCGACCCGGTCGGCGAAAAATTCGACCACAACCTGCATCAGGCCATGTTCGAAGTGCCCGGCGCGGATGCCGAACCGGGTACCGTAGTGCAGGTCGTTCAAGCGGGTTACGTCATCGGCGAGCGCTTGTTGCGCCCGGCCATGGTCGGCGTCGCCAAGGCGGCCCCGGCGGCGGCGGAAAATTCAGGGGATGAGGAACAAGGTTCGAACGACGAGGAAAGCGGCGGCAAAATCGATACGTCGGCGTGAGCGCGCCGGGGCTAGCCGGCGCCGACGAAATCGATTATTCCCAGGAGCCAGATCACCAAAACCACTAAGATAGCCAGCGCGGGCGCGAGTATGATCGGCCTGAACGGTGGTTTCTTAAGCGCCATATCCATACTTTCCTACTCCAACCGCGATCCCGCCATCGACCACGCAATTTCCTCCGCCCGCCGCGCCGTGCTCTCGGGTGATTGACGCGTTCCCCTCGATACCGTCTCCCCACGAAGAACCGCCACTGCCGCCTTTCGAGGCCGGCCCGGCGGTCGTCCGCTGTCGGCGGAATTAGCTTTCCGCCATTGAGCACAAATGTAACGCCCATGCGCCGCAAAGGCGCTGTGGCAAAGGGTCGCACAGCCTATGAATGGAAGGGTTTCGGGAGATTTCAGGCAGAGGCGCGCCGCCCGGACCGGACCTTGGATTTCGCTTTGCCCGGCGGAAAGAGGAACGCGCCGTCCGGGTCGTGGCCGTGGTAACGCTCCGACGCTTCGGCCTGATCGTCGACCGCGTAGCAGTAGACGCAGCCGTGGGGACAGGTGTCGTAGGCCCCGATATCGCGCGACTGATGGCAGAGGCAGCCCGGACGGTTTCCCATCTCCTTGGCCGAGACGACGCCGCCGGCGACTTTCGACAACCTGCCGGCATCGACGCAACGGGCGCCGCTGACGCCGGATGTCAGCAACGCGGTCTGGGAACAGATGGTGAGCCGCATGTCGTAGGCCTCGGCGATATCGGCCAGTTCGGCGATCAGCGAACGCTTTTCCTGCGGCGCGATGTCCCGCCACTGGTAACCGTACTCCTTGGCCGCCCGGTCGAGGTTGCGCCGCGTCTTGCGGTAGAGCGTGGGAAACGACACGACGGCCTCGTCGGTGGCCCCTTCCAGGCGTTCGGCCAGTTTTCTGAAATTCCTCAGGTGAAACTCGCGCCCCGTCAGGCTGGTGATGGGGATGGGATCGTAGCGCCAGACCACGGCATGGCGGCCGAAGTCCGCCGCCAGACGCCTGAACTGACGGATCATCCTGTCGGCATCGGGCACGGCGCGGTCGATTTCGCCCGGATAACCCGTGATGGTGTACTGCACGTAGAAGGGATGTCCCAGGCGGTGGATTTCATCGAGGTGGGGCAGAAATGGTCCGATGTTGCGCGTCCAGAAGACGAAGCCGTCGACCGAATCGTTATCCAGCGGCACGTCGAAGGACTTGCCGTTGTAGGGATTGGTCATGCGGCAAAAGCCGATGCGCAAACGGTTCATGAACCACTCGCCGTAGAGTGCCGGAATATCGGTTTTGTAGCTCGCCGATATGATCATGGTGGTCCTTGCATCTGCTCCCCGCCCGGCCGGTTGGCCCGCGGAATTCGCTTTCATCTATGAACGTAGGGAGCTTGCGGGCCGGACGCCAGAGCCGGAATGAGATTCATTCACTTGCACCAAATCGACTCCCTCCCTATATAACGGGCGTTCATTCCGTCGTGATCGCGCTTGGATGCTGCATTACACGGGAATTTAGCTTGAATATCAGGGGGATCGCGCGGTGCCGTCAGAGGCCGGTCGATCCTGCCGCAAAGAATGAGGAAGTCATGGGTAAGATTATCGGTATCGATCTGGGCACCACGAATTCGTGTATCGCGATTATGGACGGCTCCGATCCCAAGGTTGTCGAGAACGCCGAGGGCACGCGCACCACACCGTCGATGGTGGCCTTCACGGAAGATGGCGAACGCCTGGTCGGCCAGCCCGCCAAGCGCCAGGGCGTAACCAATCCGGAAAACACGCTGTTTGCCATCAAGCGCCTGATCGGCCGCCCCTTTGACGATCCCATGACGAAAAAAGACATCGACATGGTGCCCTACAACATCGTCGCCGCTGAAAACGGCGATGCCTGGGTCGAAGCCCACGGCGACAAGTACGCACCCAGCCAGGTCAGCGCCTTCACCCTGCAGAAGATGAAGGAAACCGCCGAAACCTACCTCGGCGAAGACGTGACCGAAGCGGTCATCACGGTGCCCGCCTACTTCAACGATTCCCAGCGCCAGGCCACCAAGGACGCCGGCAAGATCGCCGGCCTCGACGTCAAGCGCATCATCAACGAGCCCACCGCGGCGGCGCTGGCCTACGGCCTCGACCGGGGCGACGCCCGCACCATTGCGGTCTACGACCAGGGCGGCGGCACCTTCGACGTCTCCATCCTCGAGCTCGGGGACGGCGTCTTCGAAGTCAAGTCGACCAACGGCGACACCTTCCTGGGCGGCGAGGATTTCGACGTCAAATTGCTGAACTACCTGGCCGAGGAATTCGAGAAGGAACAGGGCATCGACCTGCGCTCGGACAAACTGGCCCTGCAGCGCCTCAAAGAGGCCGCGGAAAAAGCCAAGATCGAGCTTTCCAGCGCAACCCAGACCGAAATCAATCTCCCCTTCATCACCGCCGACGCCAGCGGGCCGAAGCACCTCACCATGAAACTCACCCGGGCCAAGCTCGAAGCCCTGGTCGAGGACCTCATCGAACGCACCATCGAGCCTTGCCGCAAGGCCCTGAAGGACGCCGAGCTGTCGGCCGGCGAGATCGAGGACGTCATCCTCGTGGGCGGCATGACCCGCATGCCCAAGGTCGTCGAAAAGGTGAAGGAATTCTTCGGCCGCGACCCCCACCAGGGCGTCAACCCCGACGAGGTGGTCGCCATCGGCGCCGCCATCCAGGCCGGCGTGCTGCAGGGCGACGTCAAGGACGTGCTGCTGCTGGACGTCACGCCGCTGAGCCTCGGCATCGAGACGCTGGGCGGCGTGTTCACCCGCTTGATCGACCGCAACACGACGATCCCGACGAAAAAGAGCCAGACCTTCTCGACCGCCGAGGACAGCCAGAACGCCGTGACCATCCGGGTCTTCCAGGGTGAGCGCGAAATGGCCTCCGACAACAAGATCCTCGGCCAGTTCGACCTGGTCGGTATTCCCCCCGCGCCGCGCGGCGTGCCGCAGATCGAGGTCACCTTCGACATCGACGCCAACGGCATCGTCAACGTCTCGGCCAAGGACAAGGGCACGGGCAAGGAACAGCAAATCCGCATCCAGGCTTCCGGCGGCCTGTCGGACGGCGACATCGACCGCATGGTCAACGAAGCCGAGGCGCATGCCAGCGAAGACCAGGCCCGCCGCGAAATGGCCGAAGCGCGCAACCACGCCGAGGCCCTGGTGCATTCCACCGAAAAGAGCCTGGCGGAATACGGTGACAAGGTCGGCGAAGAGGAAAAGACCGCGATCGAGACCGCCATCGCCGATCTCAAAACCGCCCTGGAGGGCGAGGACGAGGCCGCCATCAAGGAAAAAACCGAAACGCTCGGCCAGGCTTCAATGAAACTCGGTGAAGCCATGTACGCCGCCCAGCAGGCGGAGGAGGGCGCGGCCGAAGGTCCGGCCGACGGCGCCGGCGCCGAAACGGGGGGCGAACAGCCGGCGGATGACGACGTGGTCGATGCCGACTTCGAGGAAGTCGACGAGGACGACAAGAAGGACAGCGCTTAAGTTTCATGTGCCGTCCGGCACCACTGTTGGTATTTCGTCCAGGTATAAGTCATGGCGAGTAACGATTTTTACGAAACGCTCGGCGTGAACCGGGATGCCAGTGCGGCCGAACTCAAGTCGGCCTACCGGCGTCTCGCCAAGGAATATCATCCCGACCGCAACCCCGACGACGCCGAAGCGGAAGCCAAATTCAAGGACGTCTCCCAGGCCTACGAAGTCCTGAGCGACGAGCAGAAGCGCGCGGCCTACGACCGCATGGGCCACGCGGCCTTCCAGCAGGGCGCGCAGGGCGGCCATCCGGGCGGCGGCGATTTCGGCTTCGGCTCCAGCTTCGCCGACGTGTTCGACGATCTCTTCGGCGAATTCATGGGCGGGCGCCGGGGCGGCGGCCAGGCCAACGCCCGGGGCTCCGATCTGCGTTACAACATGGAAATTTCGCTGGAGGAGGCTTTCCACGGCCGCACCAGCGAAATCCGCGTGCCCACCACCGTGATCTGCGAGCCCTGCAACGGCAGCGGTGCGCGCGATTCGTCCAAGCCCACGGTCTGCCAGACCTGCCAGGGCATGGGCAAGGTGCGGAGCCAGAGCGGTTTCTTCACGGTCGAGCGCACCTGCCCGACCTGCCAGGGCGCGGGCCACGTCATCAACGACCCCTGCACCCACTGCAGCGGCGCCGGCCGCATCAGCAAGGACAAGACGCTGTCGGTCAATATTCCGCAAGGCGTCGAGGACGGCACCCGCATCCGCCTGTCGGGCGAGGGCGAGGCCGGCCTGCGCGGCGGCCCCGCCGGCGATCTCTATATCTTCCTGTCGGTGGCCCCCCACCGCATCTTCCAGCGCGACGGTCAGAACCTTTACTGCCGCGTGCCCATCCCCATGACCACGGCCTCGCTGGGCGGCAGCATCGAAGTGCCGACGCTGGACGGCGGCCGGGCGCGGGTCACCATCCCCGCCGGCGCCCAGACCGGCCGGCAGTTCCGCCTCAAGGGCAAGGGCATGCCGCCATTGCGCGGCCGCGGCGGCGGCACCGGCGACATGTACATCCAGGCGACCATCGAAACGCCGGTCAACTTGACCGCCAAGCAGAAAGAGCTGCTGCAGGAGTTCGAAAGCGAGGGCTCCGCGCGCACCAACCCCGAATCCGAGGGCTTCATGGCGCGGGTCAGGGAACTCTGGGAAGACCTCAAGGATTAATTATCCCATCGCCCTGGTGCCCCGGCCTGTGTATAAATCCAGGCAATTCAATCAAGGGCTCGGGGAGATAAATCCATGTCCGACATTCTGATCGGCGTCGTCGGCTGCGCCGGGCGCATGGGCGTCAACCTGTTGCGCCAGATCGCCGCCAGCGAAGGCTGCGCCATCGCCGGTGGCACCGAGCGGCCGGGCAGCGAGGCCATCGGCCGCGACGTCGGCGAGGTTGCGCAGTTGGGCGACCTGGGCATCGCCGTCACGGACGATGCCGCCGCGCTCATCCTCCAGGCCGATGTCATTCTCGACTTCACCGCGCCGGCCGCCACCGCCGCCCACGCCGCTTTGTGCGCCGAACACGGCACCGTTCACGTCGTCGGCACGACAGGCCTGGAGGCCGAGCACGAGGCCGCCCTTCAGGCCGCCGCCGCAAAGACCGCCGTGGTGCGCGGCGCCAACATGAGTGTCGGAGTCAACTTGTTGATCGGGCTGACGCGCCGGGTCGCCGCCACCCTGGACCCCGACTGGGACATCGAAATCATCGAAATGCACCACCGCCACAAGGTCGACGCCCCCAGCGGCACCGCCCTGGCGCTGGGCCGCGGCGCCGCCGAGGGCCGCGGCGTCGAACACGATGCGGTGGCCGACCGCGGCCGGGACGGCATCACCGGCGAACGCAAACGCGGCGACATCGGTTACGCCACCCTGCGCGGCGGCAACGTCGTCGGCGACCACACCGTGGTTTTCGCCGCCGACAACGAACGCATCGAGCTCAGCCACAAAGCCTCCGACCGCGCCATCTTCGCCCGCGGCGCCGTCACCGCCGCCAAGTGGGGTCACGGCAAACCGCCGGGCTACTACGGCATGGACGACGTCCTGGGTTTGAGGTGAAATGACGTAAAAGGGGGACAGGTACACTTTTTTATTTTCGAAAAAGTGTACCTGTCCCCCTTTTACGTCCTCCGCCGTTACGCCGCTTCGGCGCGGGCGGCTTCCCAGGCCAGGATGGCGCGCTTGCGGTCGGGGCCCCAGTAGTAGCCGGTGATGGCGCCCGTCGCGCGGATGACGCGGTGGCAGGGTACGATGGGCCCCAGCGGATTGCGCGCCACGGCCCCGGCGACGGCGCGAGCGGCGCCCGGCTTGCCGACACGCACCGCCAAGTCCTCGTAACTGGTGACGCAGCCCGAGGGAATGCGCATCAGGGCGTCCCAGACGCGAAGCTGAAAATTGGTCCCTTTAAGCAACAGTTTCAAAGACGTACGATCGGTCGATTCGACATCGGTATAAACGGCATAAACCTTTGATGCCGTTGATTTAATCGAATTATCGTCACGCCGGAACGCAGCCCCCGGCCAGCGCGCGGCCAGGTCGTCGAAGGCCGCCTGGCGGTCGCCGCCGTCGACGAACGCAATGCCGCAGACGCCGCGGGCGGTCTCGCCGATCAGGCATTCGCCGAAGGGGCTGGGGGCATAGCCGTAGACGATCTCCAGCCCGGCCCCTTGCGCCTTGTATTCGCCGGGCGTCATGGCCTCGCAGGCCACGAACAGGTCGTGCAGCCGGCCCGGACCCGAGAGGCCGGCGTCGAACGCCGCATCCAGCACGCTTTGCGATTGCACGAGAGAGCGCTTGGCGTGTTCCAGCGAGAGATATTGCACGAAACGCTTGGGCGACAGTCCGGCCCAGCGCGAGAACAGGCGTTGGAAGTGAGCCTGGCTGAGACCGGCCGCCGCCGCCATCTCGCCCAGACTGGGTTGGTCGGCGTAGTTTTCCGCCAAATAGTGAATGGCGGTTTCGATGCGGGAGTAATCCCTGGGGTTCATGTCGGCGCCTGCGAATGCCAATACGGTGTTGTTCATTTTTCCATCTTCCGGCTGGTGACAATTAAGCTTGGCGTCATTGTCGCGATGCCGGAAGTTTCTATCCACCCGGTTCCTGCGCACCCGTCAGGTCGGGTGTCCGGCGGGCGTCAGACCGGCCCGCCAGCGGCTGAGCGCCGCATCCAGGGCCTCCGCCAAGTCGAGGCGTTCCTGCAGGGTGAGGAAGTTTCCCACCGCCACCCGCCGCCCGTGGCTGGACAGGTAAAGCCGGCTGTCGGGGCGGTAGGGACGCTCGACCGCCACCCGCAACCAGAAGGGCTGGAAACGCCAGCGCTTTGTCGGGCCATCGGGCAAGGTGCGGCTGACGACCAGTTCGGCGTCGTCAAGCCGCAGCGTCTCGACGGTTCTGCCCGCGCGGTAATTGCGTTTGAAGCAGAGGTAGACCACCGTGACCGCCAGCCCCGAGAAGGCCGCGACCGGCCAGGCGCCGTGCAAAAGGAATGGCAGGCTGATGGCCAGGCTTAGGGCCGCCAGCAAACTCATCAGGATGACAAAGCCCCGGCGTCCCAGAGAACGGTGGGGATAGAGCAGCACATCGAACGAAACCGCCCGGGCGTTCGGCTGGTCGGCGGATTTTGCGGCGTTGGCCATAGGAAAAATATAGGCCTGGCCCGCCGCCGCCGCAAATCACCGCAGCGCGGTCTGGCCTTCGCGCCGGGGGGCGGCTAAAAGGAATGCCATGAAAAACGCCGACATCGATGAATTCTTCCGCCGCCTCGCCGAGGCCAACCCCGCACCCAAGAGCGACCTTGTCTATTCCTCGCCCTTCACCCTGCTGGTCGCCGTGGTGTTGTCGGCCCAAGCCACCGACGCCGGCGTCAACAAGGCGACGCCTGCGCTGTTCAAGGCCGCCGATACGCCGCAAAGAATGGTTAAGCTGGGCGAGGCCAAGGTGCGCGACCTGATCAAATCCATCGGCCTATACCGCAACAAGGCGAAAAACGTCGTGGCGCTGTCGCAGATGCTGATCGACGAACATGACGCGGAAGTGCCGCGGGACCGAGAGGCGCTGGAAGCGCTGCCCGGCGTTGGGCGCAAAACCGCAAACGTCGTGCTGAACATCGCCTTCGGCGAACCCACCATCGCCGTCGACACCCACATCTTCCGGGTCGGCAACCGCACGGGTCTGGCCCCCGGCAAAACGCCCCTGGCGGTGGAAAAGAAACTCTTGAAGGCCGTGCCCGACGACTGGAAGCTGCACGCCCACCACTGGCTGATCCTGCACGGGCGCTACACCTGCAAGGCGCGCAAGCCCGACTGCCCGGTCTGCACGGTGGCCGACCTCTGCCGCTACAAGGCAAAGACGATCGCTTAGTTCAGAACCGCCGTTTTTGCCGCAAGATCGGCTAGGCAGCCGTCGGTGTTGCTGCGGACGCCGGCCATGTCGGTCGCTTCGAGGTGATCGACCCGCGCATCCGTCCCGCTGGCGCCGTGCATGAAGACGTGAAGCACGCAGCCGTTCTCGGCGTACTGCCAAACCTCCGACCGGTTTTCGCGGCGCGCCAGCTTGGGCGGGCCGAGCAGTGAGGTCACTTCATCGCCGGTCAATCCGAGGATATCGGACGCCGTCGGCGGCGGCGG
>CAYOAD010000020.1:0-17365 GCA_964401845.1 uncultured Rhodospirillaceae bacterium | reverse complement strand
GGCGGCGGCGAGGGGGCGGGCGCTGGCGCAACGGCGGCGGCGACGGATTTTTCAGCGGGCGGTTTCGGTGCGGCCGGCGCCGTTGCCGGTTCATCCGCCAGCGTGGCCGCCGCCTTGTCGGGGCTCTCCACCGGGGCCGGTGTCGTGCGCGTAGCCTCATCGGGCATGCCGCACGCCGCCAGCGCCAGACCCGCCGCCAGGCCGAGGGCGGTCGTTCGCATCATTGCGCGCCGCCGGGCGGGTGGTCAGCCACGGGGGCCCAGGCTTTTGAAGACGTGCACCATGGCGGCCGCGCCGATCAGGGGGGCGAAAAAGTTGACGATGGGGATGGTGAAGAAAAAGGCAATGATGACGCCGGTGAAGAAGATCCGGCCCTTGGCCGTGGCCGCCAGGGCCGCGGCGTCCGCCGGTTTGACGTGGGTTAGCGCCACCAGTTCGTAATACTCCCGGCTCAGCAGATAACCGTTCACGCTGTAGTAGATCAGCAGGTTGATGCCGGGAATGAGGTAGAACGGCAAGGCGATGATGTTGACCACGATCACCATCAGGGAAAACTTGGCGGACACCATCAGGGTTTCGGCCAGCGGCAGACCCGGACCCTTGGGATCGGTGGGGTAATGGCGCTCCTCGACGGCCTCGACGATCTCGTCGAGGAAAAGACTGACGAAAAAACTGGCGACGGCAGGGAACAACAGCAGAGGCACGGCGTAGGCGATAATGCTGATGGCCCAGTTGAGCGGATCGAGAATGAGATCGGGCAGCCAGGAGATCCAGCCGATGGTGGTGAGGTCGAGGCCGCCGAGCGAATACCAGATGCCGACGAACAAGGCGATGAAGACGGCAACCGTCAGGCCCAGGGAACGCAACAGGACGCGGCGGAAGGCGGGATCGGGCAACTGGCCGATGGCGCGGACGATGGCTGAAATCACGGGTTCGCTCTCCTTAAGCGTCGTTGGCTACACGGCGACCGGCGAAGGTACTGCCTTCGGGTCAAGCGGCACCAGAGCGCTCAGCCCCGCCGCTTCCTCAAACAAGCGCGATGCCCCGAGAAGGGCGGCTTCGCTGCGCGGCGGGCCGACGATCTGTAGTCCAACAGGTAAGCCTTCATCGGTGAAGCCGCAAGGGATGGATATGGCGGGACAGCCCAAAAGCGAGATGGCGAAGGTCAAAACCAGCCAATCGACGTAGGAATTGAACTTTTGACCCTCGATTTCCTCGAGATAGCGGATTTCGCCGTCGAACGGAGCGGCGGCAACGGCCGGCGTGACGAGAAAATCGTATGTCGAGAAGAAATTGGCCGCATCCTGGAACATTTCGCCCCGGCGGCGCTCCGCCCGGCCGATATCGTCCGCCGTCAACTCCAGGCCGTGTTCGATGTTCCAGACGATTTCCGGCTTGAGCTGGTCGCGGTGCGCCTCGAGCAAAGGCTGCTTGCCGGCAGCAAACTGGGCCGCGCGCAAGACATCGAAGGTCTCGAACGCGCCGTTCAGGTCCGGGCAGGCCTCATCCACCGCGATGCCGATGCTTTCGAATACTTTCAGGGCGGCGGCGCAGACCGCCTTGGTTTCGGCCTCCACCGGCACGAAGCCGAGATCGGCGCTGTAGCCGATGCGTTTGGGCTTCTTTGGATTATCCACCGCGCCCTGGAAGGTGCCCGCCGCCATCGCGGGCAGCGAGATCGGATCGGCGGGGTTGGGGCCGGCCTGGGCATCCAGCATCAGCGCGACATCGCCGACGTCGCGCGCCATGGGGCCTTCGACGGCGAGGTAATTGAAGGGCAGCAGCGAGGGCAGGCCCGAGACGCGCCCCGGCGTTGGGCGCAGCCCGACCACCGAGCAGTAGGCGGCGGGAATGCGCAGGCTGCCGCCGAAATCACTGCCCGTGGCCAGCCAGACCTCACCCGCCGCCAGCGCCACCGCGGAACCACCCGACGAACCGCCGGGGTTCTTGGCCAAGCCCCAGGGATTGTAGGTGCGGCCGAAGACCTCGTTGAAGGTATTGGCGCCGGCGCCGAATTCAGGGGTATTGGCCTTAGCGACGACGATGGCGCCGTTTTCCTCCAGCCGGGCGACGTGAAAGTCAGTGGTCTCGGAAATCGTATCGGCAAAAATGGGCGAGCCCTGAGTGGTGCGCACGCCCTCGACGTTGTTGAGGTCCTTCACCGCGATGGGCAAGCCGGCCAGGTAGTTGGGCCCGGCCGCCATCGTTTCCTCCGACATCAGGCGCTTGGCCCGGTCGCGGGCGCGGTCGAGGCAGAGCGTCGGCAGGGCGTTGACGCTTGGCTCGACCTCCTCGATGCGCTTGGCGGCGGCATCGATCAGGTCCAGCGGCGTGACCTCGCCGGTCTTGAGCCTGGCCACTGCCTCACGGGCGCTCAGTCGGATCAGTTCGTTCATGGAGAGAAGTCTCGCGGGTTACCATCTCAAATGTGTTGGCGCGATTTATAGCGCGCCGGACGATACGCGCATAGGCCTTGCTTGTGCGGCTTGGGCTTGCGGGGACGGGCGGGAGCCCTATACTGCGCCGCCGAGCGCAGATTTCCACTGGAGATAAGTTTAATGAGTGACGGGCTTCTCGACGTTGTCGGCATCGGCAACGCCCTGGTCGATGTACTGTCCCATGCCGAAGACGATTTCCTGATCCGCCAGGAACTGGTCAAGGGTTCCATGATGCTGATCGAGGCCGACCGGGCCGAAAGCCTCTATGACGCCATGGGCCCCGGCATCGAAATGTCGGGCGGCTCGGCCGGCAACACCATGGCGGGCCTGGCCAGCCTGGGCGCCAAGGGCGGTTATGTGGGCAAGGTCAAGTACGACCAGCTGGGCCGCGTCTTCGCCCACGACCTCAAATCCATGGGCGTCGAGTTCACCACGGCCTATGGCGGCGAGGACGGCGAACCGACGGGGCGTTGCCTGATCCTGGTGACGCCGGACGCCGAGCGCACCATGAACACCTATCTCGGCGCCGCCACACAGCTGACCCCGGACGACATCGACGACGGCATGATCGCCCGCGCCAAGGTGACTTACATGGAAGGTTATCTCTGGGACCGCGAGGGCGCCAAGCAGGCCTTTCGCAAAGCCGCCATCATCGCCCACGAAGCGGGCCGCAAGGTCTCCTTAAGCTTGTCGGACAGTTTCTGCGTCGACCGCTGGCGCGATGAATTCCTCGAGCTTGCCGAGCACCAGGTCGACGTGCTGTTCGCCAACGAGGACGAAATCAAGTCGCTGTATCAGGTCGACGATTTCGACCAGGCCTTGCAGCACGTGCGGGGGCACTGCGAAATCGCGGCCCTGACGCGGTCGGAAAAGGGCTCGATCATCGTCTCCGGCGACGAGGTCCATGTCGTCGACGCCGAACCCGTCGCGCGCATCGCCGATACCACGGGTGCGGGCGATCTTTATGCCTCCGGATTTCTGCATGGTCTGACCAGCGGCCGCGATCTTCACGCCTGCGGCCGCCTGGGCGCCATCGCCGCGGCCGAGGTCATCAGCCACTTCGGTGCCAGGCCGGAAACGGTGCTGGCGAAACTGGTCGAGGAAACGGCGGCGGAGTAGCCGGCCGGCGTCACAGACGCTTGATCATGGGGCCCGACGGCGCGCCGCCGAACAGGTGGATGTGCAGGTGCATGACCTCCTGGTGGCCGTGTTCACCGGTATTGCCGATGATGCGGTAGCCGCTTTCCGCCAGGTTCAGATCCCGGGCGATATCGCCGACGGCGCGGAAAAGGGCGGCGATCTCCTCGTCCGAGCCGTTGGCCGTGAAGTCGTCCATGCTGACGTAGCGGCCCTTGGGGATGACCAGAACGTGGACCGGACGCTGCGGCGTGATGTCGTTGAAGGCCAGGACGTGATCGTCCTCATAAACCTTGTTGCAGGGAATTTCGCCCCTCAGGATCTTGGCGAAAATATTGTCGTCGTCGTAGGCCATGGTTCCCTCCGCCTGCCGCTTGCGAACGTTACATGTTTTTCTTGAACTGTTTGCGGCTTTTCTTTTCCGTGATGCCCGAGAGCCCTTCACGCCGCGCCAGTTCGCCGAACACCTCGGCCGGTTTGACGCCGCTGTCGGCCCACAACATCATCAGGTGAAAGATCAGGTCGGTGCTTTCGGCAATGATTTCGCGGCGGTCGTCGTGAATGGCCGCGATGACCGTCTCGACCGCTTCCTCGCCGACCTTTTCGGCGATCTTGGCGCGGCCCTTGCCGAACTGTTTGGCGACGTAGCTGGTCTTGGCGTTGCCGCCGCGCCGGCTTTCGATGACCGCGAAAACGCGCTCGATGGTGTCGGCCCCCGCCGTGTCAAACTTCGCCGCTGTTTTCGCCACTGGTTAGCTTCCCTCTAACTGGTTTCCCGCACGGCGATGCCGGCGGCTTTCATGTGCGCCTTGGCTTCGGCGATGGAATAAGTGCCGAAGTGGAAAATCGATGCCGCCAGCACGCCGGTGGCGTGGCCGTCGCGCACGCCCTCGACCATGTGATCGAGCGTGCCGACGCCGCCGGAGGCGATGACGGGAATGCTCAAACTGTCCGCTACGCGCCGCGTCAGGGGCAGGTTGAAGCCCTCCTTGGTGCCGTCGCGGTCCATGCTGGTAAGCAGGATCTCGCCCGCGCCCAGGTCCTGCATGCGTCGGCTCCAGCCGACGGCCTCGATGCCCGTCGCGTTGCGGCCGCCGTGGGTGAAGATCTCCCACTGGTCGGGCCCGACGCTTTTGGCGTCGATCGAGACGACGATGCACTGGCTGCCGAACTTCTCAGCCGCCTCGCCCACGAATTCGGGGTTGTGGATGGCGGCGGTGTTGATCGATACCTTGTCAGCGCCGGCCAGCAACAGTTTGCGGATGTCCTCGACGCTGCGCACGCCGCCGCCCACCGTCAGCGGCATGAAGCATTGTTCCGCCGTGCCGGAAACCACGTCGAAAATGGTGTCCCGGTTCTCGTGACTGGCCGTGATGTCGAGAAAGCAAAGCTCATCCGCGCCCTGGTCGTCGTAGACCTTGGCCTGCTCCACCGGATCGCCGGCGTCGACCAGATTGACGAAGTTGATGCCCTTGACGACGCGGCCGTCCTTGACGTCGAGACACGGGATGATGCGGGGTTTCAGCACAGCGTCGTCCTCGCCTAAGCCGCGCAGGCGGCCAGCGCGGCGCCGAGATCGAGGCCGCCATCATAGAGCGCGCGGCCGGAAATGACGCCCGCAATGCCGTGATGCGCCACGGCCTTGAGCGCCGCCAGATCGTCGAGCGACGAAACCCCGCCCGAGGCGATGACCGGAATGGACGTCGCCGCCGCCAGGTCGGCCGTGGCCTCGACGTTGACGCCCTGCATGGCGCCGTCGCGGTCAATGTCGGTGTAGATGATGGCGGCGACCCCGGCGTCCTCGAAACGCGCCGCCAGTTCGGTGGCGCCGAGCTCGGAGACCTCGGCCCAGCCCTCGACCGCGACCCGGCCGTCGCGGGCGTCGATGCCGACGGCCACCCGGTCGGAAAATTGCCGGCAGGCCTCGCGTACGAGGTCGGGATCGCGCACCGCTATGGTGCCCAGGATGACCCGGGCAATGCCGCGCTCCAGCCACATGGCGATGGTGTCGAGATCGCGGATGCCGCCGCCCAGCTGAACCGGCACCTCCACCGCGCCGAGGATGGCGTCCACCGCCGCCCCGTTGACGGGTTTTCCGGCGAAGGCGCCGTTCAGGTCCACGACGTGCAGCCACTGGCAGCCGCCCGCCGCAAAGGCCGCCGCCTGGGCGCCGGCGTCGTCGTTGAACACGGTGGCCTGGTCCATCTCGCCGCGCAGCAGGCGGACGCACTGGCCGTCCTTCAGGTCGATGGCGGGAAACAGGATCATCAGCGGGCCTCCGTGCGCTGGTCGCCGTCGAGGTCCTTGACGTAGTAGTAGCCGCCGACGTAGGCGCCGTCCACCAGGGCGTATTTCTCCTTGGTCGCCCAGCGCCGGAAGCCGCACTGTTCGATGATCTTGATGGCCACGTCCTGGCTGGCCCGCACGTCCAGCTCCAGCACGGTGTAGCCCTCGGCCCGGGCGCGCTGTTCGATCGCCGTGATCAGGCCGAGCGCCAGGCCATGGCCGCGGGCGTAGGGCGCGACGAAAAACGACGTGACCTCGGCCGCGAAGGCACGGGCCTCGTTGTTGGGCGGCGGCGAGACGAACTGGGCGGACCCGACGATGGCGCCGTCGAGACGCGCCACAACAATACGCCGCTGCGGCACCAGGAGAACGCCCCGCCAATAGGTTTCGAGCTTGTGCCGTTCGGGCGGTTTGAGCCAGCCGAAGCCGTTGCCGTCGATGATCGCCTCATCGGTGGCCTGGCAGAGATCCTCGAGATCGTTGCCGCGAAACTCGCTGAGCCATTCAACCAACGTTTCCATCAGGGCCGCCACCGCATGAAATTGGCGATCAGCCCGAGACCGACGGCCTGGCTTTTTTCCGGGTGGAACTGGGTGCCGATCAGGTTGTCGCGACCGACAATGGCCGTCACCCGGCAGCCGTACTCTACGCTCGCCAGCAAGTGCGCCTCCGTTTCACATTCCAGATGATAACTGTGCACGAAATAGGCATGATCGCCGTCCGCCATGCCGGCCAACACGGGGTGATCCGCCTGTTCGATGGTCAGGTCATTCCAACCCATTTGCGGGATCTTGAGCGCTGGATCATCGCTGGGAATGGCGACGACGTCGCCGCCGATCCAACCCAGGCCGTCGTGCTCGCCGTGCTCGATGCCACGGGCCGCCATCAGCTGCATGCCGACGCAGATGCCGAGAAAGGGCTGGCCCCGCCCGATCACGCATTCGGTCAGGGCCTCCACCATGCCGTCCACGGCGTGAAGTCCGCGGCGGCAGTCGGCGAAGGCGCCGACGCCCGGCAGGACGATACGGTCGGCCGCCGCGACGGCCTCGGCGTCCGCCGTCACGACGATGTCTTCCGCCATGCCGAGTTCGCGCGCGCAGCGCTCGAACGCCTTGGCGGCCGAGCGCAAGTTGCCCGAACCGTAGTCGATAATCGCCACGGTCATGGTTTGAAAGATCTCATCACGGCAAATAAATATGCGGTCCCAGCGCGGTAAACAGCCGCTGTTCGGCTTCCGCCATGTCGGCGCCCGCCACCACGCCGGAAAAAACGTAGCCCCGCATGCGCAAGGTCCAGCGGCGAAGATCATTGGCGTGCGCGCCCATCAGCGCCATGAAGGCCAGGGTTGCGACGACAATCGCGAGGCCGGTGCCCGGCACGAACACCGCCGCCGCCACCAGGGCCGCCGCCAATACGATCTGGCCGCCCAACACGATCCACAGGCCGCGGTAAAAGGGCCAGATGAACGGCAGTGCCATGGCGGCGAACGACCCGCCCTCCTTGATCAGCACGACGTCAGCGTCCGATCCGCCGCCGGCGGGACCCGCTTTTTCATAAGCCGTGAACACCTGCATCCCCTCAGCTCCCTTCGTCAAGCGAACCGCCGAGTACCCCCTTTGTCGATGGAATGGCGTCCGATTTCCGGGGGTCGATTTCCACCGCCTCGCGCAATGCCCGGGCCAGCGCCTTGTAGCATGATTCGACGATGTGGTGGTTGTTGTCGCCATAGAACGTTTCAACGTGCAGCGTCAAGCCCGCCGCCTGAGCAAAAGCCTGGAACCATTCCTTGAACAGTTCGGTATCCATGTCGCCGAGCTTTGGCTTGTCGAATTCCACGCGCCAGATCAGGTAAGGCCGGTTGGAGGCATCCAGCGCGACCCGCGTACAGGTTTCATCCATCGGCGCGACGGCGGAACCGTAACGCCGGATTCCCCGCCGGTCGTCCAAGGCCGCGCTCACGGCCTCGCCGATGGCGATGCCGGTATCCTCGGTGGTGTGGTGGAAATCGATGTGCAGATCGCCTTCCGCCTTGACCGTCAGATCGACCAACGAGTGGCGCGAGAGCTGTTCCAGCATATGGTCGAGAAATCCGATGCCGGTCGAGACATCGAACTGGCCATTACCGTCCAGGTTCAACGAGACGGAAATCCGGGTTTCGTTGGTGTTGCGCTCGACGCTTGCCTCGCGGCATGCACGGTCCATGGGACGCGGTCCTCAGCATTGTGCGGCCTCGGCGGCCGGTAACGGTTCTGTTCGGCGTCGTTTTATCAGGTGCGGCGGGGTTTAACCAGTAAAGAGCGACTTTTTACCTCACCCCCATCCGCCCCTTGACCCGGCGGACCGAATCGCCACATGTTGGCGGGCGCACCCGATGCGCATGAACAGATCCTTTTGAGGCATCCCATGACCGAGAATTCGCACCCGTCCTGGCATGGCACGACAATATTGGCCGTGCGCAAGGACGATCAGGTCGTTATTGCCGGCGACGGCCAGGTTTCGCTTGGCGACACGGTGATCAAGGGCAGCGCCCGCAAGGTCCGGCGCCTGGGTGACGGCAACGTCATCGCCGGTTTCGCCGGCGCCACGGCGGACGCCTTTACGCTGTTCGAACGGCTGGAGGCTAAACTGGAGCAGTATCCCACCCAGTTGACGCGGGCCTGTGTCGAATTGGCCAAGGATTGGCGCACCGACCGTTATTTGCGCCGCCTGGAGGCCCTGATGGCGGTCGCCGACAAGGAAACCAGCCTGGTGCTGACCGGCAACGGCGATGTCTTGGAGACCGACGACGGCATCATCGGCATCGGCTCGGGGGGCAACTACGCCCTGGCCGCGGCCCGCGCCCTGGCGGACCGCGACGACCTGGACGCAGAAGCCATTGCCCGGCGCGCCCTCGAGATCGCCGCCGATATCTGCGTTTATACCAATACCTCGCTGACGGTCGAGATCCTCTGATCCCGCCGCGCGACCCTGTCCCAAAGAATTGAAATCACGAGAATGACCGAGTTTAGCCCCCGCGAAATCGTTTCCGAACTTGACCGTTTCATCGTCGGCCAGACCGACGCCAAGCGCGCCGTCGCCATCGCTTTGCGCAACCGTTGGCGCCGCCAGCAGCTGGACGAAGACCTGCGCGACGAGGTGCTGCCTAAGAACATCCTGATGATCGGCCCCACCGGCGTCGGCAAGACCGAAATCGCCCGCCGACTGGCGCGCCTGGCCGAGGCGCCGTTCGTCAAGGTCGAGGCCACCAAGTTCACCGAGGTGGGGTATGTCGGCCGCGACGTCGAACAGATCGTGCGCGACCTGGTCGAATTCGCCATCGCCCAGCAGCGCGAAAAGAACCGCCGTGAGGTTACGGCCAAGGCCGAACTGGCCGCCGAGGAACGGGTGCTGGACGCCCTGGTCGGCGAACACGCCGGCGAAAGCACGCGCAAGAGCTTCCGCGACAAGCTGCGGGCCGGCGAACTGGCCGAGAAGGAGATCGATCTGGAGGTTTCGGAGTCAGGCTCGTCCGCCCTGCCGACGTTCGAGGTCCCCGGCATGCCCGGCGCCAGCATGGGCATGCTCAATCTCAACGACGTGTTCGGCAAGGCTTTCGGCCAGGGCACCCGCAAGCGCCGCATGAAGGTTGAGGACTCCTACGACATCCTGATCGCCGAGGAGAGCGACAAACTGCTGGATGAAGAACAGATCGTCCGATCCTCGATCGACTCGGTGGAGCAGAACGGCATCGTCTTCCTCGATGAAATCGACAAGATCTGCGCCCGCTCCGAACGCGCCGGCGGCAGCGCCGAAGTTAGCCGCGAAGGCGTTCAGCGCGACCTGCTGCCGCTGATCGAGGGCACCACGGTGGCGACCAAGCACGGACCGGTCAAAACCGACCACATCCTGTTTATTGCCTCCGGCGCCTTCCACCTCGCCAAACCCGCCGATTTATTGCCGGAACTACAGGGCCGGCTGCCGATCCGCGTTGAATTGAAGGCGCTGAGCCGGGACGACCTCAAACGTATCCTGACGGAGCCGGAGGCCAGCCTGATCAAGCAGTATGTCGCCTTGATGGGAACGGAAGAGGTGACGCTCGAATTTACCGACGCCGCCATCGACGCCATTGCCGACCTGGCCACGGAGGTCAATGCCGGGGTCGAGAATATCGGCGCCCGGCGGCTGCATACCGTGCTGGAGAAACTGCTGGACGACATCTCCTTCACGGCGACCGACCGTCCGGGCGAAGCGATCTCCATCGACGCCGATTACGTCAATGAACAGGTCGGCGAGTTGGCCAAGAACGCCGATCTGTCGAAATTCATTCTTTGATTGAGGAAAATCGTCATTCCCGCGGAAGCGGGGATCCATTTTTCTTTATCTACCGTAAATAAAGAACCACATGGACTCCCGCTTTCGCGGGAGTGACGGGATTGGGTACGCCGCGGTCAATTCCGGCTTTCACCCCAACCGGTTTAATTTTTCTCCTGCAAAACATCCAATATGGCCAAAACCGTTCGCTCGTCCAGTTCGCGGATCTCGGCGGCCAGGCGGTTGGCCAGCTCCGTGTGGCGGGCGCTGAGGCCGCTGGTATCTATAGTGGCCCGGGGGTGGGAAATCTCCGCCAGCGATCTGAGTTCCTCTGCGTCGTCCCAGATAATGTCGAAGTAGCCGCAGATCTGGCGCACCAGGCCGGAGGACGGCCGCCCCCGGTGACCGTGCTCCAGCGCCGACAGGTAGGCGGGCGAAACGGCCAGCGCCGCCGCCATATCCTTCAGCGTCAGGCTTCGCTCAGCCCGCAAGGCGCGGATCTTTTCACCGAACGGAGTCACTATTTCGCTCTTCTTCCATTATGGTTAAGTATTGGTTAATTAATACGTCCGTTCATCTTTCTGGGTTATCTGCGTTATTTGCAAGGACTTTGCCGTCCGTTCGTTCATTTCGTTCTAACAAATAAATAGGCCGTTCGGGCGTACTATTAAATTGAATTACTACTCGATCTGCCGCAAACGTATGTAAAATGCGCCGTCGCCGCCATGTTTGGGTAGGGCGCTTTGATAGTCGACCACGAGCGGAGCCAGGTTACCGGCGGCCAACCAGGCCGGTACCATGCGCCGCAGCACACCCCGCTCTCTATTTGCGTCGACTTCTACCGGTCGTTCGGTAACCTGGACGCCCTTCCCCGTAATAACGAGAACGCAGCGACAGCCGGATCGGGCAGCGCTATCGATAAAGCTGATCAAACGATCGTGTGCTTTCGCTTGGGTTAAACCATGCAAGTCAAGTTTACGATCAATCGTTAGCTTCCCTTGTTTGACCTGACGCAGGGTTGCCCGGTCAAATTGATGCTGGGGTCTGGCCGGTTGGCGGCTCTTTTCCGGCGCACCCCCGGAAACATGCTTTTGGGCTATAGGCCGGCCCTGGCGCGGGCTTCGTTTCGAATTTGCAACGGGTTGCTTTGCGTCCTCGGCGACATAGCGCCGCCGGACCCCGTCGTCGAGCGGCGTGGCATCCGCCATGGCGGCTTCGAATAGTCCGGCGTCCGGTACACCCGCTGCTAGAGAGTCCGGTTTATCCCGCTGCCGTTTCTTCATCGTCCCTCACCAGCACGATGTGGAGTTTTCGCGGGCCGTGGGCGCCGAGAAAAATGGTCTTGTCGATATCGCCGGTGCGCGACGGCCCGGTCACCCAGTTGACCGTGCGCGGCATGAAGTTTCCGTCGCCATCTCGCGGTGTGCGCCCGCGCAAGGCCTCCCAGGTTTCCTCGTAGGTGCCGACCACCTGGCTTGCACGGACGATGGCGATATGAATGTCCGGCATGAAATTCAGGGTCGTGGGTGTCTCCTCGCCCGACAGCATAAGCAACGTGCCGGTTTCGGCGATCCCGGCCACGACCGGTGTTATGCCGACGGTATCCGCGTCCTGCGCCCGCCCCCGGCGCAGCGTCAGCAGCGGATTGTCGGCCCAGGGAATGTCATCGAGACCGGGATCGGGCGCCATGACGGCTTCGGCCGGCAGATTGCGCTCGGCCAGATAGTCGGTGACGGCGGCGGGCACGGCGGCCGGGCCGGCGACCTCAACCACCGTGGTATCCACCTGCTCGGCCATGGCGCGGAAGACCTGCAGCAGTTCAGCGCCTGTTTTTTGCCCGCGCGCGGGAATGATGTTCTCGCCCTCGCGGGGGCGGGGGGTGTCGAGGCGCTCGGCGGCGGTTTGTTCCGATGCGGCCCGGCCGTCGGCTCCGAGATTGCGCCGGATGCGGCCGAGAATGGCGTCCCGCGCGCCGCTCATGACGAAATCCCCCGCCGGCGGCTCTTGTAGCGCGCCATAAAAGTACCCCCTTCCGGCGCCGGCAGGTCGCGCGCCTGCGTCCAGCCTCCCGCCAGGGGCAGTTTGCGGATTTTTCCCCGCTTCCCTGCCACCAGGCTCAAAAGCGCGACGGCGAAGGCGGTGAACAGGCGGTAAAGTCCCGGCCGCCGCGCCAGCCAGGCCCAGAGCCCAACAGCATTGCGTTGCGGCGCCGGCGTGATGCGGGCTTCATGGGCACGCTCGCGGTGGCGGCGCAGCATGCGCGGCAGCGGAATGCGCAGGGGACAGACTTCCTCGCAGCGGCCGCAAAAAGTCGAGGCGTTGGGCAGGTGGCAGCCCTCCTCGAGGCCGATCAGGTTGGGTGTCAGCACCGAGCCCATCGGACCGGGATAGACCCAGCCGTAGGCATGGCCGCCAATGGTGGTGTAGACCGGACAGTGGTTCATGCAGGCGCCGCACTTGATGCAGCGCAGCATGTCCTGAAACTCACCGCCGACCATCTCGCTGCGGCCATTATCCAAAATGATGACGTGAAAGCTCTCCGGGCCGTCCGCGTCGGCGGGCCGGCGGGCGCCGGTGGAGAACGTGGTGTAGACCGACATGTCCTGTCCCGTCGCGGTGCGCGCCAGGACACGCAAGAGTGTCGTGGTGTCTTCCAGCGTCGGCACGACTTTCTCCGGCGTGGCCAGAACGATGTGCATGCGGGCCAGGATCTGGGTGAGGTCGCCGTTGCCCTCGTTGGTGACGATGACCGTGGAGCCCGTTTCGGCGATCATGAAGTTGGCGCCGGTAATGCCGACATCAGCTTTCTGATACTGCGGCCGCAACACTTCCCGGGCCTCGTTCAACAGGTCCAGAGGCTCCTCCAGGCGTTCGGTCTTGCCGAACTTCTGGTGGTGCTCGTGGAACAGGTCCGAAACCTGGGCCTTCGTTTTGTGGATGGCCGGCGCGATGATGTGGCTCGGCACCTCGTCGGCCAGCTGGATGATGTACTCGCCGAGATCGGTTTCGATCGGGTCGACGGCATGGTCCGCCAGGAAATTGTTGAGGTCCATTTCCTCGCCGATCATCGATTTGCCTTTGGTCACGGTCTTGGCGTCGATGGCGCGGCAGAGCTCGAGGATCTTGTTGCGGGCTTCGTCCGGGGTGGCGCACCAATGGACCTGGCCGCCGGTTTTGACGACGTTTTCCTCGAAGCGTTCGAGATAGACGTCGAGGTGACTGAGCGTATGATTTTTGATGTCCCGCGCGGCATCCCGCAGATCGTCGTATTCCGGCAGACGCTCCCGCGCCGCGCGCCGGGCGGCGACGAAGCCGCCCTCCATGCCGTTGAGGGCATCCTGGAGATTGACGTCGTTCAGCGCCGTATGAACGTTCGCTTTGAAATTGCGCGAGGTCGGCCTCATGCGCCGGCCCCTTCGTCCCGGTCGGCGCCGATCGGTGGCACATCGGCGGTCATGCCGGAGAGCACCTCGGCGATGTGGCGGACCGAGATGGGGGAGCCTTCGCGTTGCAGCCGGCCGGCGATATTCATCAGGCAGCCGAGGTCGCCGCCGAGCACGGTCGGAGCCTCGGTTGACGCCAGGGAGGCCGCCTTGCGCCTGACGATATCGCCGGAAAGCTCGCCGTACTTGACCGAAAACGTGCCGCCGAAACCACAGCAAACATCGCGGTTCGGCGCCTCGGTCAGGCTGAGGCCCTCAACCGTTTGCAGCAGTTTGCGCGGCTGGTCGCGGATTTCCAGTTCGCGCAGTCCGGCGCAGGAGTCATGGTAGGTGATGGCGCCGTCATAAGCGGCCTCGACGCCGTCGACGCCCAGTTCGTCGGTCAGGAACGACACCAGTTCGAAGGTGCGGTCGGCCAAATCCCGCGCTTTGGCGCCCCAGACCTCGTCGCTTTCGAACAGAGTGGGGTAGTGGTGCCGGATCATCCCGGCACAGCTGCCCGAAGGCGCCACGACGGCCCCAAAGCCCTCGAAGGCGGCGATCACCTGGCGGGCGATGGCGACCGTTTCGGCGCGCGCGCCCGAATTGTAGGCCGGCTGGCCGCAACAGGTCTGAGCCTCGGGGACATATACCTCGCAACCGGCGTCCTCAAGCAGCTTGAGCGCGGCAAAGCCGACCGTGGGGCGAAACAGATCCACCAGACAGGTGACGAACAGCGCAATTTTCCTGGGGCTGCCGCCGCCGGCGGTCGAAGCGGGGGGAATTTCAGTCATAAACCTTTTCCCGGTTAATTTATTGTCGCACTAGAACATATCCGGCGCAGCGCCGGAACCGTCTTATGTCTTGGACCCGATTTGGGAGATGTCGAACGGCGTGGTTTGGTAGATATCGTTGATCCAGTTGCCGTAGAGCAGCTGCGCATGGCTGCGCCAGTCGTTGGGCGGGTCGCGGCCGGGATCGTCGTCGGGAAAATAATGTGCCGGTACGTCGACGCTGCCCGCCGCCGCCTTGGTGTCGCGCTGGTACTCGTTACGCAGTGTGTCGGCGTCATATTCGAAATGATTGAAGACGAAAACCCGCCGCCCGATGCTGTCCTGGACGATGCAGATACCCGATTCCTCCGATTCGGCGAGAACCATCAGGCTCTCATGCTTGTCGATGTCCTCGTGGCGGACTTCCGTCCAGCGCGATACCGGAACGCGGAACTGATCGTCGAAGCCGGCGATCAGGGGGTGGCGCTCCACCACGCGGCGGTGGGTGAAGACGCCCGACAGTTTGTAGCCCAGGTCGTATTTCGGCACGCCGTAGTAGTGATAAAGCGCGGCCTGTCCCGCCCAGCAGAGGAAATAGCAGCCGTGGACATGCGTCGTCGCCCAATCGAGGATTTCGACGAATTCGGGCCAGTACTTTACGTCGTCGAATTCCAGCCGCTCGATCGGCGCGCCGGTAATGACCAGACCGTCGAACTTGCGCTCCCGCACCTCAGGCCAGGTTTGGTAGAACGCCGCCATATGGCCCTGCGGCGCGTTGGTCGCTTCATAGGTGCCGGTGGTCAAAAGCGTCAGCTCGATCTGTAGCGGCGTACGCCCGAGTTGCCGGATCAGCTGGGTTTCCGTCTGGACCTTTTCCGGCATCAGGTTGAGTACCGCGATCTGCAGCGGCCGGATGTCCTGGCGTACCGCGTCCTCCTCGCGCATCAGGACGACACCCTCGTCGAGCAGGACGTTTGTCGAAGGCAGGTCGTTGGGTATCTTAATAGGCATCGTCAGTTTCCTTTTCGGCTGCCAGCCGGGCAGCCGCCGCTTTCGGCAACAACAAATAGTACCGGCCCCGGTGCTTCATATGTCCGGCCACGCGTTCCGCCGCCGGGCCGTGGCCCCAGAAAATGTCTCCCCGCACCGGTCCTCTGATCGCGCCGCCGGTATCCTGCGCCACCAAAAGACGCCGCAAGGGCCGGTCCGGCTTGCCTTCCTCGGTCGCCGGCGCGGTGGCGTCCAGCCAGACCGGCACCCCCAGCGCCACGAAGCGGCGGTCGACCGCCAGCGAACGGCCGGCCGTCAAAGCCACGCCCTGGGCGCCGATCGGGCCGTCACCGGTCAATTCGCGGAAGAATACATAAGACCGGTTTAAATTCATCACTTTTTGCGCCTCCGCCGGATTGGCGGCGAGCCAGGCCCGGATCGACTGCATGGAGACGCTTTCGCGGGTCAGTGCGCCGCGGCGCACCAGGTCCCGGCCGATCGCGGTATAGGGATGGCCGTTGGCCGCCGCGTAACCGACGCGCATTTCCCCGCCGTCGGCCAGCCGGATGCGTCCGGAGCCCTGGATCTGGAGGAAAAACGCATCCACCGGATTGTCGACCCAGGCCAGCACCTTGGTCCGCGGCCCCAGGGCGCCGTTCTCGATATCCTCGCGGGTGGCATAAGGCACCAGACGGCCGCCTTCGACCCGTCCGGCGATGCGGCGTCCGCCGAGGTCTTCGCGGAAGGCGCCCAGCGATACCATGACGAGGTCGTCGGGGCGGGCGAGCAGCGGCACGGAGTATTCTTCGCTGCGCCGCCGGTCGCCGCTCAACAGCGGTTCGTAATAGCCCGTGAACAGACCTTCCGCCGCCTCGGTTTTTTGGTCGAGCGCCAGGAAGGGCCGGAATTTGCTTTCGAAAAAACCGCGGGCGGCCGTGTCGCTGGCGGCCGTCAGCTGGCGGGCGTCCCGGCACACCCCGCGCCAGTCGCCGGCCTGCCCGCCGCTGCCCCGGCCGCCCGCCAGACCGCCGCCGATCGAACGGTCGTCCGCCAGCCGATCGAGGCGCGCGCAGCTGAGGACGAAGGCCCCCAGCGCCGCGAGCTGGCTGTCATCCTGCCAGCCCGGCAAGTCACCGAACGCCACCGCTTCCAGCACCAGCCCTTCGGGTTTTTCGGGACGCGGCAAAAACCACCAAACCGCTGCCGCCGCGATAACGCAAAGCGCTGCCGCAAGGGCGGCGACCGACTTCTTTGTCATGGAGAACAGGGGGTGGGTGTCCGCCGTCAATTGGCCTTGCGGGTCGCGACGATCTGCCAGTTGGGATCCCGGCTGCGGGTGTCGCGGGCAAAGGTCCAAATGTCGACCACTTCATCCGGCACGTCAGGCGTGCCCGACAGCACTTCGCCTTCCTCGTCGCGCAGGACGTTGACCATTTCGGCCACGAACTTGACGGTGGCTTCCGCCTGCTTGCCGTTCATACGAATTTCGATCGGTTCGGCCTGTTCGATCTGGATCAGCGTGGTTTCCAGGGTTTCGCCGCGTTCTTCGCGGTCCCTGATGGCGGCGCTGAAATCATCGTAGACGCTGTCCGCCAGCAGCGACCGGAGGGCGGCATAGTCGCCCGCGGCAAAGCCGCCGACCACCATCTCGTAGGCCATGATCGAGCCGTTGCGGAACTGGGTATAGTCGAAGTGCGGATCGGACAGCCGGACCTCGGCGATGCCGGCGGCGATTTCAACCGGCAGGTCCTCGTCGACCGAGAGTTCCGGCGGCGGCGCCTGGTCGAACTCGGCCTCCTCGTATTCATCGTCGTACATCGATGTATCCCGGCGCCGGCCGTTATCGGGCAGCGGGATGACGTTGTCGCCCGACTCATCCGGGCTTTCCGCCTGGTCGCTGAAGCGCGACTGCCAGCGCGAAGGCTGGTCATGACCCTCACCCTGATCGTCGGGACGGCTGCCCAGCGTACTGCGCAACCTGAGCAGGATGAAGACGGCGATCAAGCCGAACAGGATGATGTCAAAAAAC
>CAYOAD010000019.1:0-28559 GCA_964401845.1 uncultured Rhodospirillaceae bacterium | reverse complement strand
AACGGCTGTGACGTACTCCGTCTGCGTTTGGTTCAGACGGCCGCCGATGCCGCGCTGAAGCACTTGTGAGAATCCCAGGATGGCGTTCAAGGGGGTGCGCAATTCGTGGCTCATATTAGCCAGAAATTCGGATTTCGCCCGACTGGCGTATTGGGCCGTTTCCAGCGCCGTCATCAGACCCCGCTCGGCTCGTTTTCCCGCGGTGATATCGTTCCTGACCAAGGCGGTGCCGCCGCTGCCGGTTTTGTAATGCCGCATCTCATACCAGCGCCCATCCGCCATAAGGTATTCGTACGGCTGTCCGCTGCGAAAGCTCTGCAGCCTTTCACGCACAATAGTTTCGGCGTCGGCCGGGTCATTTCCATAGAAGCCGATGTTCGCCAAATTTCGCGTAATCGTTTCGAGTGTCTCCCCCGGCAATTGCAGTTCGGTGATTTTCGGATGGGCTTTTCGATAGGCATTGTTGCTAAGGATGAACCGTTCATCCTTGTCAAACAGAACAAACCCGTCGGAAAAACTCTCGAGCGCGGCATCCAGACGGGCTTGGTTCTCCTTTAATTCCTCTTCCGCCAACTTGTTTTCGGTGATGTCGACGTCCACGGCCACCACGTAATCCTGCTCGGGGAAAGGTGTCAGCGATAGACGCCGCCAAAAGCGTGTTCCGTCGAGCCGATTCATTTCGAGCACCAAATCTCGAATATTTTCCCCTTTTAGACCGGCTTTAATTATCGGCTCACGTGCCTGAAGATCGATCCAATGACGCGAGGGATCGAAGTTGGCGATCATGTCCCGCCGGTCTTCGTAGCCGAACATGTGAGCCGCCTGGTCATTTGCGTCCAGCAGTTTGGCGTCGCTAATTCGCACCTGAGTAAGTCCGACATATGCGCTTTCGAAGAAGCTCCTGTATTTATCCTCACTTTCCCTGAGTGAACTCTCCAATTTCGCTCTGTCACGGATTATTCGCTCGATGATGAAGAAGGTGAGGAAAGCGCCACCGGCGACGATCACCCGCACAATCTCGGAACCGCCGGTCAAATCGAACCCAAATTCGGCAACGACAAAAAGCAGGATCGGCGTTGCGAGCGCGCCGAAACGCCAATCCTTGTGCTTCCGAGTCATAACCGCCAATCCGGCAAAGGCCGCGACTAGGACTATCAGCGCCAAAAAGCTGATCAGTGACATTGTTGACATCGACCCTTAAAGCCGGCCGTTCGCGGATGAAGGCAATTATTTCGGCGGGCAACCCGATAATAAGGCAATAGGAAGTTTCCTAGCACTCTTAAGTGCATCAGGGCTGTTCGATGAGTCAGGCAATAGGCGGGTCGATATCTAATCAATCGCCTCGAACAATGCCTCACTTTCCCCGTCGCGCGCCTTGGCGGCATCGTCCCTGAGCACCCGGCGCAGTATTTTATTGGCGGCGTTCCGGGGCAGGGCGTCGATGAAGACATAGCCGCGCGGGCGTTTGTAGGCGGCCAGGGTGCTGTCCTTGCAGTGTGCGTCCAGGTCGGCGACCGCTAACGCAGCATCGCTTTTCACCACGCAGGCGACAACGCGCTGCCCCCAGTAAGGATCTTCGATACCGACGACGGAGACTTCCGCAACGCCGGGGTGGGTGACCAAAATGGGCTCGACTTCGTCGGGGTGGATGTTTTCGCCGCCGCTGCGGATAACATCGTCAACCCGTCCGACCAGTTCGATATCGCCGTCCTCGCGCAGCACGAACGCATCGCCGGTGTAGTACCAACCATCCTTCAATTTTTCCGCCGTAGCGTCCGGGCGGTTGAGATAGCCGTTGAAGATGGTGTCGGTATTGGCGTCGACGATCAATTCGCCTTCCTCGCCCGGCTGTACGGTGTCTTCCGGGCCGCCGGCATAACGCACGATGCGGGTGCGCGAATACATGCCCGGGCGCAGGCGCGTCGACTGTCCCAGCGGATCGGGATTGTAAAGCGAGCACATGGTTTCCGTGGTGCCGTAGATGTGCCGGATCTTGCAGGGCCATTCCGCGTCGAGACGCTCCAGCAGAGGTGGTGGGATCGATGCGCCGCCGTACAGCAGGAGTTCCAAGGACGCCATTTTTTCGGGCTGGTAGTTGGGCGCTTGGACCATGGCGGCATAGAAGGTCGGTACGGTGAACAGGAAGTTGATTTTATGCTTCTCGATGGCGTCCACGACGGCGGAGGGATCGAACTGCGACATGACGTAGTACGTGCCGTTGTAGATCAAGGCGGCCAACAGATTGCCGTAGAAACCGATGCAGTGGGCGATGGGCGCCAGGCCGAGCACGCGCAAGTGCTGTCCGCAGCGCAAACCGCCCATGGGCGAGATCCAGATCGTCCGGGGCTCCGTCGTGCGGTGCGGAATTTCAACGCCCTTGGGCAGTCCGGTGGTGCCGGAGGTATAGAAGACGTAGGCGAGGTCTTCCGGTCCCGGTTTGACGAAGGGTGTGAGTTCGGACGCCTCTCCCCGGCAAGCGGCGAAATCTTCGGCGCCGTCGATTTCTTCGCCCAGGGTGAGGAGCGGGGCGCCGTCCGGGAGGGCCGCGGCAATTTCCGCCGCAAGTGCCTCGTTCGGCAGAATGAATGCGCCTGCCGCCTCACCGTCGGCGGCCAATTGGGCGATATCGGCGGGCGTCAGGCGGGCATTGATCAGCAGCGGTACAACGCCCAGCCGGTTGAGGGCGAGGACGAAGAGGGCGTGTTCGAAGAAGTTGGGCAGCACCGTGGCGAAGCGCGAACCCGGCTTGATGCCGCGCGCGGCCAATCCGGCGGCGATGGCCTCGATTTCCGCAATCAGGTCCCTGTAGCTGAGTTGCCGGTCCGTGCGGTCATCGACGATGGCCAGGTGATTGGGCGTGCGCTCCGCCGCGTACCAAACAAGATCATAAGTCGAATGCATATTGCCCCCTTGAATTCGGTCAGCTACCGGCCGCCGATCCAGCGTTCCTGCTGCTTGTACGGCTCGGGCAGATTACCCGCTTCCTCAGCCTCGGTCATGATTTGCAGGCGGTCCCTTTTCTCCGGCGTGTCCTCGGCGATGTCATCGAGGACGTCCTTGAGCAGGGCTTCGTAGTCGGCGCCGACCGGGCAGACGTCTTGACAGCGCCGGCAACCGGTCACAACGCCTGCGCCGCGCAGCGTGCTTTGCCAAATGTTGAAGCTTTCCTCTGAACGGACCAATGCCCGTTGCGCTTCGGCGTCGGAAGCATCCAGGAATTTCTCCAGGAAGTCGGCGACTTCCTTGAACCCGTGGGGCGAGCGATAGCGGTCGCAGCCTTCCCAGTCCCGCTCCCAGTGCCCGATCACGTCACCCGGACAGGCGCTGAGGCAGCGGCCGCAGGAAGGTCCCTGGCACAGGGCCTTCTCCAGCCGCTGGTCCGGTTGGACGTCGAGGGAGCAGAGCACGATGGTCACCATGAGCCGGGGCCCGAACTCCGGCGTCAGCAACTGACCGTTCAAGCCCAGGGTGCCGAGGCCAGCCTCCACGGCCGCATGCGATGCCGACAACAATGGCGACAAATGCGCCGCCGGCTCACCGAAATAAAGCCAGGGATCGACGTGCGTCGGCGGAATGATGAGGGCGGGATAACCTTGTTCCTCGAGCCAAAGCACCAGACTGAGGGCGGCTTCCTCCAGCATCGTGAGGGTAATTTCGTCGTTGTAGTATTTGTGCCGCTCGTTCCAGGCGGTCAGGCGGGTGGGGCCGGACAGAAGACGCTTGCCCAGCACGATGGCGCGTCCACCGTCGTAATCGGTCACGTCTGTGGGACGCCGCGGATGCTGCGGGTCGGGTGGGAATTCGTCCATGACCTTACCGTCGGCGATGCCGGCGATATCGGCGCCGAACGATTTGGCCTTTTCCTTCACCTCGTCGGCGGTCAACGGCGTGCGATAGACGTAATCCATAACGCGTTACTCTCCCGGAACCTCTTCAAACTCATCCCGCTTGGCCTGTTGCTCGGCCTTGAATTCTTCGCGGCACAGTTTTGCCGTTTTGCCCGAATAGCCGCCGGGACCGACCCAGCGGATATTCCAATCGTTCAGGCCCGGCACATCCTCGCCGGCCAGCCGGGCGTCCTTAAAGGCCTTGCCCTTGGCGATTTTCTCCGGCGTGCTCTCGGGAATGACCTTTTGATCCTCGGCCAGGTAGGCATGGTAGTCGTTGCCGACCGGGCAGACGGCGAGGCAACGCGGGCAGTCACCGAAGGAACCGACGACGCGCAGGATGCCTTGCCAAAATCCGAACAAATCGCGGGAGCGGATCATCGCCCGCTTGCCTTCGCGGTCCGCCATGGCGAACTTGCGCAGCATGTTGGTCACCGTCATGTAGCCGAACTCCTGGGCGAACTCGGCGCAGCCCGGTTTGTTTATGTCGAAATGCTCGACCGCGTCGCCGGGGCACGAATAAAGACAGCGCGAGCAGCCCTCGCCGATGCAGACCTGTTCGTGCATCGGTTCGTCGGGCTCCAGCTCCAGTTCGGTGAGGATGCCGGTGAGATAGAGCCGGGGCCCCCATTCGGGCGTCAGGATGTTGACCTCTAGACCGAAATTGCCGAGACCTGCCTCGATCCCCAGGTGCCGCGTGCTGAGATAACCGTAACTGGCCTTCTTCATGTTCCAGTCGGTTTCCTGGGCGGCAGTGACGAAGCTGGGATGGCCGGCGTCCTCCAGCTTCATGGCGATGCGGGCGGCGACCTTATCCATACGCCGCAGGATCACCATGTCCATGTACTGCACCGGCACCATCTGTTTGCAGCGGAAGACCGCGGCGGGGATGTGTTGCACGATGACGATGACGCTCTTGATATGGGGCGAGATGTTTTCCGGGGTTTGCGGCCAGAGCGGATCCGGCGGGAAGGCGTTCAACGTTTCAGCCCCGGCAATGCCCACGAGATCGGCGCCGAAGCCGGTGGCCATGGTTTTGACTTCCTCGGCGGACAGTTTGGTTTTTTCAGACGTCGGCATGACGGTCAGATTAACCAGCAACCGGCGCTTTCGCAAACCCGCGTCAACTTGCGTCAGAAAGTGATCCAACCTATTGTTTTGTAACGACTAGTTGACGCACTTTTTGATGTGGCGCGGAAAGGTGACGGACGATGCCGACGGAAGATTTCCGCAAGAACCTCAGGTTTCTTTGTGACCTCTACAAATCGGTGGCGGAAGTCTGCCGACGAATCGATATCAATCGCCAGCAGTTCAATAAATACCTGGGTGGCCAAGCCGAACCTTCCAATTACAATCTGCGCAAGATCTGTGATTTCTTCGGCGTCGAGGAAGGGGAGATCTACGGCCCGCACGAGGCCTTCACCGCCTTGTTCGCTGCCAAACCCGATGCCGGACCGGCGGCGCCAGGCAGCTTGCCGTCCGCCGATTTCTTTCCCGAGCCGACGGACGCCATCCACAAATACCTGGGCTACTATTTCGCCTATGTCGTTTCGCCGTCGTTTCCGAAATATCTGATCAAATCCATTACCCAACTTGCCCTCCGGGGCGAGAAGGTCGTTACCAAGACTTATGAACGCATCGCCGTGCGCGATACCGATGACGATTATTATTCGGTCAACAAGTACAACGGATTTTGCTTCGCGTCGTCCGATCTGCTCTACCTCGTGGAGCATGAATATCTCAATAACCGGGGCTACATCTACACGGCGCTCTACCCTTCGTACCGGGGGCGGGTGCAATTTCTCAACGGACTGGTGCTGGGGGTGTCCGGCGGCAATTTCAGACGTCCCTTCAGCTCTCAGATCGTTTTCGAGCACCTTGGCGAAAGCATTGATTTACGGGCCGCCATCGGCGCCTGCGGCTGTTTTTCCCATCGCCGGCGACGAAATCCCGGAGAGCATCAAGTCCCGACTGCTGGTGCCGGTGCCCGCCGGTGAATTCAACATGACGCCGCCGATTTTCTAGATTGGCCCAATTATTGACGCGAAATGTCGCGGATTCGCGTCAGTTCGCGTCTTTATTGGTTGAGTTGCGAAATTGCCGGACGCGGGTCGGCGGGATCAGAATATCTATAGTTGGATTGATCGATTCCGAACCCGGTCCGACGTGGGGAAGGTTGTCACAATATTTCAGAAACCGATCAAAATCAGACGAAAAGTATCAACGGAGGAAATTCCATGAAAATTCTGCGTAACTTCGCGACAGCCGCTGCTGTTGCGGCGTTTGCGGTAGGCGGCGTCGTCAGCGCGGCCGAGGCTGCAAGCAACACTCTGAACTGGCCCAGCCGGGCGAGCTACAAGGACTGGAACCCGGCGGCGACGTACTCGGAAGAGACCTACGTCCTGGGCAACATCTTCGAAACTTTGACATTCTACGTCGACGGCAAGGTCCAGCCGCGTCTGGCGACTTCGTGGGAGAAATCCGACGGCGGCAAGACCTGGACGTTCCAGTTGCGCCGTGGCGTCAAATTCCATGACGGCGCCGAGATGAACGCGGCGACGGTCAAGAAGTCGGTTGAATGGACCAAAAAGGAAGGCCGGGGTGCCGCGTTCCTGTGGGGCGGTCTCGCCTCGGTCGAAACGCCGTCCTCGCACACCATCGTCTTCAAGTTCAAAAGCCCGATCGCGCTGGACCTGGTCGCCAGTGGCCAGTACGGCAGCTACATCATCGGCCCGAGTTCCATCGACAAGGGGCATGAATGGATGCAGAAAGGCCAAGGCGCAGGCACCGGTCCCTACAAATGGGTCAAGAACGAACCGGGCGTGCAGATCGTGCTCGAGAAGTTCGACGACTACTGGGGCGGCTGGGAAGCCGGTCAGATCGACCGGGTGATCGTCAAGACCGTCGCAGAGGGCGCTACGCGCATCCAGATGGTCAAATCGGGCGAAGGCGATCTCGCCGCCGTGCCGACCGATCAGGTCAAGGCCGTCGACGCCCTGCCGCAACTCGATGTATCTCTTCAACTTCAAGAAATACCCGACCGACAACGCCAAGTTCCGCCAGGCCCTGACGCATCTCTGGGACTACAACGCAGTCCTCAGCGACATCATGTTCGGCATCGGCACCGCACCTGTCGGCCCGCTGCCGAAGTCGATGTGGGGTCACGGCAAGTATGAGCTGCCGAAGTTCGATCCTGCCATGGCACTGAAGCTGCTCAAGGATTCCGGTGTGCCGAAGAAGGACTGGAAAGTCTCCGCCATGTACATCGGCAGCGTCGGCGCCTATGCCAACACCATGGAACTGTTCCAGGCCACGGCCGGCGAGGTCGGCGTTCAGGTCGAACTGATCCCGGGCGATTGGGGCACCATCTGGGGCAAGGCCAAGAAGGTGGAAACCTCCGCCAACATCCAGTCCATGACCTGGTGGCCGGCCTACGCCACTCCGCAGGACTGGCTCTGGGCCCAGTGGCGCACGGAAAAGAAGGCGCTGTTTAATCTGTCCTTCTATTCCAACCCGGCCTTCGACAAGGCCCTGGATGCGGCGGTTGCCGCCGAGGGCGTCGACCTCAAAGCATCGGCCGCCAAGTACGTCGAAGCGCAGGATGTTCTGATGAAGGACACGCCGGCCATCTTCTTCGCCGACGTCGACCGTTACTACGCGCACAGCGACAAGCTCAAGGGCATGGAAAAGCAGTTCAATCCGGCCTACGAGACCCTGTTCGTCTACAATCTGCGTAAGTAACTGACGCACCGGACGGCATTACGCGCGTCCGGACATTGGTATCGAGTACGGGGCAGGCGGTTGCCTGCCCCGGTTTCGAGGAAGGCCGATGACCCGATACGTCGCTCAAAGATTGCTCATGATGATCGGGATCCTGTTCGGGGTCCTGACCATCACGTTTTTCCTGAGCCGCGTCCTGCCGTCATCGCCCGCCAACCTTATCCTGGGTGACCGCCCGACCGCCGAGCAGGTGGCCTTGGCGGAGGAGGAATTGGGCCTCAACAGACCGCTCCTCGTCCAATACGCCCTCTACATGGGCCAGATCGCCCAAGGCAAGTTCGGCCAGAGCCTGCGCACCAAACAGCCGGTTCTCACGGAAATCCGCAACCGTATGGGCGCGACCATCGAGTTGACGACGTTGGCCATCATTATCGTTATTTTCGTCGGCGTGCCTCTGGGTGTGCTCAGCGCCGTGCGGCAAAACTCCTGGATCGATAATCTAGCCAGGGCAGGCGCGGTCGGCGGCGTCGCCATTCCGGCTTTTATCCTGGCCATGGTGCTGCAGATCATTTTCTACGGACAGCTTGATTGGCTGCCGATCCAGGGCCGCATTGATTCAATCACTCTGCTGGACGTCCCATTCAACAGGGTAACGGGGCTTTATCTCATCGATACCCTGCTGGCCGGCGAGTGGACGGCGTTCAAAAGCGCCGCCCGGCACCTCGTCCTACCGACGCTGACGCTTGCCATCGTGACGCTGGCCTCGGTCGTGCGCATCACGCGGAATATGATGGTCGAAGTGCTGGGCGAGGAATACATCCGCACGGCCTTCGCTTATGGCGTCCCGCGACGCTCGATTTATTACCGCCATGCCCTGAAGGCCACGCTTATTCCCATGCTGACGGTGATCGGACTGGTTTACGGCTACCTGCTGGGCGGCGCCGTCGTGGTGGAGTTCGTCTTTGATTGGCCGGGACTTGGCGGCTTCCTTGTGTTTTCCATCGTGCAGAACGATTTCCCGGCTGTGATCGGCACGACGCTGTTTCTTGCCGCCGCCTACCTGACGATCAACCTGATCGTTGATCTCCTGTACTTCGTAGTTGATCCGAGGCTTCGGACGCAATGACGGAAACCACCTTCACATCCGATCAAACACCGGTCCGTGCCGGCTTCGGCCTCAAGGCGCGGGCTTTCGTCGCCGACAACAAGCTCTTCGTCGTCGGCGCGGTGATATTTCTGACCATTCTCGTCGTCGCGCTGCTCGCGGAGTGGATCGCGCCTTACTCGCCGACCAAAATCGCCTTTTCGCAGAAGCTTCAGCCGCCCAGCCTGGAACACTGGATGGGCACCGACAGATTTGGCCGGGATATCCTCACCCGAGTGCTGTACGGCGCGCAAACCTCTCTGATGGTCGGGGCTTTCGTGACCCTCATGGCGATCATCATCGGAGCGCCTATCGGCCTGGTCTCGGGCTACTTCGGAGGCAAGGTCGACACCGTCCTGATGCGCGTCTCCGACGTCTTCCTGGCCTTCCCGCCGCTGCTGCTGCCGATCTCCATTGTCGCCGCCCTGGGGCCGGGTCTGATGAACGCGATGATCGCATTGGCGATTTCATGGTTCCCATGGTACGCCCGAATCATGCGCGGCGCAGTCATGCGGGTGCGCAAGGAACTCTACATCGATGCGGCGCGTGCCATGGGTGTGGGACCGGCGAAGATCATGCTGCGCCACGTGACGCCCAATTCACTGACGCCGATCATCGTGCAGGGCTCGATTTACTTCGGCTTTACCATTCTGGCGGCGGCCTCTCTCAGCTTCATCGGCCTGGGCGCCCGGCCGCCGACGATCGAATGGGGCCTGATGGCCGCCACCGCCCGCACCCAGTTCCTCGATCACTGGTGGACGGCGCTTTGTCCGGGTTTCGCCATCTTCCTCACCGTGCTGGCGGTCAATCTGGTGGGTGACGGTTTGCGCGACGTGCTCGATCCCAAGCACGGGACGAACGAATGAGCGCGCCGATCCTCCACATCGAAGGCTTGCGGGTCGATTTTCCCGGCCTTGTGCGGACCGTGCAGGCGGTGAGGGACGTCAGTTTTCAGGTTTCCGAAGGCAAGGTTCTGGGGCTGGTCGGTGAGTCCGGTTCCGGCAAATCCATGACGGCGATGGCTTGCCTCGGTCTTGTTCCCAAACCGGGCGAGGTCCAAGGCAGCGTCAAGGTCGACGGCTACGAAGTCATCGGACGGGCAGACCGCGAACTCAGCCTTTTGCGCGGCGGTGGCGCCGCCATGATTTTCCAAAATCCCATGCGGGCGTTGAACCCGTTCTTCACAGTCGGCCAGCAGATGACGGAAGTGATCCGCTGTCACCGGCCTTTCGACCAGGCCGCGGCGCGGGATGCCGCCGTGGAGGGTTTGCGCGCCGTACACATGCCCGATCCGGAAATTGCGCTCGGCAAGTACCCGCACCAGATGTCCGGCGGCCAGATTCAACGGGTGATGATCGCCATGGCCCTGGCCTGCCAGCCCAAGCTGATCATCGCCGACGAACCGACGACGGCGCTCGACGTGACGGTGCAGGCGCAGATCATTGCGCTGTTGCGCGAACTGGCGGCGGAGCAGGGGCGAACCATCCTGTTTATCACCCATGACCTGGGCGTCGTCGCCTCGCTCTGTGACGATGTAGCCGTGATGTACGCCGGCGAAGTCGTCGAAGCCGGCTCGGTTGCCAAAGTGTTTAGGGACCCGCGCCACCCCTATACACAAAAACTCATGAATACCGTGCCGAAGCTGGGCGCGGGTGAACAGACCCTCAATTTCATTCCCGGGCAGGTTCCCGACATGGGCTTTCCGCCGTCCGGTTGCGCCTTCCATCCGCGTTGCGACAAAGCCACGGCGCTTTGTCGGGAGAAACGACCTGTATTCTCTGCGTTCGGCGAAAACCACAAGGCGGCTTGCCACCACGCCCCCGGTCTGACGCTGGTGCATGGGAAGGAAGCATCATGAACGCATCCCAACCCCTCGTCGCCGTCGATGCCTTGCGCAAGGAATTCTCCACCAAGCACGGCGTGGTCACGGCGGTCGACGACGTCAGCTTCACGGTCGGCACGGGTGAAACCGTGGCGCTGGTCGGAGAATCGGGCTGCGGCAAAAGTACTGTGGCGATGACCCTCCTGGGGCTTCTGGAAGCGGATGGCGGACAGGTCCTGGTCGATGGCGAGACCATGGGAGCGAACCGCAGAAAGCATCTCGGTCAGGATCTCAGCATCGTTTTTCAAAACCCTTATTCGTCGCTGAATCCGAAGATGAAGATCCGTTCGGTCATCGCCGAACCACTCACCACGGCGTTTGGTCTGAAAGGGCAACTGCTGGAACAGCGGGTGGAGAAACTGCTCAACGACGTCGGTCTCGGACGGGAGCACATGCGGCGCTACCCCCACGAATTTTCCGGCGGTCAGCGCCAACGCATCGCCATTGCCCGGGCCTTGGCGCTGGAACCCAAGCTTCTGATACTGGATGAACCGACGGCGGCACTGGATGTTTCGGTCCAGGCTCAGGTGTTGAAGCTCTTGAAAGATCTGCAGGCTGAATTGGGTCTGAGTTTCCTCTTCATTAGTCACGACCTGGCGACCGTGGAGTATCTCGCCCAGCGGGTGATGGTGATGTACCTCGGCCGCATCGTCGAAGCTGGCCCCGTGGAAGAGGTGTTCGCCCGGCCGAAGCACTTCTATACCCGCGCCCTGCTCGATTCGGTACCGTCCATCGATCCAACCAGGCGCGATCAACTGGCGACGCTGAGCGGTGAAATACCCAGTCCGTTAAACCGGCCGCCTGGGTGCGCCTTTGCGCCTCGTTGCGCCGGGGCGGTGGCGGCCTGCCGGTCGGCGGTTCCCGAACTGAACTTCCTCGAAGGCATTCGCCAGGTCGCTTGCATTCGGCCTTTGGATGATCCGGCAAACTGATTGAAATGAATAGACTTGGGGCGTACTGATTAATGACGACTTCGAACACGAATCCGACGACGGGCAACGCCGCAAATCATGGTCACGGCGTGATGAAGGGCTTTCCGCCCCCGCCGGAAAAGCGCACAACGATTGCCAATTGGGATACGCCGCCGTTCAACATCTGGTCTTTTCAGAATATGAGTCAGGTCTTTCCCGTCGCCCCGGTCTCGCGCGGCGAGGGTCCGGTAGCGGAGCTCAAATCCCGGCACCGCGATCTCAACGCAATCGCGGCGACGCGCATTGACGGGGGTGAAACTACGGTGGGGGAACTGTTGGCCGAGTCCTATACCAACGGGTTCCTCGTCCTGCACCGCGGCGAGATCGTCGCCGAGGAATACTTCGGCGGCATGACGCCCGACACTCTTCATCTGGCGCAATCCGTCTCCAAATCAGTGGTCGGGACGTTGGCGGGGGTCTATCTCGATCGGGGAGCGCTCGACAGAAGCGTCAGGGTTGATCACTACGTGCCGGAGCTGAGCGCCAGCGGTTACGCCGACGCCACCGTCGGCGATGTACTCAACATGCGCACCGGCGTCAGGTTCAACGAGGACTACACCGACCCGGAGGCCGAGTTTGCCTTGCTCGACATGGCGTCGGGTTGGAAGGAGCGCATAACGGGCGACGAGCCCGACACGATCTACGATCTCCTGATATCGATCGAGAAAGAGCGCGAACACGGCGAATACTTTCAGTACCGCTCTATCGACACGGACGTTCTGGCCTGGATCTGTGAACGCGTTGGCGGTGACCGTCTGGCCAAGCTGATCAGCCGTGAAATCTGGTCGAAAATCGGCGCCGAAAAAGACGCGAGCTTTACCGTCGACCGTGCCGGTACGTCACTGGCCGACGGCGGCTTCAATGCGACGTTGCGCGATTTCGGGCGGTTCGGACAGCTGCACCTGGAACTCGGCATGTTCAACCATCAACGTGTGATCTCCGAGGAATTTGCCAGATCCTGCCGCACCGGCGACGTCGAAAAATTCAAAGTGAACTACAAGGAGTTCGCCCAGCACTATCCCCGCGCAGCCTACAGCAACAAATGGTGGGTGGTGGATTCGGATCGGGAGATTTATTCGGCCAGGGGCGTTTTCGGCCAGATGATCCACATCGATCCAAGCGCCGAGATGGTCGTCGTCAAGCTTTCGTCGTGGCCGACCTTCCTCGACAACGATCGGGGCCTCAACGCCTATCGCATGACCGAAGTCATCGCGGATTTCCTAAAAGCGGAGTAACCTCACCTCCTTAATGGGGTGATACGGGGTTGCGCAATGAAAGCCGTACAATACGACGCCTACGGCGACGAGAGCGTACTGGAATTGGTGGAATTGCCAGACCCGGTTCCCGCCGCCGGCGAAGTTCTGATCGACATCAAGGCGGCGGGCGTCAATCCCTTCGACTGGAAGCTCCGCGCCGGCCATCTCAAACAGTTCTTCGCGGTCGACTTCCCTGTGGTGCCTGGCGGAGAAGGGGCTGGCCTCGTGGCGTCAGTGGGCGAGGGCGTAACGAATTTTACCACAGGTGACGCGGTATCCTTCATGGCCCGTGAGACCTCGCGCGGCGCCTATGCGGAATGCGTCGCCGTTCCGGTCGGCCATGTCGCCGCCATGTCGGACAACATCGAATTTAGCTCCGCCGCCGCATTTCCGGTATCCGCTGTCTCGGCCTGGAAATGCCTGGTTGAATGCGCCGACGTTCAACCCGGCATGAAGGTCCTGATCCACGGCGGCGCCGGAGGCGTGGGCGGCCTGGCCATTCAACTTGCCAAGCACTTGGGCGCCGACGTCGCCACCACCTGCAGCGCGACCAACGCCGACTATGTCCGGAGTTTGGGCGCTGATCGGGTGGTGTCCTACGACGAAGCGGATTTTGCCGAGGAACTAAGCAAGGTCGACGTCGTTCTCGATTCCATCGGCGGTGACACGCATCACCGTTCCTACCAAGTGCTTAAGCCCGGCGGTACCCTGGTCTTCCTGATCGCCAAGCCGTTCGAGGATCGGGCAGCCGAATTCGACGTCAATCTCGTGCGCGCTGTCGTCGAGGATGTGGATGATGCCTTCGCCGCCATGGCCGATCTGGTGAACCGGGACGTCGTGGTTCCCCAGGTCGAGCATGTGCTGCCCTTGGCGGACGTGCGCGAAGCCCACAAGATCAGCCAAACCGGCCATGCCCGCGGTAAAATCGTCCTGCGGCTCGGCGACTAGGAATTTCCGGCTTTCACAACCAGATTTTTTACTGTCCGTAGAACGGGCCGGGCTGCTATGACAGGGCCCGAAATCGGGGGTGGTTCGGAAACGACGAAATCGTGTGAATTGAGGTTGGACTGAAATGGCTATTCGTGACGTGAACTTTGAAAATCCGGCGCTACTATCCCCCAAGCGCGGGCTGCCCGAAAGCATCGCCATCATCGGCGCCGGGACCATCGGGCCGGACATCGGCTACTACTTGAAAAGCGCACTGCCCGACCTCGAACTTGTCCTGATCGACATCAATCCCGAAGCGCTGGAGAAGGCCGAAGCGCGCATCCATGCCTACAAGGAAAAGGGCGTGGCGCGGGGAAAGATTTCAGCTCAACTGGCTGAAAAGATCGGTACCAAAATCGTCACGTCGACGGACTATGCGGCGCTGGCCCACTGCGACTGGGTGCTGGAGGCGGCGACCGAAAACCTCGATCTCAAACGCAAGATTTTCTCGGATGTCGAAGCCCTGATCCGGCCGGACGCGCTGATTACCTCCAATACGAGTTCCCTGCCGGCGGATCGGCTCTTTTCACACCTCGAGCATCCCGAACGAACGTCGGTAACACATTTCTTCGCGCCCGCCTTTAAGAATCCGGCGGTGGAAGTCGTGGAGTGGGCCAAATCGGATCTTGAGGTCGTCGATTATCTGCGCTGGTTTTTCTACCGGACCGGCAAGGTGCCCATGGTCACCGACGACGTTGTCTGCTTCATGCTCGACCGCATCTTCGACAACTGGTGCAACGAGGCGGGCTTGCTGCTGGAAGACGCGACGCCCGCCGAAGTCGACAGCGTGACCTTCGAATTCGTCCACGCCGGACCGTTCTTCGTGCTCAACATGGCCAACGGCAATCCCATTATCATCGAGACCAACACCTTGCAGATGGAGGAGGAGGGCGAGCACTACCGCCCCGCCGATGTCTTCCAGCGGTCCGAGAAATGGGAAACGGTTGCCATGGGCAACGGCATCGACGTCGCGCCCGATAAAGCCAAGTTGATTCGCGACCGCATGCTGGGCATCCTGTTCAGCCAGACCGTCGACATTCTCGACCGCAACATCGGCGACGCCGCTGATCTCGATCTCGGCTGCTGCATTGCCCTGGGTTTCAAAAAGGGGCCCATCGAACTGATGCGCGACATGGGGGCTGAGGAAGTCGAGCGCATATTTGCCGAATTCGCGAAGTACAAGCCGGGTATGCCGCAGCCGGCCAAGCCCGTCGCCGAATATCTCCATTACAACCGCTATGTCCTGGTCAGCGAGATCGACGGCGCCGTCGTCATCACCCTGCGCCGGCCCGAAGCGATGAATGCCCTGCACGACGACCTGACGGACGAGATCCTCGCCGTCATTAAGGCCAACGAGGGCCGGGGCGACGTGGCGGGATTTGTCATCACGGGTTATGGCACCCAGGCCTTTTGCGCCGGCGCCGACATTGGCAAGTTCCCGTCCATGCTGGGCGACAAGCAGCAGAGTATCGAGTACGCGCGGGCCTGCTCGCGATTGCTGGTTCACCTGGATGCTTGTGAGAAACCGGTTGTCGCGGCGCTCAATGGCATGGCGTTGGGCGGCGGTCTCGAACTGGCCATCCGCTGTCATTCAATCATCGCGGCCTCCGGAGCCTGGATGCAGCTTCCCGAAATCACTCTCGGTATCGTGCCCGGAATCGGCGCCATGGTCGTACCGTATCGCCGTTGGCCCGAGGCATCGGCGACTTTCCACGACATGCTGCTGACGGCCAAGAAACTCAAAGCGCCGGAAGCCGCCGGGATCGGCATGCTCGACGGTCTGGTCGACGACCAGGCCGACCTTATTCCCGCTGCCGTCAAACGCGTGAAGGAAATGGCCGCGTCCGGCGATCACATTTCCGCCGCGCCGGTCGCAATTTCCGATGTTCCTGGAGACGTCAAAACGAGTGTCACCGGTCAGGTCCTCAGCCAGGACATCGTCGGCATCATCAGCGGCACGATCCGCGACGCCGCCGCCGCACCCAGTCTCAATGACGCCCTGGAGATCGGCTACGCGGCGTTCGGTGACAGCGCCCTGACTGACGCCGCCAAGGAGGGCATCGGCGCCTTCATGGAGCGCCGTAAGCCTGATTTCGAGAAGACCGGCTGATGGCGAACCAGGGGGGAATCAATGTGCGGCCCGTGGCCGCCGCCGATTACGATGGCTGGCGGGCCATCTATCTCGGCTACGCCGAGTTCTACCACGTTTCGCCGGACGAGGACGCTATCGCCACCGTCTGGGGCTGGGTGACCGACCCGGATCACGAAATGCGTTGCGATATCGCCGTGGAGGATGGAGGGAAAGTCGTCGGCTTCGCCCAGTACCACGGTACGCCACGCACGCTGGGCGGCAATACGATTTGTTACCTCAGTGATTTGTTCGTTGATTCGGAGACTCGCAGCGGCGGCGTCGGGCGGGCCTTGATGGATCACGTAATCGAAGTTTGCCGGCAGGAAGGCTGGCCCAAGCTGCGCTGGCTCACCGCCGAGGACAACGAACGCGCCCGCGCCCTCTATGACCAGTACCAGGAGCGCAGCCCCTTTATCGTCTACTACGTCGATGCGGACTAACCAGGTTCGCGGCAACTGATCATGTTAACGGCGAGCATGCTCATGACCTCCTCGCCGTCCTGATTGCTCACGCGAATGTCGGTGCGGACCACGCCCCGGTCCGGTTTCGAGCGGGACTGCTTGGCCTCAACAATGTTAACCGTCACAGTCAATTCGTCGCCCGGACGCACCGGTCTGATCCAGCGCAGTTCGTCCATGCCGGGGGACGCCAAACTGGATGCGTCGGAAAGGTAGCGCGTGGCGTAGAGGCTCATCATCAGGCCCGCCGTCTGCCAACCGCTGGCGATCAATCCCCCGAAGGGCCCGGATTTCGCCTTCTCGCGGTCGGTGTGGATAATTTGCGGATCATAGCGGCCGGCAAACGCCACAACCTCCGCCTCGTCCACGGTCACGGTGCCGAGTTCATGACTTTCTCCCGCCACATAGTCTTCGAAGTAACGCGCCCGACCGACGGCGGTGAAGTCCGATTGGTTCGTCATGCCGATCACACCTATTTCGACAAAGCCTGCAGCATCTCTGCCATTTTTTGGTGAAGCAGATTGATGGCTTTGAGGGGGCGGACCATAACCTTGAAATCTACGATCTTGCCATCGTTGTTCCAACGGATCATGTCGACGCCGTTGAAGTGAATGCCGTCGATTACCGTCTCGAATTCCAGGATTGAATTGTTGCCGGTTTCGACTTCGCGGACGTAGCGGAAATCGTCCGATCCCAGCACTTCGAAGGCGGCCTTAAGATAAAGCAGGACGATGGGCTTTCCGGCCTGTGGCGTATGGACCACGGGCGAATGAAAGACGGCGTCTTCCGCCAGCAAGTTCTCAAGTCCATTTACATCGGCGGCTTCGATGACGCGATGCCATGCCGCGAGATTTCTAGATGTCATGTTGAGCAGGTCCGTTCGAATAGAAAACGAGCCGCCAACATTAGTGGTTTGAGCCGGAAGCGTCACCGCCGAATTGGAAAAGTGATAATCCGAAAAGACAAATAGACGCTCCATTAGATCTATCTTGACGTTAGCCGAGAATAACGCTATTGATAATCATTCGCAATTAGGGGCAAGTCAAACACCCTTCGAATAACATTTTGTTGGAGAGTACAAACATGCGTAATTTTGGTATCGCCGTTGCCGCTGCAACGGCTGTAGTTGTTACGGCTTTCGGCTTTGCCGGCACGGGATTAGCCGCAGGTGACCCGGCTGGCCAGAAAGCCGAGCGGGTGGTTTTAACGCTGGGAAAGGGCGGCGACAAAAAGAAACTGTTTCATCCCGACCGGATCAACCTTGAGGCCGGCAGGCGTTATACCCTGGTCATTCAAAATCCAAGCGCCGAGGTTCATGAATTCGATTCACCGGGCCTTGTCTCCGCGGTCTGGTCTTCAGGCGTAAAAATTTTTGAAGATTTCGGCCCGACGGCGCAACCCGTCGCGGAGGTCGTGGGAACGCCGGCGGAAATGGAAGTTTTTCCCGGCAACACGGTCGAATGGACCTTCGTCACCGTTGTCGCCGGCGAGTACGACATGCTGTGCGACATCGAAGATCAGAGCGGCAAGACCCATACCGAAATGGGAATGAAAGGACTGATCGTCGTGGAATAGCGCCGCCCGATGTTTGAGCCGGTGCTCCCCTTGATCTTTGCGGGTTCCTATCACCTAATGGCCGGGTGCAAATCCGGGTGACGCAAGGCCTGGAACCTGCCTTTTTCGGGGGGAGTATTGAGCAAACAAAAACCAAGAGCGCGCGGCCTCGGTTTGCCGTTCGAAGGCGAAACCGGTCTGCATAACGCCATCACGGATGTTCCTGGCGTCGAAGTCGGTTTTTCGACAATCGTGGAGCCGGCGGAAAAACTTGTTGTGGGGGAGGGGCCCGTCCGGACCGGCGTAACGGCGATCTTGCCGCGCGGCAAGGGCGACCGCCTCCGGCCGACCTGGGCGGGGCATTTTAACCTCAACGGCAACGGCGAGATGACCGGCACCCACTGGATCAACGAGGCCGGTTATTTCGTCAGCCCTGTCCTGATCACCAACACGCATTCCGTGGGCATGGTCCACCACGCGGCAGTCGGCTGGATGATCGACCAATACCCGGCGGATTTTATCGAGGCTCATTCATGGGCCATGCCTGTAGTGGCCGAAACTTACGACGGTATGGCCAATGACATCTGTGGCCGCCACGTCACCGAAGCCCATGCCGTCGCGGCCTTGAACAACGCCGCCGCCGGACCGGTCGCCGAGGGAAACGTCGGCGGTGGCACCGGCATGCAGACCTATGAATTCAAGGGCGGTACCGGCACGGCGTCGAGAATCGTGGCTTTCGACTCTCAAAATTACACCGTGGGCGCCCTGGTGCAGTCCAACTTCGGCGCCCGGGCGGAACTCAAAATTCTCGGCGTCCCCGTCGGCCAGGAAATACCGGAAGGCGCCTTCATCAGCGAAGACGTCAAGGACGGCCAGGGCTCGATCATCGTCATCCTCGGAACGGATCTGCCCTTGTCGCAAACCCAGCTCCAGCGCCTGGCCAAGCGCGGCGCCATGGGTATCGCGCGCACCGGGTCGCCGGGCGGGCATTATTCCGGCGATATCATCCTGGCTTTCTCGGTTGCCAATAGCCGCGTGCTTCCCAGGCTAGGAACCGATGACCCGCCGCTGGTTGAATCATTCGACTACATTGTCGATCATTACATGGGGCAGGTTTACGAGGCCGCCGTTCAGGCCGTCGAGGAGGCCATCATCAACGCATTGGTAGCGGCGGAAACGGTCGATCTGGTCAAGCCGGCCGGAGAAAAGCTCCAAGCGATCGATCATGAGCAATTGCGGGCCGCAATGAAGAAGTACAATCGGCTATCGGGGTAGAGGGGTATTGCAGGAATGAGCGCTGAGTTTTTACTAACGTCGCTGATCGTCGTGGTGGCGCCGGGAACGGGTGTCATCTACACCATCGCTCACGGCATATCGCGCGGCGCTCTCGTAAGCATCATTGCCGCGTTCGGCTGCACGCTGGGCATCCTGCCGCATATCGGCGCCGCGGTATTCGGCCTGGCCGCCTTGCTGCATGCCAGCGCCGTGGCCTTCCAGGTGGCGAAGATCGCGGGCGTAGCCTATTTGCTTTACATGGCCTGGGGCGCGCTGCAGGAAACCGGTACCCTGGCGGTTGACGAGAAGGTTGAGACCAAGGGGGCGCTGGAGGTCGTCGTGAAAGGCTTCCTCATCAACATCCTCAATCCCAAGCTCTCCATGTTCTTCCTCGCTTTCCTACCGCAATTCGTTTCGGTCGAGGAGGCCGGCGCCACCTGGCACATGCTGGGGCTGGGCGGCGTTTTCATGCTCATGACCTTCGTAATCTTCATCGGCTACGGTTTTTTCGCGGCCGGCGTCCGCCGACACGTCATTTCCCGGCCGGTGGTCATGACCTGGATTCGTCGGCTGTTTGCCGGCGCTTTCGTGGCGCTGGGCGCGAAGCTGGCATTTTCGGAACGCTGAACCGGCTGCTGCGGGGAGCAATAAATGGCGGACAGATCCGAAATCGTCGAAAACCTTACCGAAGGTGGTTCGGAGGCAACGCCGGTACTGTTCGTCCATGGCGCCTGGCATGGCGCTTGGTGCTGGGAGAAGTTCCAAGCCTACTTCGCCGAAAAAGGCGTCAGCACGTTCGCCGTCAACCTGCGCGGCCACGGCGGCAGGGCGAATTCCAAGAGCCTGAAGCTCACCCGCATCATGGACTATGTGGCGGACGTGGCGGCTGCGGTCGAACTGGTAGCCGAAAGGTCAGGCCGGCGTCCGATGGTGGTGGGCCATTCCATGGGCGGGCTGGTTACCCAGAAGTATCTGGAGCAAAAGCCCGACATCCCCAAGGCGGTTCTTCTGGCCTCCGTGCCCTCGCAGGGGGTTTGGCGGGTGACGCTGGATATCCTGATCCGCCACCCGATCGATTTCCTTCTGGTCAATTTGACGTTCAGTCTCTGGCCGCTGGTGAAGAACGTCCGCGACGCCAAGTACCTGTTTCTTTCCTATGACGTGCCCGACGCCGAAGTGGCAGATTTCCACGCCAAACTGCAGGACGAATCTTATCTCGGGTTTCTCGACATGCTGCTCTTCGCCCTGCCCAAACCGAAACGGGTCAGCACGCCGCTGGTCGTTCTGGGCGGAGAGATGGACACCATCTTTCCGCCTGCCGTGGTCAAATCCACCGCCCGGGCGTACGGCGCCAAAGCCGAAATAATCGACCATATCGCCCACGACATGATGCTCGATTCCGGTTGGGAAGCCGTGGCCGACCGTGTTTTGGAGGAATTATCCATCACGACGGCATGAGAATTGTCGATTTTCTGTTGACCCCGGAGGCATAGCGCGGCATTGAGTGCGCCCTAACCGAGGAGAACGGAAAATGAGCAACGGCAAAATCAGGATCGCGATATTGGGAGCCAGCGGCTACACGGGTGCGGAACTCGTCCGCCTGCTGTCGCGCCATCCCAATGCCGAGATCGTCGTGCTCACGGCCGACCGGAAAGCGGGCCAGCCGCTGTCCGATGTCTTCCCCCATCTCGGCGGCTTGGACCTGCCCGATCTGATCAGTATCGACGATGTGGAATGGGCCGGAGTCGAGGTCGATCTGGTGTTCTGCGCGCTGCCCCACGGCACGACGCAGGAGATCGTCGCGGGTCTGCTGCACAGCACTGAACACAACCTGGTCGACGAACTGGTGGTGGAGGAGCGCAAGGACCTGATCGCCGGTATCAAAAATGACGTCAAGGTCATCGATCTATCGGCCGATTTCCGGCTCGGCGATGTCGAAACCTACGCCAAATGGTACGGCCACGAACATTACGCGCCGCATCTCCAGGGTGAGGCCGTTTACGGCCTGGCGGAATTCAACCGCGAAGCCATGAAGGACACACGGCTGATCGCCTGCCCCGGCTGCTATCCGACATCCGTGATCCTGCCGCTCTGGCCGTTGTTGAAATCGAACGCCATCAACAAGTCCGGCATCATCATTGACGCCAAGACCGGCGTTACCGGTGCGGGCCGGGCTCTGAAGGAAAACCTGCTGTTCGGTGAAGTTGCGGAGGGCGTTCAGCCCTACGGTATCGCCAGCCACCGGCATGGTCCCGAGATCGATCAGGAGCTCAGCCGCGTCGCCGGGGAGGAGATTACGGTCACCTTCACGCCGCACCTCGTGCCTATGAACCGGGGCATCGTTTCGACCATCTACGCCGACGTGGCCGAGGGCCGGAGCGCCCAGGACGCACGCCAGGTGCTGATCGAGGCCTACGGCGAGGAGCCCTTCGTCCGCATCCTGCCTGAGGGCGTGGTGCCGTCGACGCGCAATGTGCGGGGGTCAAACTTCTGCGACCTAAACGTCTTCGCCGATCGGGTCGAGGGCCGGCTGGTTATTGTCTCGGCCATCGACAATCTGGTGAAAGGGGCCTCGGGCGCTGCCGTGCAGAACATGAATATCGCCTACGGTTTGGACGAAACCGCGGGCCTCAAGCAGCTGCCGCTGTTCCCGTAAGGCCATGAACGAAATGTCCGAGCTCGCCAACGGCGGCGTCATCATGCCCTTCGGCGATACCCGCCCGTCCATCGCCGACGATGCCTTCATCGCCGAGGGCGCGGTGATCATCGGCAACGTCGAAATCGGCGCCGGTTCGGCGATCTGGTTCAATTCGGTGGTGCGGGCCGACGTCAACGTCGTGCGCATAGGCGAGAACACCAACCTGCAGGACGGCTCGGTGGTGCACGTGACGCGCAAGACGCACGGCACCTTCATCGGCTCCAACATCACCATCGGTCACATGGCGCTGATCCACGGCTGCACGCTTGAGGACGGCTGTTTCATCGGCATGCGCGCCACCGTGATGGACGGCGCCGTGGTCGAAAGCGGTGCCATGGTCGCTGCCGGCGCGCTCGTGACCCCCAACAAGGTCGTCAAATCCGGCGAGCTCTGGACCGGATCGCCCGCCAAACCCGCGCGCAAGCTGGATGATGCGGAGCTCGAATACATGAAAAACTCCGCCGCACACTACGCCAAGCTGGCCGCCATGTACCGCACGGGCGAGGTACCGGGGTAGGGCGACCTACCGATACAGCCAAGCCTCCGCCGCCTCGCGGTCGCGGAAAACCATAGCCTCCATTGGAGCGTCACCAAGGCTCAATTCCCAGTAGCGGGCGGAGCCGAAGGCGATGTCGGCGGGGCGATGATGGCGACGCGCATGTTGGGATTTTTTTCGGCCGCTTGTTTGTCCAGCGAGACCATTTCATTGGAACCGGCCCGACTTGTTTCATAGACGCCGAGACCGGTGTAATCCACCAGCTGATATTTGACCTTCATGAAGTCGGGGTGAGAATTCAGCTCGCGTACCGCATTGACGACATCGTCGATATGGATGTCTCCGGTGATTACGAACTCGACGCGCTCGCCATCTTCCGAAAATTTGGTCTCAACGGACATATCAAACCTACCGGGCCACTTACATTCTGCTCATCTTTTATATCTCGCCCGCCCGGTGGCAGGAAATCTGACGGCCTTCGAACGGTTTCATTTCCGGGCGCTCGGCTGCGCATTGTTCGGTGGCGAAGGGACAGCGGGTGTGGAAGGCGCAGCCCGGCGGCGGATCGAGCGGGGAGGGGACCTCTCCGCTGAGGCGCACGCGCTCGTCGCGGTCGCGCTTGGAGACATGCGGCGTCGCCGCGATCAGGGCGCGGGTGTAGGGATGCACCGGATTGTCAAACAAGTCCTTGGCCGGCGCCTGTTCGATGGGCCGGCCGAGGTACATGACGAGGATTTCATCGGCGACGAAGCGCACGACCGAAAGATCGTGGGAGATAAAGACGTAGGCCAGTTGAAACTCGTCCTGCAGGTCGAGCATCAGGTTGAGGACCTGGGCCTGGATGGAAACGTCGAGCGCCGAGACCGGTTCGTCGGCCACCACCAGGCGCGGATTGAGCATTAGGGCGCGGGCGATGGCGATGCGTTGGCGCTGGCCGCCCGAGAACATGTGGGGATAACGGTTGTAGTGTTCGGGCCGCAATCCCACCCGGTCCATCATGTAGTGGGCGTCGCTTATTTGCTGCTCGGTGCTGAGATTGGTGTTGATCTTCAGCGGTTCCCGCAGGATCGAACCCACCTTCTTTCGGGGGTTCAGCGAGCCGAAGGGATCCTGGAAGATCATCTGGACGCCGGTACGGTATTTCTTGCGTTCGAGCGCGCCGAGTTGCACGACGTCGATACCGTTGACCAGCAATCCGCCGGAGGTCGGTTTCTCCACCAAAGTCAGTTGCCGGGCCAGGGTCGACTTTCCGCAGCCGGATTCGCCGACCACCGCCAGCGTGTCACCGGCGTTCAGTGAGAACGATACGCCGTCAACCGCACGCAGGGTGTCTTTGCCGCGCATCACGCCACGCGAAACCTCGTAGTGTTTTTTGATGTCTATGGCTTCGACCAGGGCGGCGTCGTTCATGACACGGGCTCCCCGTTTTCGTCCAACGGCGTGTGGCAACGCACTAGCCCGCCGCGCAACTCGTGCAGGGCGGGCTCCTCCGACCGGCAGCGGTCGGTGGCATGGGCACAACGCGGGTTAAGCAGGCAACCGGACGGCCGGTCGTAGGCGCCGGGCACGACGCCGGGAATGGCCGGCAGGCGCTCGGATCCGACGGCCCGTTCCGGCAGGGCAGCCAGCAGGGCCGAGGTATAGGGGTGACGCGGCGCCTCGAACAATTCATCGGCGGTGCTGGTCTCGACCACCTGGCCGGCGTACATCACGACGACGCGCTGCGCGGTCTCGGCCACCACGCCGAGGTCATGGGTGATCAACACCAAGGCCATGCCCCGTTCGCGCTGCAGCGACAAGAGAAGATCGATGATCTGCGCCTAGATGGTGACGTCGAGCGCCGTGGTCGGTTCATCGGCGATCAGCAAGCGGGGATTGCAGGCGATGGCCATGGCGATCATGACACGCTGGTTCATGCCGCCCGAAAGCTGGTGGGGAAAAGCGGAAAGGCGCGAGCGGGCATCGGGAATGCCGACCTGGTCGAGCAGTTCCGCCGCCCGGCGCCGCCGTTCCTTGCGGCTGCCCCCTTCATGCAAATCGAGTGCTTCGGTCAATTGGTAACCCACCGTGAGGCAGGGGTTGAGGCTGGTCATCGGCTCCTGGAAGATCATGGCGATATCGCCGCCGGTGATTTTCCGCCGCTCGCTGGGCCGGAGGCTGTTGAGATCGCGTCCGCCGAAGTTGAGCGTTTCCGCCTCGACCCGCCCCGGATAGCCGATCAGACCCATCACGGCCAGCGACGTCACGCTTTTGCCCGAACCGGATTCGCCGACGATACCCACGACATCGCCTTCGTCGACGCTCAGCGTGACGCGGTCAACCGCCCGGAAGGGATTGTCGGACGTGCCGAATTCGACGGTGAGATCGGAAATATCCAGCAACATGGCGCTACCGCTTCAACTTCGGATCGAGGGCGTCGCGCAATCCGTCGCCCATCAGGTTGAAAGCCAGCACGGTCACCAGGATGGTCACGCCGGGGAAGGTGACAACCCACCAGGCGCGTTGGATGAACGCCCTGGCGTCAGCCAGCATGGTGCCCCATTCCGGCGTCGGCGGCTGGGCGCCCAATCCTAAGAACCCCAGCGCCGCCGCATCGAGGATGGCGGTCGAAAAGCCCAATGTCGCCTGCACGATCAGGGGGGCCATGCAATTGGGCAGCACGGTGAAGAACATCAGTCGTAGCATGCCCGCACCGGCGATCTTCGAGGCAACGACGTAGTCCTTGGTCGTTTCGGTAATCACGGCGGCGCGGGTTAGGCGGACGTAATGCGGCAGCACGACGATGGCGATGGCCAACATGGCGTTGGTCAGGCTCGGGCCCAGAATGGCGACGATGACGATGGCCAGCAACAGGCTGGGCAGCGCCAGCATGATATCCATCATGCGCATGATGGCGATTTCAACGACGCCGCGGGCAAACCCGGCGATTAGGCCTAGTACGATACCGGCGGCCAGCGACAGCGTGACGACAATGATCCCGATCAGCAACGAGAGGCGCGAACCGTGGACCAGCCGGGAGAATATGTCGCGGCCGATGTCGTCGGTGCCCAGCAGGAATTTGATGGACCCGCCTTCGGTCCACGAAGGCGGGACCAGGAAGGCGTCGCGGTACTGTTCGTGCGGCGGATGAGGGGCGATGGCATCGGCGAAGACGGCGGTGAGCGCGACGGCGACGATGACCACCAACCCGGCGACAGCGCCCCGGTTGGCGCTGAAGTACATCCAGAACTCCGCCAGCGGGTGGGGCGGGGTGACAGCCTGGGTTTCAGCTTCGTGTAAAGCTTCAGCAGTCATGGCATGATCCGGATATTAACGGGCATGGCGGATACGCGGATTGATCAGGCCGTAGAGCAGGTCGACCAGCAGGTTCACGGCCATGACCATGGTGGCAACCAAAAGCACGCCACCCTGCAGGGCCGGATAGTCGCGGCGATTAACCGAATCGACCAGCCACTTGCCGACGCCCGGCCAGGCGAAGATGGTTTCCGTCAGCAGTGCGCCCGCGAGCAAGACCCCGACCTGCAAGCCGATGACGGTGACCACGGGAATGAGGGCGTTGCGCAAGGCGTGGACGGCGATCACGCGCCAGGGCGGCGCACCCTTGGCGCGGGCGGTGCGCACGTAGTCCTCGCCCAGCACTTCCAGCATCGACGACCGCGTCATGCGCGCTATCACGGCCAGCGGGATGGTGCCCAGCACAATTGCCGGCAGCACGAGGTGGGCGAGGGCGGATTGGAAGGCTCCTTCCTCATCGATCAACAACGTGTCGATCAGCATGAAGCCCGTCACCGGTTCGATGAAGAACATCAGCGACAAGCGGCCCGAAACCGGCGTCCAGCCCAGCGTGACGGAGAAAAACAGGATCATTAAGAGCGCCCACCAGAAGATGGGCATAGAATACCCCGTCAGCGACGCCCCCATGACCGAATGGTCGAACGCCGTCCCCCGCCGGACGGCGGCGATGACGCCCGCCGGCAAACCGAAGAAGGCAGCAAAAAGCATGGCGCAGAAGGAAAGTTCCAGGGTCGCGGGGAAGCGGGCGAGGAACTCGTCCAGGATCGGTTCCTTTGTGACGATGGAGCGGCCGAGATCGCCCTGGACGACCTTTTCCATGTAGATGCCGTATTGCACCAGCAAGGGTTTGTCGAGCCCGAGTTCGGCCCGCATTTCGGCGTGCCTCTCCTCGGTCAGGCCACGTTCCCCGGCCAGCAGCAGAATGGGATCGCCCGGCACCAGCCGGATCAGTGCGAAGGTCAGCAAGGTCACCCCGATGAAGGTCGGAATGACGAGGCCCACGCGGGTGAGAATGAATCGGAGCATGTAAAGGACTTAGCGCGAAATGTCTTGATTGGCGAACAAGAAACGGGAGAAGGCGTCAACCCTCTCCCGTTCCTGAACGCTTACACAGCGGTGCCGACGATCTATTCGATATCGACGCCGTAGAAGGCATGACCGCCGAAGGGGTCAATCTTATAACCTTTGACCTTCTTGCTCATCGGCATGTAGACGACCGAATGGGCGACCGTGAACCAGGGCGCTTCACGCTTGAAGACGACCTGGGCCTGGCGGTAAAGCTCGGTCCGCTTGGCCACGTCCGTGGTCTGTTTGGCCTGCTTGAGGAGACCGTCGAATTCCTCGTGGCAGAAACGTGCCCGGTTGGAACCCTTGGCAGCGGCACAGCTCAACAGGACATACATGAAGTTGTCCGGATCACCGTTGTCGCCGGTCCAGCCCAGCAACACGGTTTCGTGCTCGCCCGACTTGGAGCGCTTGAGGTACTCGCCCCACTCGTAAGTGACGATCTTGGCTTCGACGCCGACCTTGGCGAAGTCCGCCTGGATCAGTTCGGCCATGCGCCGGGCATTGGGGTTGTAAGGCCGTTGCACCGGCATCGCCCAGATGTCGGTCTTGAAGCCGTTGGGATACCCCGCCTCGGCGAGCATCGCCTTGGCTTTGGCCGGGTCGTAGGCGTAGTCCTTAACGTCGTCGTTGTAAGACCACATGGTCGGTGGAATGGGGTTCTTGGCGGCTTTGCCGGCACCCTGGAAGACGGCGTCGATGATGGCGGCCTTGTTGATCGCCATGTTCAGCGCCTGACGCACCTTGCGGTCGGTGTAGGGCTTCTTCTCAGTGTTGAACGCCAGATAGCCGACGTTGAGGCCTTCCTGCTGCATCATGTTGATGCTGGGATCGGCCTGCATGGCGGCAATGTCAGCCGGATTGGGATACGGCATGACGTGGCATTCGCCGGCTTTCAGCTTGGCATAGCGCACCGAAGCGTCCGGCGTGATGGCGAACACCAGATTGTCGATGGCGGCTTTGCCAGCCCAGTAGGTCGGATGGGCCTTATAGCGGATCACGGCGTCCTTCTGGTACTGGACCATCTTGAAAGGACCGGTGCCGACGGGTTGCTGGTCAAAGGTGTCGGGCGTACCCGCCTTCAGCATCTTGTCGGCATACTCGGCCGAATGAATGGACGCGAAGTCCATGCCGAGGTTGGCGATCATCGGCGCTTCCTGAACGCTGAGCGTCATGCGCACGGTGTAGTCGTTGATCTTATCCACGCTCTTCAGCAGGTTGGGCATATCCATGCCGTTGAAGTATTCGTACGAACCGCCCGAAACACGATGGTAGGGATGGTCCTTGTTCATTTGCCGATGGAAGCTGAACACGACGTCGTCGGCGTTGAAATCACGCGACGGCTTGAAGTTCTTGGTGCTGTGGAACTTCACGCCCCGGCGCAGGTTGAAGGTGTAGACCAGGCCGTCGTCGGAAACCGACCAGCTTTCGGCCAGACCCGGCGTGATGCTGGTGCCGCCGCGTTCAAACTCGACGAGCTTGTTGTAGATGTGGCGCGACGATGCGTCGAACGTTGTGCCGGCGGTGTAGAGCGAAGGCGTAAACCCTTCCGGGCTCCCCTCCGAACAGTAGATCAGCGTTTTCGCCGATGCCGAGGCAGCGAAGGCCAGCGCGAGCGCACCGGCCACGGTGCCCAATAGGTGATTGAACTTCATGTGAAAGTTCCCCCTGCAGATTTTTTTGTTGTAATCCCCCATTTCCCAGATGAACTCGTTAATCGATGCCCTGAGATGGAGATTAT
>CAYOAD010000018.1:3530-30960 GCA_964401845.1 uncultured Rhodospirillaceae bacterium | reverse complement strand
CAAACCTGCGCCAGAACCTCTCATAGGAACTGGACCACTTAACGGGGGCAGGCCAGGCTCATCACCGGGGTAAGTGGTCCAACGCTCCGAAATGCTCTGCTGGTTTTTCAGACGTTCCCGGTATGAGTCCAAACGTTCCCGGGTGGCCTTGGAAAAATCGAATTTTCTGGATCTAATTGCGTCGAGCGTCGATACACCCCAGAATTCGAGAGCTGCGGCGTTCGCCCACCACACAAAATTGTCTTGGTAATCCCAGAGCCATATTGGCCGTCGAAGGCATTCGAATGTCGCTAGATCCTTTTCCGAACTGACGACCCTGACCACCGAAAAAGCCTTCCTACTTGCTCGTCATCACCCAGACGCCATTCCAATCCTTGGGCTTTGCCTTCTTGAGATGTTGGCAACGTTCGATGTAAGTCTCGCTTAGCTTGTCCATCGGGTTGGCTTTGAGCGTTTCCTTGAATGCGGCAATCGCCTTGTCCCAATTCCCTTCATGATATTGCTTGCGGCCTTCGGTAAAGTAATTCACGACATCCATCAGGTTCGGACAGGTCTGGTCATTGTGGTAGTCCAGAACCTCATACACCCTGACAGGCTCGGTCTTGCCCTTCACGACAACATCGTCGATGTCACGGATTCGATACGTACCGTGAAGTTTATCGTAGGTGTGCTCGCTAATCAGAATGCGCGCCGAATATTGTTTGCAGGCGCTTTCCAAGCGGGCTGCCAGATTCACACCATCGCCGATCATGGTGTAATCCATGCGCTTGGGCGAGCCGATATTACCCGACACCACATTGTCCGTATTGAGTCCAACCCCCATATCGACCGGCCGCTGACCCTGTTCAATCCTCTTTGCGTTCCAGGCCCAAAGATCGGAGATCATCGAAATTGCAGCTCGAACGCCCCGGTCTTCGTCGTCATCGTGGGCAATCGGCAAACCGAAACCCGCCATGATGGCGTCGCCGATGAACTTGTCGAGCATGCCCTCTTCGCGCGTTATGCAGTCGACCATTATCGTGAAATAGTCGTTCAGCAAACTAACGGTGCCTTGAGCGCCAAGTTCCTCCGTCAAGGTCGTAAATCCCCGGACATCCGAGAAAAGTACCGTCGCCACAAGGCTGGCGCCGCCGAGAATATCCTCGCCGCCGTCCATCAGCTGATCGGCCAGGCCGGGATCCATGTAACGTGACATCGTCGACTTCATACGCTTTTCACTGGAAATGTCTTCGATCATCAACATCGTGCCGAGACTCTTCTCCTCGGTGCTGATCAGCGGCATCACGGTAAAGTTAACCGACAGGTGCTCCTCGCCGGCCTCAAGCGAGGCGTCCATGACAACTTCCGATTCGCCGTCTTCCGCCAGCCGGGCGATTTTTTCCAGAACCCATTCGTTGCCGCCGGTGAAAAATTCCTCAGCCAACTGACCGATAATGTCACCTTGTTCGACCTGAAGGATCTGCAGACCGGCGGCGTTGCAGGTGACGATCTTGCCGTCCTCATCCAAGGTGATGACGCCGTTCGACATGCTTTCCAGCATGCTTTCGTTGTAGTTCTTGATGTTTTGTACATCGTCGAACAACTGGGCGTTCTCCAGCGCGATGGCGACCTGCGCAGTGAAGGCTTTGAGGCGGGTTTCGTCCTCGGCATCGAACGGGCCGCCACGCTTGTTCAGGACCTGTGTGACACCGATGACCTTGCCGTCCTTGTTGACGACCGGGACGGCCAGCATGGATCGGGTGAAGTATCCGGTCTGTTTGTCAAAGGCCGGATTGAACCGCAGGTCGGCGTAACAGTGCGGGATATTGACGGTTTGGCCGGACGTGAAGACCGCGCCGGCGATGCCCAGGTGATTGGGCAGGCGGATTTCGCCGATTGATTCACCCATGGCGACGCGGGAATAGAGCTCGCTGGTTTTTTCATCGTTGAGAAAAAGAGTGCCGCGGTCGGCCTGCAGCATCCGGGTTGCCTCGGCCATGACCTTTTGCAGCAGGGACCCCAGATCGAGTTCGGAGGTGACGTCCGAAACGATATCGAGGAACTCCATTTCCTGCTCACGGGTCTTTTGCATGCGCTCGACGAATTGCGTGCTCTGCAAGGCCACCGAGGCCTGTTCGGTCATGCGCTCAAGAAGCAATAAATCGCCCTTGGTGAAACGGCCCGATTTTTTGTTAAGCACCTGGCAGGCGCCGATGACTTCACCCTTCACCGTCCGCACGGGTACGCAAAGAATGCTCTTTGTCACATACCCCGTCTGTTCGTCGACGGCGCGGTTGAAGCGGTCATCGGCATAGGCGTCGTGGATTATGACACCCTCGCCCTCACTAAAAACCCAACCGGCGATACCGCTGTTGTTGAGGATACGGATTTCGCGCAGGAAGCTGCCTTGGGCAAATCTCGAATAGAGTTCGCCGGTGGTCGAATCGTTGAGGAACAAGGTGCCCCGATCGGCGCCAAGTTCCCAGGTCGTCATCTCGACGAGGGTGGCCAGAATTTCGTCCAACGATTCGATGCCGGCGATGCGGCGCGACAATTCCAGCAGCAATTCGGCCTGACGCAGGCGTTCCGCCTCGTTGGCGGCGGTTTTGGCCGATACTTTCGCGGAAACCTTCTTTTTCGGCGCGGGAGCCTTGTTCTTCGATTTGGCGCCGCCGTTCTTCGCCCGCACGGTTGGCGTCGTGGCGCGCTTCGCGGCCGCGCGCTGCGTCTTGCCGGAACGGCCCGATGCGGGCTTACTTTTTGCCATGACGCTTTCCTGTCTTGCCTTTCTTGGCGGTGGAAGCCTTGCCGCCCGGCTTGCCCTTGACCTCCAACTCGTCGCGCAGGACGCCGATCATGTCCTGAAGGTGCCGCCGTTCGTCGCGATAATTTCGCTCATTGTCCTGAATCTCCTCCTGCAGGCGGGCGGTATTGGTTTCCAGTTCGTCCCTCAGGGTTTGGGCGGTTACCCGCAACTGGGCGATTTCATCGGTGGCGCTTAAAGTGGCCTGCTGCACCGCCTCGTCCTTTTCAAACCTCACCGTCTCCAGTTCGTCCCGCAGGGACTGCACGGTCGCGCGAAGTTGTTGAATTTCATCGTTGGCGTTCGATACGGCTTGCTGGACCGCTTCCTCCTTGTCGAATCGCATACTTTCCATTTCGTCGCGCAGATTTTGCGCGGTTGCGCGAAGTTGCTGGATTTCATCGTTCGCGTTCGACACGGCCTGCTGAACGGCCTCCTCTTTGTCGAAGCGCATATTTTCCATCTCATCGCGCAACACCTGGATGCTGTTCTTGAGTTGTAGGATCTCGTCATTGGACGACGAAACCGCATCCTGGACATCCTGCTCCGTGCGATACTGGCGGCTCTCCAGTTCGTCCCGCAATGATTGTACCGTGCCCTTGAGGTGCCGGATCTCTGTTTCGGCCTTGTAAAGCGCGTCAGCCGAGACGAATTCCGGCCCCGCCGCGGCGAGGTTTGCCCCGTCTCGCGCGTCGGCCTTTCCGCCGCTCTGCGCATCGGCCTGTGATCTCACAACTCGCTGACTTTCACTCATCCCCTGGCCCGGTCCTCTTCACCCCATTCGATGATCCGGCGGCTACCGTACCTATGTCAAGTGACGGCCCCGCCGACAATAAACGAGATGATAGGTCAACAAAAGCGTATAAACCTTTGAAGTAAAGCCGTATCCCGTGAATATTTCGCTAAAATTCGGCCTCTGCCGCTAGCCTTCGGCTTCCTTTTTGAGGCGGGCTCGGATCCAATCGATCATCGAGGCATCGCGGTAGCCTTCCTCGACGACATACTCGAAAACCTTCTTGAAGGCTTTTGGCCGCGCGTAACCGGGCAACCGGGCGGTCACATTGTTACCACCGCCGTAGAACAACACCGTGGGGGTGCCGAAAACCCGCATCTGCTTGGCGAGGTCGGCTTGGCTGACGGTGGCGCCGTCGAAGCCGACCACGTCGTCCCCGCCGCGCATGTCGAGGACGACGACATGAAAGTGCTCCGCTATGTAGCCGGCGATATCGGGTTGGCGCAGGTTAACCTCATGCATCATCCGGCAGTAGTGGCAGTTTTCCTGCTCCCACAGTACGGCCAACAGCTTGCCCGCCCGCTTCGCCGCGGCCTGGTCCCTCGCCAGGTCACCGCTCGCTTCCTCGAACCAGGGTTGAAGGTAGCGCCCCTTGGCGTCCATCGGCGCCAGCGGCAAGAGCGTTTCCGCCGCCAGCGGTCCGGCCAGACCAACGGCGATCAGCGCCGCCACGGCCCATTTCATCATGATGTAAAAGGAAGCCATTCGCAGCCCTTTCGCCGGGATCGTGTCGCGCGTTTTCAAGAATTAGCCGCTACTCTATCTCGGTTTAAACCGCCCGCAAGCGTGTTCGCGAAAAGTTGAAACCGGGTTTATTGAGGCGCCCGTGTGGCACTTTTTTCGGCTTAGGACCGATCGAGGGCGTCCCGCACTTTTTCAGCAAGATCGACTTTTCTAAACGGCTTCTGGATTAGTATACCGCCGCCCACCCATTCGCTTCGGTCGAACGCGGCGTTGTCGGTATAACCCGACATATAGATGACTTTCATGCCGGGACGCAGGCTTCTGGCCTGGCGCGCCACTTCGGCACCCAAAAATCCGCCCGGCAGCACGATATCGGTGAGCAGCAGATCAATGCGGCTGTCGGATCTGAAGTATTCCAGCGACTCCGGGCCGTCACTGGCTTCCAGCGTCCGGTATCCAAGGGATTTCAGCAACGACACGACAAGTTTCCGCACTTCGAAATCATCTTCCACGACCATGACGACCTCGTCCGGCGATTGGGCGCCACGAATTTCCACTTCGATTTTCTCGCTCGCCGCCTCTTTGTTTCCCCTCGGAAGGTGGAGTTTGACGCTCGTCCCAATGCCTTCCTCGCTATAGATCGCCAAATGCCCCCCGGATTGTTTGGCGAAACCAAATACCATGCTCAGGCCCAGGCCCGTTCCCTTCCCCACTTCCTTGGTCGTGTAAAATGGCTCCATCACCCGGCTGGCCACTTCCTTCGACATGCCGCAGCCGGTATCGGACACCGACAGCATGACGTAGTCGCCCGGCTCCAGATCAACTTGCGTCCCGGCATACGCTTCGTCCAGCGTAACGTTCGAGGTTTCAATCGTCAGCTTGCCGCCGTCAGGCATGGCGTCACGGGCATTGATGGCAAGATTGAGCAAGGCGTTTTCGACCTGGCCCGGGTCAGCATATGCCGGCCAGAGATCCAGACCCTCGGACGTCGTTACTTCAATTGTCTCGCCGAGGCTTCGTTTGAGGATGTCGGTCATGCCACGTATTTGGTCGCCGAGATGAATGCTTTCCGGGTTCAAGGTCTGATTTCTCGAAAACGCCAGAAGACGATGTGTCAGTTCGGCGCCCCGACCGGCTGAACGTATTATGGATGTTAGCAGTTCACGTTCGTCCGGGCTTCGGCCGTCCGCATATTCCTCCAGCAATTCGGCGTTGCCCAGAATGACCGACAGAAGGTTGTTGAAATCGTGGGAGATACCGCCGGTCAGCTGGCCGATCGCCTCCATTTTCTGGGATTGGCGCAGGGCGTCCTCGGTGTGCTCGAGCGCCATCGTACGTTCGTCGACCAGTTCCTCGAGATGATCTTGGTATTTCGTCAGTTCGTCCTGCGCGGCCGTTCTTTCGGCAACTCTGCCCAACTGGCCGCCGATATGACCCACCGTCGCCATCAGCAATTCGTCGGGCATCGCAGGGGCACGGTCGAAAAACTCTAGAACAGCGACAATTTCACCCCCGGCGATAACGGGAAAAGCGAAGGCGCCCCGAACACCGATATCATCGGCCAGCTTAGCCCTGGGAAAATTCGGATCTTCGGTCACATCGACAATCCAGGAGGGTTCACCGCTGGCAAAGACCCGGCCCGGCAATCCCTCGCCCAGACTGAAATTCGTGGCTTCCGTCGCCTTGACGAACGATGCGAAAGCATCCGGATCGTCGAGATGCCAAATGCCCGAGGGCACCAGCAAATGAGGATCGTTGGCCGCAACCAAATACACGTGGCCAACCGGCCAGCCGGTGTAATCGATAATGGTTTCGACGCATGTCCTGACCGCTTCGTCGAACTCGACCGCCTTGTTGGCGTCCGTTGCCGATTTGCGCAATAGCCAGGCGAGGTCGGATTTCTTCTTGTCTTCCTCACTGGCGCGTCGTCGTTCCGTTATGTCGCGGTTGACGCCAACCCGCGCGATCACGTTCCCCTCCTCATCGCGCAGCGGCATGACCGAGGCTTCGAAGAACCTCACTTCGCCGTCCTTTCGCAGGACTTCGATTTCACCGATGAAATTGCCGTCCTCGTTCATCGACTCGGTTATCATCTTCATGGTCGTTCCGGGTACGGCGTCATGATGAATGACACTGGTCGGTAGACCGTTCATTTCTCCGGCTTCATATCCGAACATGACCTCAGCGGCGGGATTACAGTCGATTATGGCGCCATCCATGTCGGTCACGATGACGCCGTCCGACATCTGTTTGTTGATGAGTGCCTGAAGGCGTAACTTGCGGACGGCTTCCTTCTGCCCGGAATGGTCGGTACCGGTTCCCCGATATCCTTTGAAGCGCCCCCCTTTATCGAAAATGGGTTTGCCGCTGATGGAAAAATAGACCACATGACCGTCCGGATGGCGCCTGGCGATTTCCCGATCACGCATCGCTTCATGGGCCTCCATGTCGGAAACGATGCGATTCCATTCGGTGGTTGGAAATTCGGGGTTGCCGACTTCCCGAAGCGTTTTACCGATGAACTTCTCAGGCTTCAGCCCCGTCACCCGGCTGTGATTTTCGCTCATCAGCGTGAAGCGAAGGTTAGCATCCGTCTCCCAGACCCAGTCCGAGGTCGATTCGGCAAAATCCCGAAACCGCTCTTCGCTCTCCCGCAGTGCGCTCTCGGCAAACCTCAAATCGGAAATGTCCGAGGCGATGGTACCGATACCGACGATGTTTTCGGTTTCGTCCTGAATGGGAAATTTAACGGTGTAATAAGGCATATCGCCGTTGATTGTCGGGTTAGTGACCTCGCGGCGGATCGTTTTGTTTGTATCGATTACCTCCTCATCGTTCCGTTGAATGACCGTGCCGGCTTCCTCCCCGAACACATCACTGGCGTTCCTGCCGACCACCTCGGATTTTGACTTGCCGATGCTGGTCAGAAAGCTCTTGTTAACTTCCAGATATTTGCCGTCGAGTCCTTTGACATTGATATCGAACGGCGCGCTATCGACGATCGACTGCAGCAAATCCTTGTGTTGTCCAGCCAGCCGCACCGCGCGTTTCTGCTCGGAGATGTCGACAAGGATAACGGTGTGGTGGTTACCCGCGGGGTGGAGTTGGACGAATATCAAGCAAAACAGCGACGAGCCGTCATCGCGTTCAAACTCGGCCTCGAACCCACCCTGTTCTAGGTGGCTTATTCGCTTACGCGTTTCCGGATCGCGGATGCGATCGGTCAGATCGGAAAATTTTTGGATATTATCCGGGCGCCCGAGGCCCAGAATATCGGCCAGGCGCTGGTTGGCTTCAGTTATTTCGCCCTCGCATTTGCCTATGCAGGCGATGCCGATTTGCGACTCACCGAACAGAGTCTCAACGATGCTGTCTGACAAAACGTTGGGCACGCTTCCATCCTATTTCCAGCACGTCCCGGCACCGTCCAGAAGTGCTACTCATACGTCCCCAACGGCGAATTATAGGTATGAAAACCTGAATATCCAACTCACCTCTGGGTGAATAAAAGCTCTATGAAAACGGCTATCGGGACGTCCTATTTCGCGATGAACCGCTCGACGTTCTCGTGAAACCAGGAAAGCCCCTGCTCGAAGCGGCCGAATGTCAGCGTTTCGTTGGCGCCGGAACGCACGCCTGCCTGCACCGATTCGGCCATATCGAAATCCTCTTCCAGCGCACCGAACAAAATATCGATGTTCTTTTGCCAGTAGGCTGCAGCCTTGTCGGTCGGCGGAGCCTCCGGGAGCAGGACGTAGGCGTCGACGATGACGCCGTCGATGCCGTCGGGATAGCCGTGAAAAACCGCTACATGATCGGGCTGGACCAACACCATGGTATTGGGAAACAGCACGTAGAGGACGTTTGCGTGCGGCCGGATATGCCAGCCCTCCGCCGGCGTTTCCCTCAATTCCCTGATCGACCTCTTGGGGAACACCGTCCGCTGGTGCGCACCGTAGCGGTCGTAAGTGCCGATATTGTTGAGGAACATCGGCGCGATGGTGGCGGCATGCGCAGAGTTGACGTGATAGCCCTCGAGAAACGTATCTATCACCAGCTTCCAGTTTATGCGTTTGGTGAAGCGCCTGGGCGCATAATGGACATGTCCGTCGAGGCCGAAACCGGAAAGTTCGCCGTCGAGATCTCCGAGATAAACCGCAACATCCAAGGTCTCACCGGGCGTCGGATGAACCCAGACAAAGCCGTGCCGTTCCTCCACGGCCAGCCGTTTCAAGCCATGCAGTTCGCGCGTCAAATCGGGAAATCCGGCGGCGCCGGGCAGGCCTACCAATTCGCCGTCGGTATTGTACGACCATCCGTGGTATCGGCAGACGAAGTGCTTGCGACCCTGGCCTTGTGCATCCCACTCCAGGCGGGCGCCGCGATGACGGCAAACATTGAGGAAAGCGTTTAGCCCACCGTCCTCCCGCCGCACCACCAGCAAAGGCTGATCGCCCGCCTCGACGGTGAAGAAATCGCCCGCGCCGGGGACTTGCGAGACATGTCCCACCGCCCGTGGAAGAGTACCGAAGACAATTTCCCGCTCTCGTTTGAAACGCCCGGCATCGTAATACCGGTCGACCGGCAACGTCGCGGTTTCGCCGACCATGTCGGTCGACCGCTCGTCGACGTAGCCGAGGATCCGCTCGATCAGCCCAAGCTCGGTCTGCCTGTCCATACAGGTATTCTAGAACAAACCCTGGATCTGTCCCGCCTCATCGACGTTGATGTTGTTGGCGGCTGGCACACGGGGCAGGCCGGGCATGGTCATGATATCGCCGCAGACGACAACCACGAACTCGGCGCCCGACGACAGCCGGATTTCGCGCACCGGCACGACGTGGTTGCTCGGCGCGCCCTTGAGCGAGGGATCGGTCGAGAAGCTGTACTGCGTCTTGGCGATGCACACGGGATAATGCCCGAAGCCCTGATCCTGCAAATCGTTGAACTGATCGCGCACGCGCTGGTCGGCGATAATACCGCGAGCGCCGTATAGGCGCTGGGCAATGGTCCGCACCTTTTCCCACAACGGCAGATCATCGGGATAGAGCAGGCGAAAGCCTTCGCCCACAACGCCGGGTTCAACGCCTTCGCGGTCGGCCAGCTTGACCACCGCTTCGGCCAGACCTTCTGCGCCGGCCCCGCCGTCCGCCCAGTGCGTGCATTCGTGCGCCTGAACGCCAAGCTCGGCGCATGCTTGGTGAACCGCCGCGACTTCCTCGTCCGTGTCGTCCGAAAAACGGTTGATGGCCACGGCGATCGGGACGCCGAAAGCGTGTAGGTTTTCCACATGCCGGGCGAGATTGACGCAGCCGTCCGACACGGCCTGGACATTCTCGGTCGCCAGGTCGCCTTTGGCTACGCCGCCGTGCATCTTGAGGGCCCGGATGGTTGCCACCAGCACTGCCGCCGAGGGCTCGAGACCGGCCTTGCGGCACTTGATGTCGAAAAACTTCTCCGCCCCGAGGTCGGCGCCGAAACCCGCCTCGGTCACGACGTAGTCCGCCATCTTCAGGGCCGTCCGGGTGGCGATGACCGAATTGCAGCCATGCGCGATGTTGGCGAACGGGCCGCCGTGGATGAAGGCCGGATTGTTTTCCAGCGTCTGCACCAGATTGGGCATCAGGGCATCGCGCAGCAGGGCCGTCATCGATCCCTCGGCCTTGATGTCGTGGGCATAGATGGGTTCGCGCGTCCGGGTACGGCCGACGATGATGTTGGCAAGGCGGCGCTTGAGATCTTCCAGGTCCGTGGCCAGACAGAAAATCGCCATGACCTCCGAGGCCACGGTGATGTCGAAGCCGTCTTCGCGGGGAAAACCGTTGGCGACGCCGCCCAGCGAATTCACGACGCTGCGCAGGGCGCGATCGTTCATGTCGACCACGCGCTTCCAAGTGATGCGGCGTTCGTCGATGTTGCTTTCGTTGCCCCAGTAGATGTGGTTGTCCAACAGGGCCGCCAGCAAATTGTTGGCGGCGCCGATCGCGTGAAAATCACCCGTGAAGTGAAGGTTGATGTCTTCCATCGGCACAACTTGGGCATGGCCGCCGCCGGCCGCACCGCCCTTAACGCCGAAGCAGGGACCGAGGCTTGGTTCGCGCAGGCAGATCATGGTGCGCTTGCCGAGGCGGTTGAGCGCGTCGCCCAGACCGACGCTGGTGGTGGTCTTGCCCTCGCCGGCGGGCGTCGGGGTGATCGCTGTCACCAGGATCAGTTTGCCGTCCGAATTACCCTCCAGCGACGAAAGGAACTCCGGTGTCACCTTGGCTTTGTGCTCGCCGTAGCGGTATAGCGCCGAAGCCGGGATATCCACCTTTTCGCCGATCGCCTCAATGGGCTGCATCGATGCGCTACGTGCAATTTCTATGTCGCTGCTCATATCGTCTCTCCAAAAAAATACCGCTCAACCCGGCACACGACTGATCCGCCGAGGGCAACGCTAAAGCCCCAATATTTTTGGCAATTACCAGAGTGCGACCGGACTATCGCCTATTTCCGCCATCAAATAAATTCGAAGTTCAGCCCAGCACCGAAAAGCTGCTGTCGGCGTTGATTTCGCGCAAGCGCGAGAACGTCCGGCAGTCCAGGGTATGATCCGTTCTGGGCAGGTGGAATTTCATCGGTTCCGCATCATGATCGGCGCCGCCTTCGCAGTAATCCACCAGGGCATTCATCAAAGCGCCGACCACCGGCGCGTTCTTGAACTGGTTGCCGCTGGTGCCCACCGCCATGTAGTACCCGTCGACGGCGGAGCGGTCATAGATTGGTCCCCAATCCTCCGTCACGTCATAGAGGTCGACTACGCCGCGCATGCGTGAGGGAATGCCGAGGCTGGGAATGCGCTGCGCCATGCGCAATGCCTGGGTCGTCCACTGTTCGGAGACGTCCCGATTGAAGTCATCGGGGTCGACCCATTCCGGCTCATCGCAGGCCGGATCCTCGCTGCCGATCAGGATGTTGTTGCCGATTTCAGGCCGGCTGTAGACGGCGACGTCGCTGTCGGAAACGACCAAGCCCTCTTCACCGAAGGCGTATTCGACGGGAGACGGCACGTGGACAACTTCCTGGCGCAGGGCGCGCGTCGTTATGTTCATGTCACCGGCCGCCCCGGCCAGTTCGTTGACGACGTTGGAATGGGGACCGGCGACGTTGATCACCACGGGCGCCTCGAAAGACGTGCCGTCGTCGAGCACGACGCCGGTCACCCGGCCGCCGGTATGGGGGATTTCGACGACGCGTTTGTTGAACAGGTAAGCGGCGCCGTTCGCTTCGGCTGCGCGCTGCAGATTGTGGGCGGCAAGTTTGGGATCGTTGATGTAGCCGCCGTTGGGAAAGAAAACGGCGCCGGAGAGATTCCCGCCCGTCGGTTCGCCGAAGTCGTCAGCCTCCCTGGTTTTGGCTGGTGCAAACTGCCGCATGTCGTAGACCGGCACCCGCCGCCGGACGGCATCGGCATCCCAGTGTTCGTAGGGGATGGCGAGTTGGTCCATCAGCGTGCAAATACTCTCCAGGTTGCCGTTGTGCTCCGTCTTCATAACCATGCAGCCGGTTTCACGGAATTCAGCGAGACCGAGTTCGTCCGAGCCGCCGATATAATCCCGCCAGGCCTTCCAGTGAAAATAGCTTTCGTAAGCCAGCGCCGTGCCGTCGAGCGTTGAATAGTAGGTGCGGATGATGGCGCAAGAGGCGCTGGTCGAACCGTGCCCGGCCGAGGGCAGCATATCCACATTGATTGTCTTCTTCCCCGCCTTCGACATTTCGAAAGCAATGGCGGATCCGATCACGCCGGCGCCGATGATGACGACGTCAAAACTCTTGGACATGGGCTTTCCCCGATGATGCGATTTCACAAGTTGGATGTTAGGACGCGGCCCTGAAATTTGAAATTCTTAAAACGGAAAAGCCGTGATAGCGTCGCTTCAAGAACAGCGGATACGGTCTTGCCAAACGGGGGTGGTTGCAGTGACGAGACGCGGTAGATCACGGCGCAAGGCCGAAGCGGCGGATGCGGGCGGCAGCGCATCGAGCATCCGCCAGTTGCCATTTCGCCAGCTCCGCAATCCCTATGCACCGGTCGGGCTGCTGTCCGATGACGAAGTCGACAGCATCCACAACGCCTCCCTCGACGTGCTTGAGGGCATCGGCATCAACTTTCTGCTGGACGAAGCCCGCGATGTGCTGAAGGAGGCCGGCGCCGACGTCGAAGCCAACGGCAGCCGCGTCCGATTCGACCGGCAGCTCATCGAAGACCTGATCTCGCAAGCCCCGCAATCGTTCACCGCCCACGCCCGCAACCCGGCGCACAATTTCGAGTTCGGACCGGGCTTCATCAATTTTTCGATGATTGCCAGCCCGCCCAACGCCAGTGACTTGGACGGCGGCCGACGGGTCGGCAACTTCGAAGACTTCTGCAATCTCGGCCGGCTCGGTCAGAGCCTCAATATCGTTCACCAGTTCGGCGGCTATCCCGTCGAACCCATCGATCTCCATCCCGGTATCCGCCACCTGAAGGCGGAGAGCGCGCTTTACAAAATTTCGGACAAGTTCGGTGCCGGGTATTGCCTGGGGCGGGAGCGCATCCGCGATTCCATCGAAATGGCCCGCATCGTTCGCGGCGTTAGCGCCGAACAGATGATGACCGAGCCGTCCCTTCACTCGACGGTCAACGCCAACTCCCCCTTGCAGTACGACAAGCCCATGCTGTCGGGCATCATGGAAATGGCGCGGCTAAATCAGCCCGTCGTCATTACGCCGTTCACCCTGGCCGGCGCCATGGCGCCCGTCACGTTGGCAGGCGCCATCGTGCAACAAAATGCCGAAGCCTTGGCCGGGATCGCCTTCGTCCAGGCGGTCAATGCCGGTGCTCCCGTGGTCTACGGCGGTTTCACGTCCAACGTCGATATGCGCTCCGGCGCGCCGGCCTTCGGGACGCCGGAATACGCCAAGGCGGTTTTCATCGGCGGTCAACTGGCCCGGCGTTACGGCGTGCCCTACCGCTCGTCCAACGTCAATGCCTCCAACGCACCTGACGTGCAGTCGGCTTACGAATCGCAGATGTCCATCTGGCCCTGCATGATGGCGCAGGTGACCCTGGTCAAGCATGCGCTGGGCTGGCTCGAGGGCGGACTTTGCGCCTCATTCGAAAAGGTCATCATCGATGCAGAGATGCTGCAGATGGCCTCGGAGTTCCTGCAGCCTATTGCCATTGACGATGCGGAATTCGGCCTGTCCGCCATGCGGGAGGTCGGTCCGGGCGGCCACTACTTCGGCGCGGCCCACACCATGGAGCGTTATGAGACCGCTTTCTACGCGCCTATCCTTTCCGATTGGCGCAATTTCGAAACCTGGGAGGAAGGTGGCTCACAGGACGCTACGCGGCGGGCCAACGGTATCTACAAACAGTTGATCGACGAATTCGAAGCGCCGCCGATGGACCCGGCGGTCGAGGAGGAGCTCGACGCCTACGTCGCCAAGCGCATCGAAGAAGGCGGCATACCGACGGATTTCTAACAAGGGGTATTTGGTATGAAAACTCAGGCTCAGGTCGTAGTGATCGGTGGCGGCGTCGTCGGCTGCAGCGTGCTCTATCACCTCACCAAATTCGGCTGGAAAGACGTACTGCTGATTGAACGGTCGGAACTCACGTCCGGTTCCACCTGGCATGCCGCCGGCGGCTTCCATACCTTGAATGCCGATCCCAACATCGCGGCGCTGCAGGGATACACCATCAAGCTCTACAAGGAACTGGAGGAGATCAGCGGCCAGGCCTGCGGCCTGCATCACGTCGGCGGCATTACCATCGCCACCGACAACGACCGGATGGATTTCCTCAAGGCCGAGCGCGCCAAGCACCGTTACATGGGGCTGGAAACCGACATTCTCGGGCCAGACGAGATCAAGGAGTTCTGCCCGGTCATCAATACCGACGGCATGGTCGGTGCGCTTTATGATCCGCTGGACGGCCACCTCGATCCCTCGGGCACCACTCACGCCTATGCCAAGGCCGCCCGCATGCAAGGCGCCGAAATCAGCCTGCGCAATCATGTGAAAGAACTGGTGCAGAAGACCGACGGCACATGGGATGTCGTAACTCAGGAGGGCACCGTCAACACCGAGTACGTCGTCAACGCCGCAGGGCTGTGGGCGCGCGAGGTGGGCGAGATGGCCGGGCTTAACCTGCCGCTCCACCCGATGGAACACCAGTACCTCGTTACCGACGACATACCGAAGGTTTACGAGCGCGGCGAGGAACTGCCCCACGTCATGGACCCCAGCGGCATGAGCTATTTCCGCCAGGAGGGCCGCGGGCTGGTCATCGGCATCTACGAGCAGGCCTGCGATCCCTGGGCCGTCGACGGCACGCCGTGGGACTTCGGGCACGAATTGCTGCCGGACAATCTCGACCGCATCGCCGATTCGCTGGAGATGGCCTACCACCGTTTTCCGGTGCTGGAGAAGGCCGGCATCAAGACCGTCATCAACGGCCCCTTCACATTTGCGCCGGACGGCAATCCGCTGGTCGGGCCGGTGCCGGGTCTGCCGGGCTATTGGTGTGCCTGCGCCGTCATGGCGGGCTTCAGCCAGGGCGGCGGCGTCGGCCGCACCGTGGCCGAGTGGATGATCGAGGGCGCGCCCTCATCCGATGTCTTCGCCATGGACGTATCCCGCTTCGGCGATTACTGCACGCGCGCCTACACCAAGGTGAAGGTGACGGAAAACTACCAGCGCCGCTTCGCCATTTCGTATCCCAACGAGGAACTGCCGGCCGGACGCCCCCTCCGCACGACCCCGGCTTACGGCATTTGGAAGGCGCAGGGCGCGGTGTTCGGCTCCGGTTATGGCCTGGAGCACGTCAATTACTTCGCCCGCCCCGGCGACGAGGATTACGAAATCCCATCCTTCCGGCGCTCCAACGCCCACGACGCCGTGGGCGAGGAATGCCGGGCCGTGCGCAGCGCCGTCGGCATCAACGAAATCCACAACTTCGGCAAGTACGAGGTCAGCGGTCCGGGCGCTGAGGACTGGCTCAATAGTCTGCTGGCCAACCGCATGCCCAATGTGGGGCGCATCGCGCTCAGCCCCATGCTCAATCCCAGCGGCAAGCTGATCGGCGACCTGACGATATCCCGCTTGGCCGAGGAACGGTTCCAGGTCGTCGGATCGTTCGGCGCCCAGGCCTATCACATGCGCTGGTTCCTGGAGCACCTGCCGGATACCGGGGTGGTAATTCGCAATGTCTCGCTCGACCGCATCGGCTTCCAGATCGCCGGCCCCAAAGCCAAGGAATTGCTGTCGCGGGTGACCAGAACAGATGTCTCGACCGAGGCCTTCCCCTTCCTATCGGTGCGGCAGATGGACGTCGGCAACGCGCCGGCCATCGTCTGCCGAATTTCTTACACCGGCGACCTAGGGTATGAGATCTATGTTCCGACGGATTATCAGGTGGCGCTTTACCACGCACTGGCGGAGGCCGGCGCCGACCTCGGGCTCCGCCCCTTCGGCATGAGGGCCATGATGTCGTTAAGGTTGGAGAAGGGATTTGGCTCCTGGCTGCGGGAATACAAGCCCGACTACACGCCGGCGGAAACCGGCCTTGACCGTTTCGTGCGGTTTCAAAAACCCGAATTCATCGGCCGCGACGCCGCCGTGTCGGAACGCGACAACCCACCCGCCCGCCGCCTGGTGACCATGGTCGTCGACGCCGCCGACGCCGACGTCTGGGCCGACGAGCCGATCTGGCGTGACGGCAAAGTCGTTGGTTTCGTCACCTCGGGCGGCTATGCCCACTTCAGCGAAAAAAGCGTGGCGCTGGGTTTCGTGCCGTCGGAGATGGTCGAGGACGGCGCCGGTTTCGAGGTCGAGATTCTCGGCGACCTGCGCGGAGCGCACATTATCTCCGAGCCGCTGTTCGATCCCTTGGGAGAGAGAGCGAGGGGTTAGTCAGCAAAGCCGGGGCGAGCCGCCCTCGGTTGCGCCTCGGCCGTAAACCAGGTTTTCGATGTTGGCCCAGTACGCCGCCGCCTCGCACATTGGACAGGGGCTGGAAGACGAATACATCGTGCAGCCGCTGAGGTTACGGCTGCCCAGACGCCGGGCGGCATCGCGGATCGCCTCCATTTCGGCGTGCGCGGTGGGATCCTTGTTGAGGACGACCAGGCTCTGCGACTGGCCGACGATTTTACCGCCCCGCACGATGACGGCGCCATATCCCTGATCCCCGCTTTGCTCCGCCTGCCGCCGCATCTCGAACGCGCGGGCGATGAATGCCGCAACGTCGCCATTGGCCGGCTGGACAATACGGTTGTCCGACGCTGAGTGGGATGCCGCCCGGCGCGTGAAAATCGCCGGCAAAACCAAAGCTCCCCAACCGACTGCGCCAAGAAGCGCCCGACGCGGCAATCCGTAATTTAGACCCCGCTGCATCCGCCCGGACCTACTTGTTTGCCGGCAGCACCGGCGTATCGAGGGGTGCAAACATGTAGCGGCGGATGACGTCGCGGTAGCCGTCAAAAACGAAACTGTCGTTCTCCCGGCGGAATTCCTCCCGTCTCGAAGCGTAATAGGCCGGCAGGTGGTACCAGGCCATGCCCGGCTGGTCATGGTGGGCGACGTGCAGATTATTGTTGAGATAGAGCAGGCCCATCAGCGTCGGGCTCTCCACCGTGGCGGTACGATGATTTGGGTCCGCCGCCGCCCGGTGTTCGGTGTAGGAGCGCATCAACGTCAGGGCCAGGCCCGGATAGGCGAAGCACATCACGTACAGCCAAACCGGCAAGCCGCAAATGGCGCTGACCCAATAGAGCACGCCCCAAACCAGAACGGCGTGCATGATCCAGGCGGCGAGATGCGCGAACTCCCCACGCATCGGTTGGCGCAATTCCTCCAGCCAGAAGCGCGTGATGGTAATGGCGACGCCGACCGTCAGGCGGCCGATCAGCATGTTGTTGACCATGTTGATTACGCGTAGAACGCGCGACATCTTCGCCCAGGTTTCTGCATCGAAATAAAACGACTCCGGATCTTCGCCGGGGATCGTCAGGATTTCCTTGGTGTGGTGTTTAATGTGCGTGGTGCGGTAGATCGAATAGGGAATGAACAGCCCGAGCGGCGCGTACCCCAACAAGTCATTGACCCAACGCCACCGGGTCGGGTGCCCGTGAATGACCTCATGCTGCAGTGAATAATACCAGCCCGAGAACCAGGCCCCCAGGGGGAACAGCAGCCACCAGGGCAGCGATGTGGCATGCCAGGTGAGTGTGAACCAGCCGCCATATACGGCCACGATCAGCGCCCAAGTGGGTGCCTCGAAGAGCGGTGTTTCAAATTTTCGTGAAGATCGTTGAGTATCGACTTCGTCTTGAATATTCGCCTGCGTTTCCAAATTCGTCATCGCCTTGCAGCGACCCGCAGTTTTTCGCCCCTTTTCGCCCCTTGATAACCGCCGGTCGCACCCTTCAATTGAGAATTTTCCAAACGATTCATTGTGCATCCGATTTCGAATTTAAAGAACTAAAAAATGCGGTAGGTCGATGAGTTTTTTAGGCACAAAATGCGACTGAAATTTGCAGGGAAATTGAGATGGACCGACTGGCCAGCTTGTCCATGTATGACTTGCCGGAATTGCGGCCGGCAACGGAACGCTGGTGGCAGGGACTGGCACGCCATTTCCGTGATCAGGGCGTTACGGATGTCCCCGAGCGACTTTCGACCTCGCCGGACGACAGGGACGTGCACTGGCTTTCGCCGGACCTGCTTATTTCTCAAACCTGCGGTTATCCCCTGGCCACGCGCTTGGTCGACCGGGTCAAGCTGGTCGCCACACCCTGCTATGACGCGCCGGGCTGCGAAGGGCCCAGCTACCGGAGTTTGCTTGTAGTGCGACAGGATACGGAAGCTGAAAACCTGGCCGCCCTGGCGCCCTGCCGCGCGGCGGTGAACGGTTTCGATTCGCACTCCGGCTGGAACGCCCTGCAAAAGCACGTCGAACCCCTGGGCGGGTGGGACCGGGTGTTTTCCGACACGGTCGAAAGTGGCGGCCACGTGCTCAGTATCGACATGGTGCGCGACGGCGCCGCTGATATCGCCGCTATTGATTGCGTCACCCACAGTTTGGTGGCCGACGCGACACCGGACCACCTGGCCGGCACGCGGGTCCTGGAAGCAACCGCGCCGGCGCCGGGGCTACCTTACATTACCGCCGGCGGCGTAGCCGACGAGGAAGTCGAAATGCTGCGGCGCGGCCTCGAATGTGCGATGTCGGATCCAGCCTTGGCTAACGCACGCGCCAGTCTCCGCATTGCCAACTTCGAGGTATTGACGCTTGAAGTCTACATGGAAGCCATGACTTGAAATCATAAATTGACTCTTTGACGCGTATCCGACCCTCTTCGCCGTATTTCCGACGTTCAGGGCCGACCTAATTTGACTCTCATCCCGCGACCCGTCACGATGTTTGGGTCGAACAAGACAATAATGAACAAATGGATGCTGGGGGGCTTCCAACGACGCCAAACAAGAAATCTCCACCTGCTCAGCCCCCGTCCACGCGGTCATGCCTTGTCACAAGGCGCGTTGGCATCTCCATTGGTTAATAAGGGAACAATTCGCAGGGAGGCGATGACCATGTCCGACGACAAACAAAAAGTACATCCGATAATCCCGGAAATGCGCGAACAGCTGCGCAAGGGCGAAATTACCCGGCGCGACTTTATCTCCACCGCAACCCGTCTTGGCCTGTCCGCCGCGGCTGCCTACACAATGGCCGGCTCGATCATGGGTCCGAGCCGGGCACGGGCGGCGACACCGAAGATGGGCGGCAACCTTCGCGTTTCCATGAACGTCAAGGAAATCACCGACCCGGCGACCTACGATTGGTCGGAAAAGGGCAACGTCGCCCGCCAGATCATCGAGCCGTTGGTCGAAATCAACAAAGACAACATTGCCTCGCCGAAACTGGCAGAAAGCTGGTCGGCCTCCGAAGATCTCAAGACCTGGACCTTCAAGCTGCGCCGCGGCGTGAAATGGTCGAACGGTGACAGTTTCGGGGCTGACGACGTGATCTTCAACTTCAAGCGCTGGCTTGATCCCAAAACCGGTTCTTCGAACCAGGGACGTTTCAGCTCGATGACCAAGAAGATCAAGACCGGCAAAAAGGACAAGGACGGCAAGGACGAAATGTCCACCGTCATGGCCGAAGGATCGCTCGAGAAGGTCGACGACCACACCGTCCGCTTCCATCTCCAGCGCGCCGACCTATCGCTGCCCGAAAGCATGGGCGACTACCCGGCGCAGATCGTGCATCGCCGGTTCTCAGACGAAGGCGGCGACCTCACCAAGAATCCGGTCGGTACCGGTGCTTTCACCCTGAAGGAATTCAAGGTCGGCGAACGCGCGACCTTGGCCAAACGCAAAGGCTACTGGGGTGGCGACGCTTACCTTGATCAGATCTCCTACATCGATCACGGCGACGATCCCGCGGCTCAGTTGGCTGCGTTGGCGTCCGATCAGGTCGACACGAACTACCAGACGTCTGTTGAACAAACCGGAGCCATCAAGGCCATCCCGCATCTCCAACTCTATCAGGCGGTCACCGCGCAAACCGGCGTGGCGCGCATGAAGATGAGCGAGAAGCCGTTTGACAACCAGCACCTGCGGCAAGCCATTCTGGCCTGCGTCGATCACCAGAAGTGGCTGGACATCGTCTATCAGGGTCTCGGTGCTCCGGCGGAAGACCACCATGTGGCGCCGGTTCATCCGGAATATGCGGACCTGCCCAAGCCGAAGCAGGATTACGCCAAGGCCAAGATGCTGCTGGCCAAGGCCGGTCACGCGGACGGCATCGACCTGCGCATCGACTGCGTTGCCAACCCAACGTGGGAGCAGAACGCGGTCAAGGCACTGGTCGAAATGTGCAAGCCCGTGGGCATCAACGTCGCCATCAACATCATGCCGGGCGGTACTTACTGGGACCGCTGGATGACGACACCTTGGGGCTTCACCGCCTGGACGCACCGTCCCTTGGGCGTGCAGGTCCTGAACCTCGCCTACCGTACCGGCGTGGCGTGGAACGAATCGTCCCATGCCAATCCGGAATTCGACCGTCTGCTGGATGAAGCCGGCGGCCTCACCGACGTCAATGCACGGCGCAAGGTCATGGCCAAACTGCAAACCATCATGCAGGAAGACGCCGTCATCGCGCAGGCCTTCTGGCGCTCAGTCTTCGTTACGGCCAACAAGCGGGTCCAGGGCCTCTACGCCCAGGTGGCGCTTGAACACCACTACAACAAGGTGTGGCTGTCCTAAGAATCGGAACGGGCCGGGGGATCAATCTCCCGCCCCTTCTCGAATAGCAACCCGACATGCTGTTTTTTATCGTCAAACGCCTGGGCGCCATGGTGCTCACGATGCTCGTCGTGTCTATCCTGCTGTTCCTGGCGTTGGAATTCACGCCGGGCAACGTCGCCACCATGGTGTTGGGGCCCTATTCCAGCGAGGAACAGCGCCAGATCTGGCTCGAGGCGAACGGCTATTTTGAACCCCTTTACGTGCGGTATTTCTCCTGGTTGGGCAATTTCGTCACCGGCGATCTGGGCCAATCGATCCGCTTCAAGGTACCGGTCGCCGATGTTTTGTGGCCGCGCCTCGCAAATACCGCCATCCTGGGCGGCCTGACCTTCGCCATCATGATCCCACTGTCCATGGTGCTGGGTATCCTGGCCGGTATGCGGGAAGGCTCAAAGCTCGACCGCACGATCTCGGTAACCAGCATCATCACCACCTCCATCCCCGAGTTCGCCAGTGCGGTTTTCGTCGCCGCGATCTTCGTTTTCTGGCTGAAATGGTTGCCTGGAACTAGCTCCATGGCGGGCGGATTCAATCTCGTCGAACTGGTGCTGCCGGTGATGGTGCTGGTGATTTACGATTTCGGCTACGTCGCCCGCATGACCCGGGCATCCATGGCCGAGGTCATGACAACCCAGTACATTCGGACGGCCGTGCTGAAGGGCCTGCCCTATCGCGAGGTGATCCTCAAGCATGCCCTGCGCAACGCTTTGATCGCGCCATTTACCGTCATCATGCTGCAGATCAACTGGTTGTTGTCCGGCGTGATCGTGGTCGAGTTCTTTTTCGCCTACAAGGGCTTCGGCGCGCTGTTGCTGGAGGCCTCTCTCAACAAGGATATCTTCGTCATCGAGGCCTGCGGCATGATTGCCGTGTTCGTCGCCGTTTCGACGCAGGTCCTGGCCGATATCGGATACACCTACCTCAATCCCAGGATCAGGTTCAGCTAGAGGGCGATGTGACTGACCATGCCATCCAAAGCCAGTCAGCGGGTGCGGCCCTGATGCGCGCGATCAAGTCCTTTGCGCTGCTGCGCGAGAGCGGCGTCGGTATGGTCGGTGTCGGCCTGATTTTGTTCTGGGTGCTGATCGCCATCTTCGCGCCGCTCCTTGCGCCCTTTGATCCCAACGCGACGATTTTGCCGTTCGCCAAGATCGGCACACCCAACCCTGCCGGCGGCACGTTCTGGCTGGGCACCGACCACATCGGGCGGGATATCCTGTCGCGGCTGATCTGGGGTTCGCAGACCGTATTGCTCTATGCGCCGCTGGCGACCCTGTCGGCCTATGTCGTCGGTATTCTGATGGGCTTGGCGGCCGGGTATTTTCGGGGTTATGTCGACGCCGTTCTGTCACGCATCGCCGATATTATCCTCTCCTTCCCGGTGCTGGTGCTCTACATCATCATCATTGCCACCTATGGCGCCTCGGGCATCAACATCATCATCGCCATCACGTTCGCGTCATCGCCCGGCATCATGCGGATCGTGCGGGGTCTCGTGCTTGATCTGCGCAACCGCGATTACGTCGCGGCGGCCCAGACTCGCGGCGAGACATCGTGGTACATCATGCTGATCGAAATCCTGCCCAATGCCCGCGGCCCGCTGATCGTCGATGCCTGCCTGCGTCTCGGTTACGTCATCATCACCATCGGCGTGCTGGGGTTCCTCGGGCTGGGTCTGCCGCCGCCTGATCCGGATTGGGGCGGTATGATCAACGAAGCACGCGCAATGGCGCTGGCCTTCCCGCATATGACTGTCATTCCCTGCATCGCGATTTCATCGCTGATCCTGGGCTTCAACCTGCTGGCAGACGGCCTGCGCGAGATTTCGATTAGGGATTAACGGCCATGCTGGACAAATCCGACGCCCCGCTACTGGAAATCAGGGGCCTCTGCATATCCTACTTCACCCGCGCCGGCGAAATACCCGCCGTGGTCGATTTCTCGTGCGACCTTCATGCCGGCGAAAGCATCGGGCTGGTCGGCGAATCGGGCTGCGGCAAATCGACCGTCGCCATGGCCATCATGCAGTACATGGGCACCAACGGCGGTATCGTCGGCGGCAGCATCAAGTTCAAGGGCCGCGACCTAAACACACTGTCGGACGAAGAACTGCGCGAACTGCGCGGCTCTGAAATCGCCATGGTCTACCAGGAGCCCATGGCGGCCCTCAACCCCAGCCTGACCATCGGCACCCAGTTGAAGGAAGTGCCGATCACCCATGACGGCGCAACGGAAGAGGAAGCGTACAAACGCGCCGTCCAGATGCTGTCGGACGTCAAGCTGCCGGACGCCGAACGCGTCATGGCGGCTTATCCCCACCAGATCTCCGGCGGTCAGCAGCAACGCGTCGTCATCGCCATGGCGCTGCTGTCCAACCCGGCTCTCTTGTTGCTGGACGAACCGACTACGGCGCTGGATGTTACGGTCGAGGCCGGCATCGTCGAACTGGTTTCGGAACTGGCCGACAAGTTCGGCACGGCCATCCTCTACATCTCCCACAATCTCGGCCTCATTCTTGAGACCTGCGACCGCGTCTGCGTCATGTATTCCGGCGAGGTTGTCGAGGAAGGCCACATCGATTCGCTTTTCACCTGGCCTCGCCATCCTTACACCCACGGCTTGTTCGGCTGCATCCCGCTACCCCATGCCGACAAGAACGCCCGTCCGTTGGTGCCGATCAAAGGGCAGCTGCCCTTGCCCCACGAACGGCCCGACGGCTGCAATTTTGGGCCGCGTTGCGAGTATTTCGAGGCCGGTCGTTGCGACCAGGGCATTATCGGCATGGATAATATCCAGACCAGCGCCGCCGGCCATAACGTGCGCTGCACACGGTGGGATGAAATCGCGCCCGAGGACGCTGTGTCGCAAGGGGTCGCTAAGGAAGCCAGCGCCAAAGGCGAAGTGGTCCTGCGCGTCGCCGCCATGAAGAAATACTACGAGGTTCATGACCGCTCCATTTCGGCCATGATCTCCGGCGAGAGTATCCGGCATGTCAAAGCCAACGAGGCTCTCGACTTCACGGCCCGGCGCGGCGAGACCGTCGCCATCGTCGGCGAATCAGGTTGCGGTAAGTCGACCTTCGCCAAGGTGTTGATGGGTCTGGAAACCGCGACGGAAGGCAAGGTCGACCTCGACGGCGCCAACATCGGCAACATGCCGGTCCAGGAGCGCTCGCCTGAGCAGTTGGGCTCGCTGCAGATGGTCTTCCAGAACCCCAACGACACGCTCAACCCGAGCCACACCATCGGCGGTCAGATCACCCGCGTGATCCGCAAATTCGGCGTCGAAAGGGACAAGACCAAAGCGACGGAGAAGATGCTCAAGCTGCTCGACACGGTTAAGCTGCCACGCGACTTCGCCAAGCGCAAACCGCGCCAGCTATCGGGCGGCCAAAAACAGCGCATCGGCATCGCCCGGGCCTTCGCCGGCAATCCCGCCATGGTGATTGCCGACGAGCCGGTCTCGGCGCTCGACGTTTCCGTGGCCGCCGCCGTCACCGAACTGCTGATGGAAATCCAACGTGAGCACCAGACCACGCTGCTGTTCATCAGCCATGACCTCTCGGTCGTGCGTTATCTTTCCGACCGCGTCGTCGTCATGTACCTCGGCCAGATCATGGAGCGCGGCGCGACGGACGAGGTTTTCGCACCGCCCTATCATCCCTACACGGAGGCCTTGCTGTCGGCCGTACCCATCGCCGATCCCGAGGTCTCAAAACGTCACATCGTCCTTGAGGGCGCCCTGCCCAGCGTGCTCAACCCACCCAAGGGCTGCCCCTTCGCCTCCCGCTGCCCGCGCAAAATCGGCGACATCTGCGACAACGAACCGCCGCCCGTGCAGGAAGCCGCCGAGCGCCACGTCATCGCCTGCCACATCCCGATGACGGAACTGCGCGAGGTTGAGCCGGTCATCACGGTGCCGGATCGGGAGATCGCCTGAGTAGGCATTGAAGCAACGCCGGCTTGCCACGTTATTCCGCCATGGGTAGGTTACCGGGGAATTCCGCCACCGACATTGAGTACGCTTTATGACCACGATCCTGCCCCAACAACAGCTTTTGCTCGAACTCATCATCTTTTCCGGCGACATCGGTGTGCCGGAAGTGGACGACGCCTCGATCTTTTTTCGCACTATGAATGAATGTAAAGCCGCCGGTTGGATCAATGTGAGCCATTTCGGCGCGAACCTGCAGAAGCTCAGCATCACCGATCTTGGGCGCAAAATCGCGGCGGACGGCAAGGCGGTGCATTCAAGCAAAAGTGCCGAGGAATGAGCTGGCAAGCCTCGGATGGCAACAAAGTTAATCTTCCTTAAGGGTCTAACCCTGAACGAAGGTTAATGGCTGTGCGGAAAATTCGTCTCAATCCGACTGGTCGTACTGCGGCAAACCCGACATGATCTCATAATAATCACCAGCGTCGGCGACGAAGATTTCGGCCACCGTCTTCAGGCCCGTGGGACCGTCGAGGGTGCCGGCGGCGATGCCGATCTGGTCGCTGTCGTTGGCGCTCCAAAAGAGGCTGGCGCCGCATTCCTGGCAGAAGCCGCGTTTGGCGAAATCGGACGAGACGTACCACTTAAGACCCCGGTCCTCCGTAAAACTGAAACCCTCCCGCATGGCATTGGTGTAGGCCGCAACGTGGCCGTGGGTGCGGCGGCACTGGCCGCAGTGGCAGTTGGTGATGTCGCGCAGCTTCCCTGCGCCTCGTAACGCACGGCGCCACAATCGCAGCCACCGGCGTGGATTTGATCATCTTTACTCATTTCACCCTCTCCCTCCTGCGCCGCCGCTTGGGCTGGTCGCTCTGTTTCTCCACCACCGGCATGTCGAGCACCGCCCGCAAGTTTGGATAAGCCTCATTGGCATGCGGGATCGCCATGGCATCGACGAAATAATCCTGGAACGACGGCGCGGTGGCGGTCTCGATCTTCTCCACGCGTTTGACCACGCTTTCGATCTCCCGTCTGGCGCCGGCGTTCAAAAGCGCCACGCGCGCGCCGGTGCCCGCCGCATTGCCGGCGGAAGACACTTTGGCGGGCTCACAATCCGGGATCATGCCCAGCGCCATGGCGTAGACCGGATCGATATGACTGCCGAAAGCGCCGGCCAGAACGATTCGGTCGACGCCCTCGACGCCGAACAGGTCCATCAGCAGCTTGGCCCCGGCGAACAAAGCCCCCTTGGCCAGTTGTACCGCGCGTACATCGTTTTGAGTGACGGTAATGCGGGGTTCGGCGTCGTAAAGGACGAACTCGCGCGGCTCGGCCTTGGGAAATGCGCCGTCCGGTTTGACGACACCCGTCCGCACCATTTCCGCCACGGCTTCGATGATGCCGGAGCCGCAGATGCCGCTCACGCCCGTGACGGAGGCGGCGTCGGCGAAACCAGCTTCATCTGACCAGAAGTCGCAGCCGAGGATCTTGAATTTGACTGTCAGCGTTTCCGCGTCGATCCGCACCCGTTCGATGGCGCCCGGTGCGGCTCGTTGACCACAGCTGATCTGGGCGCCCTCGAAGGCCGGACCGGTGGGACTGGAGGCGGCCAGCAGGCGTTTTTTGTTGCCCAGCACCAGTTCGGCATTGGTGCCGACATCGACCATCAACGTCACGTCGTCGCGTTCGAACGGTGTTTCCGAAAGTATCATGGCAGCGGCGTCGGCGCCGACGTGGCCGGCGATGCAGGGCAGCAAATGAACCGCCGCCCCTGCCGCCAATTCCAGATCCAGATCTCGGGCCAGCAAATCTACCGCGCCGTCCACCGCAAGCGCAAAGGGGGCGACGCCCAGGGGTTCCGGATCGAGGCCCAGAACCAGGTGATGCATGATCGGATTGCCGACGATGACGGCTTCGTAGATATCGCTCCGCTCAATGCCCGCTTCCTCCGCCGCTTGGCGCGTCAATTCGTTGAGGGCGATGCGCACGGCAGCGGTCATTTCCTCGCCGCCGCGGTCGTTGGTCATGGCATAGGAAACCCGGCTCATCAAATCCTCGCCGAAGCGGATCTGTGGATTCATCATCGACGCCGTCGTGGCGACAGAACCGTCGGATAAATTGACCAGGTGCACGGCGATGGTGGTCGAGCCCACATCGATCGCCAATCCGAAAGCCCGGTCGGTAAAGCCGGGTCTGACGCCGACGATGCGCTCGCCGTCGCGCACAGCTGCCGTCACGGTCCAGCGCCCATCCCTCAATGCCGACTGCGCCTCCGCCAGGGCGGCTGGATCGCAGCTCAGTCCTTCCAGTTGCCAGGTTTCGGACAGCGCCGCCAGCAGGCGCTCTGCATCCCCGTTGGGAATATCCATGTCCGGTTTGGCGACATCGACAGTGTAGAGGTGAAGCACCGGGTCCAGTTCGATGGCGCGCGCCTCGGCGCGTTTACGCACGACCTGATGATGGACCTGGGATTCCGGCGGCACGTCAATGACGACGTCCGCTTCGATGCGGGTGTGGCAGCCCAGCCGGCGGCCGGGTTTGAGTTGGCGCCGCCCGGCGTAGGTTTCCTCCGGCGCGCTGAACGGCGTGAGATGGCTGGCGCTGGAGGTGATGCCGTACTTGGCGAAGTCGCCCTCGCCGATTTCCACCTGACAGCGGCCGCACAGGCCGCGTCCGCCGCACACCGAATCGAGATCGACGCCCAACAACCGTGCGGCTTCCAAAACCGACGAATTCAGCGGCACCTTCCCTTGGCGCCCCGACGGGGAAAAGGCGACGAAGACCTCGCCGCTGGAGGCCGGGTCAGGCACTGGTCTTGGCGCGCCTGCGCCGGCGTTCGCGCCGGGCCTTTTGACTGTCGGTTTCGGCATCGGGATCGCGGTATCGTTTCATCC
>CAYOAD010000018.1:0-3520 GCA_964401845.1 uncultured Rhodospirillaceae bacterium | reverse complement strand
GATGGCCGTCATTTCCTCGGCATGAAGCGGATTGGTAATCGCCGACGTCATGCCGGCGCCGATCGCCATGGAGAGGAACGATCCGTTGAGACCATGGCGGTTGGGCAAGCCAAAACTGATGTTCGAGGCGCCGCAGGTGGAGTTCACCTTCAGTTCCTCGCGCAGGCGGCGAATGATGCTGAGGGCCTGGCGACCCGCTCCGTCCATCGCACCCGCCGGCATGACCAGCGGATCGACCACGACGTCGGAAGCCGGCACGCCGTAATCGGCCGCGTGCTCGACGATTTTCTTGGCCACCGCAAAACGCACGTCCGGATCTTCGGAGATACCGGTCTCGTCATTGGAGATCGCCACGACTGCGGCGCCATGTTTCTTGACCAGCGGCATAACCCGCTCGAGCTGTTCCAATTCGCCCGTCACGGAGTTCACCAGGGCCTTGCCCTGATAGGCGTTAAGTCCCGATTCCAGCGCCTCGACCACTGAAGAATCGATACACAGGGGAACGTCCGTGATGGACTGCACCAGCTTAATGGTCTGCGCCAGGATCGCCGGTTCGTCCGCCATGGGAATGCCGGCATTGACGTCGAGCATATCGGCACCAGCCTCGACCTGTGCGATTGTGTCCGCCTCGACCCGGCTGAAGTCACCTTCCGCCATTTCGGCCGCCAGCAATTTCCGGCCGGTTGGATTGATGCGTTCGCCGATGACCACGAAGGGCCGGTCGAACCCGATGACGACCTCTTTGGTCGCTGAACTGATGACGGTATCCGTCATGTCTTCTCCTCTACACTATCCACTCGCTTGCGCCGGCCGCGGCGGCTTTCGGGTGATCGCCGACCCCGCAAAACGCCTGACGCCGTGATGATCTCCGATACCAATTCCTCCTGCCGGTAGGCCATGACATGAACACCGGCAACACCCTCTATCTCCCGCAATTGCTGGATGTTCTCGATACAAATCCGCTTGCCTTCCGCCTTCTGATCATCCGCTTTCTCCAACCGTTCGATGACGCCGTCGGGTATGAATACGCCCGGCACGTTCGACCTGATCCAGCGCGCCGCCCGGGCCGAAACCAGTGGGCCGACACCGGCCAGAATGAAACACTTCTCGTGCAGACCCAACTCGCGCACATGCGTCATGTACCGTTCAAATCCCGGCACGTCAAAGCAGTATTGCGTTTGCACGAACTGTGCCCCGGCGGCAATTTTTTTGGCCAGTCGAAGAGGCCGGTAATCGACCGGCGGCGCAAACGGGTTTGCGGCGGCGCCGAGAAACAGGCCCGGCGGCGAGGTCAACTTGCGCCCGGAGAGGAACTGCTTGTCGTCGCGCATGGTGCGCAGGGTCTCCAGCAGCGACACCGAATCGAGGTCGAACACCGGCTTGGCCTCCGGTTGATCGCCGACGCCAACCGAATCGCCGGTCAAGCACAGCACATTGCACACCCCCATGGCCGCGCCCCCCAACACATCACCCTGAATGGCGATGCGGTTTCGGTCGCGGCAGGAAACCTGCATGACGACGGCGTATCCCGCCTGGCTCAAAAGAGCGCTGATGCCGACGCTCGACATATGGGTGTTGGCGCCCGAGGCGTCGGTGGCATTGATGGCGTCGCATACTTCGGAGAGCACGATGGCGCGGTCGTAGACCTCGCGGGGATCTGCCGAATCCGGCGGGTTGAGTTCCGCCGTCACGGCAAAGCGGCCGCTGCGCAGGACACGTTCGAGCCGGCCGCGCGAGGAATGCCCCGGCAGCGCATCGAGCGGCCGGCCCGGATCCAGATGGCTGTGCGGTGTCATGTCTCGTCCGGTCCGTCATCCAGCAGCGGCAGCCAGGCCGAGCGCCCGGAGAGACGATGGTCCAGCGGCGGCTTGACGGAAACGAGATCACCGTACCGCATGCGTTGATTGCCGGACCAGGCTTCCACCCAGACGCATGCCATGTTCGCGTCGACTTCGCAGGCGCCGTCCGCGCGCACGCCGCCGCACGGGCCGTTACGCAAGCTTTTTGGGCAATTCATCGGACACGACATGCCGGTATCTGTGAGCGCGCACTGACCGCACATGCGGCAATCGAACAGGGCGCCCTTGACGGCGCTTTCGACGCCGGCGATGGGACGTTCGAGACGGCGCAGACCGATCAACTTCCAAATGGGCCGAAACGCCTCGAAGATGGGGCGGAAGATCAGGTATGTGCGCTCCATCCCGCCGGCGTGGCGAACGGACCAGCGGCGCAGCGCGTACATCTCAGCACCGCCCGTCAGGAAGCGAGTGATTTCCGGGGTTCGGTCTGGGCGGCCTGGACAATGAAATCGGCCAGTTCGCCATAGCCCGTGAACCGGCGCTCATACGCCAATCCAAGTTTTTCGGCCGCCTTGCGGGCTTGTTCGTCGAGTTCAGGGTCATCGGTTTGCGCCAGGTAGACCACGCGACTGTAGTTGCCGAAGTAGTCAGGCAGCAGTTCGGGGAAGCGGTCAAGTCCCAATCCCACCATGATCAGCGTTTCAAAATGCCGGGTCAGGTAATTCGTCAGGTAAAACGTTGCGGGCTCGGCATCCGCCATCTGTTCGAAGGCCGACGCCCCGGCATAGAACTCGTAGCAATGCGCACCGGGTATGCGGACCACGCCTTCCTCGTCGCATACCTTGTCGAGATCCCCACCGGTACCGCAATCGGCATAGAGCACGAATATGTTATCGTACTCGTCACGATGTTTGCGCACCTTGTCGCGCACAGCTTCGGCGATGAGTTGCGGTTTGTTGTGCAGGTTGGCGGGCAGGCAGGTGACTTCGAGCCCGCCAACGCCACCGGCTTCCAATACCGCGATGACTTCGCGACCCAGAGCGCCGCATGCCAGCAGGAGCGACGGCGCCGGCACGACTTAGCTGGCCTCCGCCCGCATACGGGCGACGCCGGAGCCCTGGCGCCGGCCCATGAAGTCCTTGGCTATTTCCACCGCCACCGCGGCGTCGCGGCAGTAGGCATCGGCGCCAATGCTTTCGGCAAAGGCTTCGTTCAAGGGCGCACCGCCGACCAGCACGATGTGATCATCGCGGATGCCTTTTTCCTTAAGCGTATCGATGACCACCTTCATGTAGGGCATGGTCGTGGTGAGCAAAGCGGACATGCCGAGAATATCGGGCCGGTGTTCCTCGATAGCAGCAAGGTAATCCTCAACCGGGTTGTTGATGCCGATGTCGACAACTTCGAAACCGGCGCCCTCCATCATCATGGAGACCAGGTTCTTGCCGATGTCGTGGATATCACCCTTGACGGTGCCGATCACCATCTTGCCCATCTGCGGTGCGTCGCTCTCCGCCAGCAAGGGACGCAATATCGCCATGCCGGCCTTCATGGCATTGGCCGCCATCAGAACCTCGGGCACGAACAGGATGCCGTCGCGGAAGTCGATGCCGACGATGCGCATGCCCTCGACCAGGGCCTCGTTCAGCACCTTGTCGGCGCTCCAGCCCCGATCGAGCAGGATGGTCGTGCCCTCGACGATCTCCTCACCCAGACCGTCG
>CAYOAD010000017.1:0-31222 GCA_964401845.1 uncultured Rhodospirillaceae bacterium | reverse complement strand
GTAATGAACGTGACCTCGGCTGCGGTAATAAAACTCGCGCTCCGGAAACATACGTTTCCAGAGTCGTTTTGCGCGCACCCGCCACGTGATGGTCTCGTCGACCCCCATAAGCCTTCCGTTTATGTCCAAATGATCAAAATGATGATCAAGCCGCTACACCGTGCCCGACCCCGTCAAATTTCCTAGGCCGGACCGCCAAATCGGTAGATTTCCATGATGAACGCGGCTTGTCCACCGTGTGTTTAAAAAATTTTCATCGCTTTGTGTCCAGTGGTGCATAAAATTTTTGCTCGAATCCCGCCGATGCGCGGGCCGACACGTTGAACGGCCCCTGTACGCGCCCTTTGAAGTGCCGCGTGACCAAATCCCGGTAGGCGATCTCCGCTTGCAAACCGCGGTGCTCCGCGAGCCGGGAAAACCACTTGAAACCCGCCCGGACGTGTTTGATTTCATCGCGGTAGATTACCTCCAATGCCGCCGCATCGTCGTCATGACCATGAGAGCGCAGACGTTCCACCGTGTCCGGCGTGACGTCCAGCCCCCGGGCTTCCAAAACCAGGGGAACGAGGGCCAGGCGGGCAAGCAGGTCGTCGGCGGTAACCGTGGCGGCTTCCCACAGTCCGTCATGAGCCGGCAGGTCCCCGTAGGACAGACCGCTCTCTCGCAGGCGTTCCACCAACATTTCGAAGTGCATGGCTTCCTCAGCGGCGACGCCGACCCAGTCGTCGCAAAAGGCGGCGGCGGTGCTGGGAAACTGCCGCAGCAAGGGCTCAGTAGGCGCGAAACGGGCGATGATGTCCCAGGCCAGATCAATGGCGTTCAGTTCGATGTGCGCCAAGGCGTGCAACAACGCGCCCTTTCCCCGCTCGCCGGCGGCGCTGCGCTTCGGCATGTCCCGCGGCGGCCGCAATTCGGGGCGTGCCGGTCGGGCGGGGCGTGCCGGGGGAGAGGGATCGCCCGAAAGGCTGAGTGCCAGCTGGCCGTGGCGCCAGTCGGCTGCCAATTCCCGGCTTTGCGCCACTTTTTCCGCCGGGTCCGGCGTTTCGAGGATCTTCGTGGCGTGAGCGATGAGTGACTGCAGTTTTGTCATTAAAAATTATATAAATCAATTAATTAGGCAAAATTTCTAATCTTTTAGATCAATTTTTTTCTGGGGTTTCAAGAGCGAAGCTGGTTCACTAACGATGCTTCCGAACAATTGGAAGACACGCGCCTGGGTGTCGATCAGGTGGGCGCGCGCGGCGCTGAAATCCGGTTCCCCGACCGCTGCCGCAAGGGCGGCACGCAGGCCTTCCGGCGCGTTCTCGTCTTCGAAATCGTCGCTCGTAGTTTGTCGCAATAAACCCTGAACGTTGCGCATCAGGACGATGGCGTCGATCAAATCGCCCGCCGTCCCCTGATCGAGCAGCCCGGCTTCTCTCAGGCGCTCGAAGGCGCCGCTCGTGTTGCCGTCGATGACCTCCGGTTTGTCTTGGGCATGCCGCAGGACAAGGTACTGGGCGATGAATTCCAGATCGACGATGCCGCCGCGCACGTATTTCACGGACCATGGGTTTGAAGTCGGCCGGTCGCGCTCGATGCGCTCCCGCATCTCCGCCACGTCAAGCAGTAGTTTGTCGCCGTCGCGCGGGGCGCTCAGGACCTGATGAATGGTCCGTTCGACCTGATCGGCCAGATGGTCCGGTCCAGCCACGGTCCGGGCCCGCACCAGCGCCATGTGCTCCCAAGTCCAGGCATCCGTGGCCTGGTAGCCGGCAAAGCCGTCGAGACGCACCGCAATCGGGCCGGCGGCGCCGGACGGGCGCAGGCGCATATCGACGTCATATAGCCGGCCCTCGCCGGTCATCGCGTTGAGGGCGTTGATGAGCCGTTTGGCCAGGCGCGCGTAGTACTCCGTGACCGACAGGGGCCGCTGACCGTCGGAGGCCGACACATCGTCTGGGTGATCGTAGACGAACGTGAGGTCCAGGTCCGAGGCTGCCGTCATTTCACGGGCGCCCAGCTTGCCCATGGCGATGACAACGAATTCTCCGCCGGGTACGCTGCCGTGCTTTTCCGCCAGTTCATCCGAAACGCAGCCCAGAAGCGCCCGGATGGGGACATCGGCGAGGTCGGCCAGCGCCGGCCCGGCGGCATTGGCATCCAGTATATGACGCAGATTTTGCACGCCGATCTGAAAGCGCCGGCCGTGGCTCCAGCGCCGGGTAATGTCCAAAACGTCTTGAATGTCCCGGGCCCGGCTGAGCGCGCCTTCCAGTTCCGACCTCAATTCGTTGGCGTTCGGCAACGGATCGTAAAATCCGGAGGAGATGACCCCGTCCAGCAGGCTTGGGTTGCGGCTCAGATATTCCGCCAAGCGGGGGGCGCCGCCCATGATTTCGCCGACCAGGTTCAGCAAACCAGGGTGGGCGTGAAAGAGCGAGAAAAGCTGAACGCCCGACGGCAGCTTGCCGAGGAATTCATCAAATTTCAGCAACGCCGCATCCGGATTGAGAGTATCGGCCAGCGTGGACAGCAGGATCGGCATGAGTTCGGTTAGCAGCTCGCGGGCGCGGACGCTGCGGGTAGCGCGGTAGCGGCCGTGATGCCAGCGACGGATGGCGGCGGCGGCCGTGGCGGGTTCACGGTAGCCCATGGAAGCCAGCGTTTCGATCGTACCGGGATCATCTTCGGTGCCGGTAAAGACCAAATTACCGTCGACGCCGTCGCCGGCGCCCAGATCGGGGGCGTCCTCGAACAACCGGGCGTAATGACTTTCCACTCTTTCCAGGTGCCCAAGGACATCCGCTTCGAACAGGGAAACATCCTCGTAGCCGGAAAACGCGGCGATGTGCGCAAGGCCCTGCGGGTTGTCCGGCAGGGTCTGGGTTTGTTCGTCGGCGATCATCTGAAGCCGGTGTTCCAGGCGCCGGAGAAAACCGTAGCTGTCGATCATTTCCCCGGCGACATCAGCGGTTATCTGGGCGGCGTCGGCCAAGGCCGTAAGTGCTGCACACGTGCCCGATTGGCGCAGCGTCGGATCACGCCCGCCGGCGATAAGCTGCTGGGTTTGGGCGAAAAACTCGATCTCCCGGATGCCGCCGCGGCCCACCTTGATGTTGTGCCCCGGCACCGTCACCCGCCGATGGCCTTTGTGGGCGTGGATTTGCCGCTTGATGGAGTGGATATCCTCAATCGCTGCAAAGTCGAGAAACTTGCGCCAGATGAAGGGAGATATGCGCTGCAGAAATCCGTCGCCGGCGGTGATGTCGCCGGCCACAGGGCGAGCCTTGATCATCGCCGCCCGCTCCCAGTTCTGGCCGACGCTTTCGTAGTAGTTTTCAGCCGCCGCCATCGACAGCGCGACCGGGGTCGCCCCGGCATCGGGGCGCAGCCGCAGGTCGGTGCGGAAAACGTAACCGTCTCCGGTTCGGTCCTGGATTATTTTCACCAGGTCGCGGGTCAGGCGGACAAAACCCTCTTCGGGTCCGCGCCGCCCGACATAGCTGACAACCTCCTGATCCCACAAGACGATCAAATCTATATCGCTGGAATAATTCAGTTCATCGGCGCCGAGCTTACCCATCCCCAGGATCGCAAGACCGCAGCCGCGGCATGGATCCTCCAGGTCGGCGATCTCGAAATTACCCGCCGCCGCTTCCGCCCGCAACAGGTGTTCAAGCCCAAGATTGAGCGCCACGGCGGCGTACGTCGACAAGGCCGCCGTGACGTCCGCCAGGGACCAACTGCCGGTCAGGTCCGCCGCCGCGGTCAGCAAAGCCAGGCGGGATTTGCCCCTGCGCAGAACCGTCATCAGATTTGCCGTGTTGGCGGAGTCGCGGGCTTGCCCCCGAACTTGGTCAAACAGCTCTTGCAGGCTGATTTCCGGCGCCTGGCTTGCTATACTCTGGACGAACCCCGGATCTCTAATCACGTTTCGCGCGAGATAAGGGCTATTGCCGAATAGCGCCGTCAGGAACGCTCGACCGGCCTCATCTGCCGCGAAGGCGTGAATGAAATCGGAATGGCCGTCGGCGGCGCTTGATTTGGCGGCGGCAAACCAATCGCTGAAACCGTTCTCGACGCTCTCTGCGTCGTGTGGTGGAGGTAACGAGGAAGCGTCGGCAAACAGAGCGAACACGCGAATTTCCTTCCCGCCGATTAATACGGCATGCTGCTTGAAGCAAGGGAGTGGGTCAAGAAGAGCGACGGTTAAATCGGCCGACCCGTTGCGGTCCCGGCCAAGAGTTATGATATTAGCGGTTGAAACACATTAGCGTACCCGGACAAACCACGTGATCCTTCCAGCAGGCAAGTTCATTCTTCAGGTTATCGCGGCGATGACAGCCGGCCTTGCCGTATTGCTTGCGGTCACGGCCTGGCTGCTGTCGTCCGGTCCGGTCTCCCTGGGATTTCTCACGCCTTACCTGAAGGAGGCGCTGACGCTTGGTCGTACGGGCGTGCGTGTCGAGTTGGACGACACCATATTGGCTTGGGCGGGCTGGGACAGGACACTGGACATCCGCGCCATCGGGGTGCGGCTGCTGAACGAAGAGGGCGGGCTGATCGCCGGCGTGCCGGAAGTTTCGCTGGGTTTAAGCGGCACGGCCTTGCTGGATGGTCGTCTGGTGCCGACGACGCTCGACTTGTTGCGCCCGAAAATCAGGCTGTTGCGGACGCGGGAAGGACAGATTGATCTGGGATTGGGTACCAAAGTCGGCAGCGCCACCGACGCCGCCGCCGGCGCCATGCTGCAGACTTTGTTACATCCCAGCCCGGCCGACCGCCGTGACGGTTTCCTGACCCTGGTGCGAATTCTCGATGCCGATCTGATCGTTGTCGACAAGGCGTCGCGCACGACCTGGCGTGCGCCGTGGGCGGATCTGACGATGTTGCGCACGGACGCCGGTATTGACGCCGAACTGACCGCGGATCTGGAAATCGGCGGCGGCGCGACCCGCATCGTGGTGAAAGGCCTATACGAACTGAAGGAGGGCAGCACGGCGCTTGAAGTGCTTCTGGCGGACTTTGAACCCGCGCGTCTTGCGACGCACGTTGATGAATTGTCCGATCTTAGCGCCTTGTCGGCGCCGATTAGCGGCACCATTACCACCGTGCTGGCCGCCGATGGCGGGCTCGCGCCGGTGGATTTTGATTTGACCGGCGGGCCGGGGGCGATCGCTTTGCCGGAGTTCTTTTCCGGGACACTTGTGTTTACGCAAATGTCCGTGCGGGGAAGCGTTGTCGATGATTTCTCGGCTGTCCGGTTGGACGAGGTGTTCTTCGACGCGGGCGGGCCGTCAGGTGTCGCGCGCGGCCTGGCGACGATTGACCGTGCGAACGGACAACTGGCGTTTGGCGGCCGATTGGAAGGCGAGTTCCGCGACCTGCGGATCGATGATCTCGGTGAGTATTGGCCGCCAAAGCTGGCACCGACGGCACGCGAGTGGGTGACTACGAACATTCGCGATGGGGTCGTGGGCAACGGAAAATTCGCCATGCAAGTTAGCCCGGAGGATTATCTCAAAGGCGAACTATCCGAGGAAGCGCTGGAATTGAACATCGAGTTCGAAGGGCTCACGGCGCAATATCTGGACGATCTGCCGGAATTAATGGAGGCCCGGGGAACGGCTCGCATGACCGTCAGCACGCTGGATATTGCGCTGGCTACAGGTCAAATTTCCGAGCTCGAAATAACCGAGGGAAACGTTCGCATTGATGGATTGGACAGCGATGCCGCGTCGGCGGATATCAGTTTTGTCGCCAGCGGACCCATCTCGGATGGTCTCACGGCCCTTAACAATCCGCCCTTTGAATTTGCCAGCTTGATGGCGCTTGACCCAGGCGACACCAGCGGCCAGCTGGCAGCCCGGGCCCGCTTCGCCTTCCCCCTGAAAGATGCGATTGCGATGGAGGAAATCCGTTTTGCCGCCGCCGCCAACCTTCGGGATTTCGGCATGAAATCGGGGATGGAGGGCTACGCGCTAGAGGGCGGGTCGATGGTCGTCAGAATTGATGCGAACGGTATGGATGTCGACGGCTCGGTCAACGTTGCCGGTGTGCCTGCCAACGTAAAATGGCGGAAGGACTTTCATGGCGAACACGCCGCCACAACATCGCTCAGTATTGCGATGTTGCTCGATGCAGCGTCGCGTAAAGCGCTCGGCATGCCTGAACTGCCTTGGCTGTCCGGACCGGTACCGGTGACGGCGGAACTCGTGGCCGACGGCTGGCGCATCAGCCGCGGCAGCGTCACCGCCGAATTGACCGGCGCCCTGCTTTCCATCCCGGAATTGATATGGTCCAAGGCGCAAAGCGTCGCTGGTCAGGCGAAGTTCAATTTTGCCCTGCCGGCCAAGCCGGGCGATCAGGCCGAGCAGACCAACCAGGGTATTATTTCCAACTTTTCCTACGCCGGCGGCGGTCTCGAGGCGCAGGGGCAGGTGGAAGTGGGGCCGGACTTCGAATTTCGCCGGCTTGAGCTGTCGCGTATGAAGCTTGGAGAATCCGACGTTACCGTGTCGCTCCGGCCGCTGGTGCCCTCCGGCTACTTTGTTGCCTTGAATGGCGCGCGCTTCGACATGCGGCCATACATCTCACAATTTGTCGGGGGTGATTCGGAATCCGATCTGCCCCGGCTCAAGCTGGAAGCAAGGCTGGGACAAATGATCCTGGGGGACGGACATGTCCTCAATGGGATGCGGGGCACGGCGCTCTACAACGGCAAAGCTTGGGAGCAAATGCGGGCCGCCGGGTCCTTGCAAAAAGGCGCTCCGATTGAATTGTCAATCAAGAGCGGCGCTGAAGTTAGTGAGGTCATTGTCGTCTCGAAGGACGGCGGCGCGTTTGCCCGTGATCTGGGAATTTTCGACAATGCCATTGGAGGTCAGCTTTCCATTACCGCTACAATTGATGAGGCGGCTGAAGGCCGGCCCGTTCGCGGGCGCGTTCTGTTCAAGAATTTTAAGGTGGTGGATGCGCCGACGCTGACAAGAATTCTGACAGTGGGCTCGCTTGCCGACGTCGCCGACCTGCTGGCCGGCAAGGGCATATCGTTCACTCAGTTCGTGGCGCCATTCGCCATGAAAAACGGCCAGATTCAAACCAAAGGAGCCAGGGGGGTGGGATCATCCCTGGCAATCAACCTCGATGGCGTTGTCGATCGCAACCGCGAACAAATTGCGATGGCGGGCACTTTGGTTCCGGCCAATACCCTTAACACCGTACTCGGCAAAATTCCGATCCTGGGAGACATTGTTGTCGGCGGTAAAGGCCAAGGCCTTTTCGGTTTGACCTTTCAGGTCACGGGATCGACCTCAAAACCCAAAGTGACGGTTAACCCGCTCTCCGCCCTTGCTCCTGGCCCCCTGAGAACGCTATTTTTCGGCCCCCTGTCGCCGAATAATTCTGATGATGGAGCGACGGAGAGGGAAACCGCCAACTAGGAAATTTCCGTCCTCATACGGCCTTTACGAGGACGTGGCGTTTTTTCCCGGCTGACAGCTTGATTGCCCCGGAAGGGCCGATGTGGTCGATGCCGATTAAATCGGTCTCGCCGGTTATGACGACGTCATTCAGCCGCGCGCCGCCGCCCTTGATCAGGCGGCGCGCTTCACCGCCCGTCTGACACAGTCCGGCGCGGCGGAACAGATCGAAGGCGGCAACACCGTCCTCTAGGTCGCCGGCGGCGATCTCGACGGTGGGCAAGCCGTCGGCCGCCGATCCCTGCTCGAAGGTTTTTCGGGCCGTTTCGGCGGCTTCTGCTGCTGCCTCCGCGCCGTGACACATGGCGGTTGCTTCGTTGGCAAGGATCTTCTTGGCGTCATTGAGTTCCGCGCCTTCGAGGTTCTCGAGGCGGGCGATCTCATCCATCGGCAAATCGGTGAACAGCTTTAGGAAGCGGCCGACGTCGGCGTCCTCGGCATTGCGCCAGTATTGCCAGTAATCCCAAGGCGACAGCATATCGGCGTTGAGCCAAACGGCGCCCGAGGCGGTTTTACCCATTTTGGCCCCGGATGCGCTGGTCAGCAGCGGCGTCGTCAGACCGTAGAGCGCCCGGCTGTCGACGCGCCGGGCCAGGTCGACACCGTTGACGATGTTACCCCACTGGTCGGAGCCGCCCATCTGCAGTTCGCAATCGTGGCGGCGGCCCAGTTCGAGGAAATCGTAAGCCTGCAGGATCATGTAGTTGAATTCGAGGAAGGTGAGCGGCTGTTCGCGTTCAAGGCGCAATTTGACGCTGTCGAACCCAAGCATGCGGTTGACGGAAAAGTGGCGTCCGAAGTCCCTCAGGAAATCGATGTATTGCAGTTCGTCGAGCCAGTCGGCGTTATTCACCATGATGGCGTCCGTGGGACCATCGCCGAAGGTCAGAAACTTGGCGAAGACATCCTTGATGCCTGCCATGTTGGCGTTGATCGCCTCCACCGTCAGCAGTTGCCGGCTTTCCTCCTTACCTGAAGGGTCACCGACCTTCGTGGTGCCTCCGCCCATCAATACGATGGGCTTGTGACCGCTACGTTGCAGGAGCCGCAACATCATGATCTGGACCAGACTACCGGCGTGCAGGCTCGGCGCCGTGCAGTCGAAGCCGATGTAGGCCGGCACCGGCTTTCCCGAAGCGGCGCGCTCGTCGAGGGCCGCCATATCGGTGCATTGGTGCAAAAACTCACGCTCGACAATCGTGCGGAGGAATTCGGAGCGAAGCTCGGTCATGGTTGGTCGGCTCTATGCTGAAAGTTATGAACGCAAAATGCTGCGCGGTGTCTAGCACACCTTGATTTTGGCGACAACGCATGCTCTTCGTACCCCAGGTAATGCGGAAGGGAATTACGGGTGAAAACTTTCACGGCGCTTGGATTGATGAGCGGCACGTCGCTGGACGGCATTGACGCGGTCGTCATCGAAACGGATGGCCACCGCGTGACGGCCTTCGGACCAACCCTGACCGAAAGCTACGACGACGCGTTCCGAGCGGATATCCGCGCGGTCCTGAACGGTGGTGGCGATTCCCGGGAAGTCGAGGGGAGTCTCACCGATCGGCATATCGAGGTAGTTAATAAATTACTCGAAAAAAATAGGTTAAGCTCAAGTAATATAGATATTATCGGGTTTCATGGACAGACCATCGACCATCGGCCGCAGGAAGGTGTCACCGAGCAGATCGGCGATGGCGCTCGGCTTGCCGAACTCACCGGCATCGACGTTGTCAACGAATTTCGCCTGGCCGACGTGGCGGCGGGTGGAGAGGGCGCCCCCTTCGCGCCTTTGTACCACGCGGCGTTGGCGGGGGATCTCGAAAAACCGCTGGCCGTTGTCAATATCGGCGGTGTCGCCAACGTGACCTGGATCGGAGAGGACCGCGAAAACATCATCGCGTTCGATACCGGTCCGGGTAATGCCCTGCTTGACGACTGGATGTCGGTCCAGGGCGGTGTCCGCTGCGACATGGCGGGTAAGACTGCCGCCAAGGGCGTGGTAAACGATGACATACTCGACACCCTGGCAGGCCATCCTTATTACGCCAGGCCAATTCCCAAATCCCTGGATCGCAATGATTTTTCCGCCGCGGTGCAGAAGGCCGTAAAGGGAATGGCGCTCGAAGATGGCGCCGCCACCCTGACCGCCCTGACCGCGCAAACCATCGCCCTGTCATCTCTGCACTTTCCCGCCGCGCCCCGGCGCTGGCTGGTATGCGGCGGCGGGCGGCACAATCCGACGCTCATGGCGATGTTGGCGGAGCGGCTAGGCGCGCCCGTTCAGCCCGTCGAGGCGGTCGGCTGGCGCGGCGATTCGTTGGAGGCCGAAGCCTTTGCCTTCCTCGCTGTGAGAAGCCTGTTGGGCCTGCCGCTCAGCTTGCCGACGACGACAGGCGTTGCCACCCCCATGACAGGAGGGCGGCTGCACAGAACTTCGAGCTAACGGGTTGTGGTCTAGGCCGCTCTCGCCGCCGCCAATCGCGCGTCGAGGTAACCGGCCGCCGTTTTGGTCATTTCGTCCATTTGGCCCTCGAAGAAGTGGCCGGCGCCTTTGATCAGTTCGTACTCGACCGTAATACCCTTCTGGGCTTGCAGCTTGGCCGCCAGCTTGTCGACATCGGGAATCGGCACAACGTCGTCCTCGGTGCCGTGCACCAGGATTCCGGACGACGGGCAGGGCGCCAAAAAGGCAAAATCGTACATGTTTGCCGGTGCCGCCACGGAAATGAATCCGTCGATCTCGGGCCGGCGCATCAGCAACTGCATGGAAATCCAGGCGCCGAAGGAAAAACCGGCGACCCAGCAGGCGTGCGCGTTCTCGTTGAAGGTCTGCAGCCAATCCAGGCAGGCGGCCGCGTCGGACAGTTCGCCGATGCCTTGGTCGAAAATACCTTGGCTTCGACCGACGCCGCGAAAATTAAAGCGAAGTGTTGAAAAACCCCGGCGAACAAAGGTGTGATAAAGGTTGTAAACCACCTTGTTGTTCATCGTACCCCCATATTGTGGATGGGGGTGGAGGACCAGCGCAATCGGCGCGCCCTCTTTCGGGTTGTGATGATAGCGCCCTTCCAGGCGGCCTTCAGGGCCATTAATGATGATGTCAGGCATGTCTTATCGGGTATACCACTGTTTATGGCCGGAGCTTGATATCGCTTAAAAGCCCGGCGTTAAATTGTTATCCACATTTTCCACATTTATAGGTTGGGATTGAAAACCTACCTATTTCTAGCGCTTTACGGAAATACTTGACTGCTGTTGTCGGAATAACTATATCCTTGTCAGCGATATGGAGCCGAGCCTTGCGTCTCTTATGCCGGAATTCGATTTATCCGGCGCATACAACAAAGCCGGTCCTCCGCGAAGCGTAGCCGGAAAAGGTTGCTAATCCGTTGATTTCAATGGATTTCACCCGAACCGGTCGGTGCAACACGAAGGATGCGGTCGGGGAATATATCATGTCCGGTGGTCCGATGTTCAAGAATATTGGTTACGACATAGCTGCGGTATTCGAGCGCGACCCCGCAGTCCGCTCAAAACTAGAGGTTTTCCTCTGTTATCCGGGCTTCCATGCCGCTTTGATCTATCGTCTGGCGCACGCCGCCTGGGTCCGGCGCTGGTATTTGCTGGGGCGCTTTCTTTCCCATATGGGGAGGTTCCTGACCGGTATCGAAATTCACCCCGGCGCCGTTATCGGCAAGGGATTGTTCATCGATCATGGCATGGGTGTGGTGATCGGCGAAACCTCGGTGCTCGGCGAAAACGTGACGCTCTACCATGACGTGACGCTGGGCGGTATCTCGCCGGCGGAGAATTCGTCCGCCCAGGTATCGCAAAAACGCCATCCCACATTGGAAGACGGTGTGATCGTCGGTTCCGGCGCGCAGATCCTCGGTCCAATCGTGATCGGCGCCAACGCCCGCGTCGGCGCCAACTCCGTGGTCTTCAAGAACGTCCCGGCGGGCGCCACGGTCGTCGGAATTCCAGGCAAGCTCGCGGGCGCGGCGAAACCGCGTCCAGCCGAACGCCGTTTCGAACCTTACGGCACGCCTTCCAGTGAAATCTCCGATCCGGTGGCGCGCTCCATCGACGGTTTGCTCGATCAGGTGCAAACGTTGAATACACGCGTCGCGGAGTTGGAGGCAGCGCTTACCGCCGCCAAAAAGGATGAGTGGCCGCTTGAGGACGAGGCCGCGGATACAAGCATCGAGACGGCGACCGAAACAGATACCAAGCTCAACGTTTAGCATACCGGGCCGCGCCGATTTTCGCCGCGGGGCAGAAATGGGAGAGAACAAGTGAAACTCAGCACCAAAGGACGGTACGCGGTCATGGCGATGGCCGATCTGGCGATCCAAAGCGCGGGACGTCCGGTCTCGCTGGCTGATATCGCCGCCCGCCAGGAAATCTCGCTTTCCTATCTGGAGCAATTGTTCGGAAAGTTGCGGCGCTGCAGCCTCGTCAAGAGTGTCCGTGGTCCGGGCGGGGGTTATATGTTGGGCCGGGGCCCTGAGGAAATCCGTATTTCCGACATCGTTCTGTCCGTGGATGAACCTTTGACGGCGACGCGATGTACGCCGGGCTCTCCGACCGGCTGTCACAGCAATCAGGGCCGATGTCTAACCCATGATCTGTGGGAAGAACTGTCCAACCAAATTCACCTCTATTTGTCCTCCGTAACACTAGACGATGTGGTGAGCCGCCGAATTCTCGGTACCAGCGGCGTTCTCGCCGCGGCCTCCATCGAGCCGGAAATGGCCGATCTGGTCGCCCAGGAGGCCATGTGAGCCAAGCCCTCGCATATCTCGACTATAACGCGACGGCCCCGGTAAAACCCGGCGTCGCGGAGGTTGTCGCCGACGCGCTGTCGGTGAGCGGAAATCCATCTTCCGTTCATCGTTCGGGCCGCGCTGCGCGCACCTTGGTTGATCGTGCGAGGGACCAGGTGGCGGCTCTGGTGAATGCCGCCGCCGAGGCGCTTGTCTTCACCAGTGGCGGAACCGAGGCCAACAACCTGGCGCTGGCGGGATTTGCTGGGACCGGCCGGCGGCTGGTCGTCTCGGCCATCGAACATGCCTCGGTGACGGCGGTTGGCGATAAGTTGGGGGCCGAAATCGTTCCCGTCGACGCGGACGGCATTATCGATTTGCAGGCGCTGGACGCCATCCTTGCAGGTAATCCGAATCCTGCCTTGGTTTCGCTGATGTTGGCCAACAACGAAACCGGGGTTATTCAGCCGGTGGCGGCGGCCGCGGAGATATCCCATCGGCATGGGGCGCTGCTTCATTGCGACGCCGTACAGGGGCCGGGACGCCTGGCGCTTGATATGAAAACCCTCGGCGCGGATCTGTTGACGCTGTCGGCCCACAAGCTCGGCGGCCCCCAAGGGGTCGGCGCGCTGGTCGTCGGACCGGCCGCGCACGAACTCAATGCCGTCCTGCTGGGTGGCGGACAGGAACGCGGCTTGCGGCCGGGCACCGAAAACGTTCCGGGGATCGCCGGTTTCGGCTATGCCGCCGAACTTGCAGAGGCAGACCTTGAGCAAGTGCCGGAGGTTGCCGCGCTGCGTGACGGCTTGGAAGCGGAACTGGCGGCCATCGCGCCCGATTTGACGATTGCCGGCAGGAACGCCCCGAGGCTCTGTAATACCTCGGCTATCGGCGCACCCGGCCTGGATAGCGAAACCCAGGTCATGGCGCTCGACCTTGCCGGGGTGTCGGTCAGTGCCGGCGCCGCATGTTCGTCGGGAAAAGTCGCATCCTCTTCCGTTCTCACCGCTATGGGCATGTCGGACGAGCAGGCGGGTAGCGCCATCCGCGTGAGCTTGGGACCGGATAGCTCCGAACAAGATGTCGACCGCCTGATATCCGCTTGGCGTGATCTCTACAACCGTTTGAAAATCGAGTCTGAGGCTTTGTCGGCGGCTTAAGCGCTGCAACGGCAAGCCGGCGTAGGAACAAGGAATAGTAACGCATGAACGATCTGTCCCCGGGCACCAACATGAAGACGCCCATTTATTTGGACTATCAGGCGACGACGCCGGTTGACCCGCGTGTACTTGAAGCCATGATGCCGTACTTCACGACGAAGTTCGGCAATCCCCATTCGCGCAGCCATTCTTTCGGTTGGGAAACCGAGGAAGCCGTGGAAACTGCCCGCGGCCAGGTGGCCAGCCTGATCGGCGGGCAGACAAAGGAGATCATCTTCACCTCGGGCGCCACGGAGTCCAATAATCTGGCGCTCAAAGGCGTGGCCCGCTTCTACAAGGACAAGAAGAACCACATCATCACGACAGTAACGGAGCACAAGTGCGTGCTCGACACCTGCCGCCACCTGGAACAGGAAGAGGGCTTCGAGGTCACCTATCTGCCGGTGGGCGAGAACGGCCTGATCGACCTGGATGAGCTGCGGGCCGCCATGACGGACAAAACCGTTTTGGTTTCCATCATGGCCGTGAACAATGAGATCGGCGTGATCCAGCCGCTCAAGGAAATCGGCGCCATCTGCCGCGAAAACAAGGTGTTCTTTCACACCGATGCGGCCCAGGCAGCCGGCAAAATCCCGCTCGATGTCAACGATATGAACATCGATCTCATGAGCATATCGGGTCACAAGATTTACGGGCCCATGGGCGTCGGTGCGCTTTATGTCCGTCGCAAGCCGCGTGTGCGCCTGCGTCCCATGATCAATGGCGGCGGTCAGGAACGCGGTATGCGATCCGGGACGCTGGCGCCGCCGCTGTGCGTCGGATTGGGAGAGGCCTGCGCCATTGCCGAAGCCGATATGGCGTCCGACAACGAGCGCATCCGTATGCTGTCAGACAGGTTCTACGACAAAATTACCGACAAACTGCCGGAAGTATTCCTTAACGGCGACCGCGAGCAGCGCTTCCCCGGCAACCTCAATCTGAGTTTCGCCTACGTCGAAGGCGAATCACTGATGATGGGTATCAGGGATCTTGCCGTCTCCTCCGGCTCGGCTTGTACCTCGGCGTCTCTGGAACCCAGTTACGTGTTGCGGGCGCTCGGCGTGGAAGAGGAATTGGCGCATACCTCGCTGCGCATCGGCATCGGCCGGTTTACCACGGAGGCGGAAATCGATTACGCCGTCGACACGTTGGTGGAGGCCGTCGAAAAACTGCGCGCCATGAGCCCGCTTTGGGAAATGGCGCAGGAGGGAATTGACTTGAAGTCCATTGAGTGGGCTGAGCATTGAGACCATTTGCCACGCTGCAAATTAGTCTTAATCTGATAGAAAAGACGAAGAAGTGGGAGACCGAAAATGGCATATAGCGACAAACTTTTGGATCACTACGAAAATCCGAGAAACATCGGAGCTTTCGAAAAGGACGACGAGGCTGTCGGCACCGGCTTGGTCGGGGCGCCGGCTTGTGGCGACGTCATGAAGTTGCAGATCAAGGTGTCTGCCGAGGGCATTATCGAGGACGCCAAGTTCAAGACCTTCGGCTGTGGCTCGGCGATCGCTTCGTCCAGTCTGATCACCGAATGGGTCAAGGGCAAAAGCCTGGATGAAGCCGGCGACATCAAGAATACCGATATCGCCCAGGAATTGGCGCTGCCGCCGGTCAAGATCCACTGCTCGGTTCTGGCCGAGGACGCCATCAAGGCGGCGATCACCGACTACAAGGGCAAGGCTGGGGATGACGAGTCTCGGGCGGCCGACAATGAAATCAAGGAAACCGCCTAGAAGGCGGCGTGACGTTTATTTGGGATTAGTTCGCATGGCACAAATGATCACCCTTTCTGACAACGCTGTGGAGCGTATCCAAGCGTTGTTGAGCAAACGCGACAACCCGGAAATGGGTTTGCGCATTGGCGTGCGGACAGCGGGTTGTTCCGGTCTGTCGTATACCCTCGAGTACGCCGAAGAACCCGAGGAATTTGACGAGGTGGTCGAGGACAAGGGCGTCAAGGTCTTCATCGATCCCAAGGCGACCATGTTCATCGTCGGCACCGAAATGGATTTCGTCGAGGAAAAGCTTCAGTCCGGTTTCGTGTTCAACAATCCCAACGAAAAAGGCAAGTGCGGTTGCGGTGAATCCTTCCACGTCTAGGCTGCCCGCCCGACAACGCAATACCCCGGGGGGCCTTGCGCCCCCCATATTCATGCCTTAGGCCGCCAAGAAGAGAACAAAACCGTGCACGATGGAGACGATCAACTCATCATCTCGGAAGCCTTGCAACCGGGCCAATCCGTCCCGTGTTGGTCCTGCAAGGGCGGCGTGGACGGGCGCGCCCCGTTTTGTCACGCCTGCGGCGTGATCCAGCCGCCGCGCCCGGCCGACGACTTCCAACGCCTCGGACTGGCCAGCCACTTCGACGTCGATCCGAAGGATCTGGAAAAACGCTACTTCGCCTTCCAGCGGACTTTCCATCCCGATCGTTTCGCCACCAAGACGGCGCGGGAGAGGCAATATTCGCTGCAGCATGCCACCGGTCTAAACGAATCTTACGAGAGATTAAAGGCGCCGCTGACCCGGGCGCAATCTCTGTTGGTCGCCATGGGCGGCACGCCGCCGAACGAGGCCCACACCGAAGGCGATCCGGAATTGTTGATGGAGGCGATGGAGAGCCGAGAGGCGCTTGCCGAAGCCGATGATCCTAAAGCTGTCGCCGCCCTTGAAGCCAAGGCGCGCATCGATATCGAGGTGTGCGAAGAAGCGATGTCGCTGGCCTTCGCCGTGGAGGATCTTGAGGGCGCGGCGAAATTGATCACCCGCCTCAAGTATCTGGTCAAACTACACGAAGAAATCCGGCGCAAGCGCCGAAGCGTACAAGGTTAGTATTTCGAATGATTGAACTGCTGCAGATTCACGAACCGGGCGAGACGCCGCTGCCGCATGCCGGCGAGGAGGTCGCGGTCGGCATTGACCTCGGCACGACAAATTCGTTGATCGCCATTGCCCACGAGGGCGAGCCGGAAGTGCTGCGCGGACCGGACGGCAAGGCGCTGGTGCCCTCGGTCGTCGCCTATGGCGACGGCGAAGCCGTGGTGGGGGAGGGCGCCAGGCGCGTCATCATGGACAATCCCGACCGCGTGGTCTCCTCGGTCAAACGCCTCATGGGGCGCGGCCTTGAAGATTTGAAATCCCTGGGCGGTGCCGTGCCGTACGACATCGATGAAGACGCCGAATCAGGTGGCATGGTCCGGCTGAACGTGGCGGGCCATCGCCTGACGCCGGTTGAGGTTTCATCGCACATCCTAGGCGCGCTTCGCGCCATGGCGGAAGCGTCGCTCGACCGCACCATCGACAAGGCCGTAATCACGGTGCCGGCCTATTTTGACGATGCCGCGCGGGCCGCGACGAAGGACGCCGCGAAGCTCTGCGGCCTGCAGGTTCTGCGTCTGGTGAACGAACCGACGGCAGCGGCGCTGGCTTACGGCCTGGATAAGGATGCCGAAGGGCTCTATGCGGTCTACGATCTGGGCGGCGGTACTTTCGATATATCGATCCTGCGTATGGAAATGGGCGTCTTCCAGGTTCTCGCCACCGGCGGTGACGCCCAATTGGGTGGCGACGACTTCGATCATGCGGTGGCAAGCCATTTCCTCGGCCAGCGCGAAGACCGGCCCAAGGATGCCAGGATCTCATCCGCCGAAGCCAAGACGGCCATGATGACGGCGCGGCTCGTCAAGGAGTGCCTGACCGATCAGGAACAGGGACGCTGGATGCTGGACGTCGAGGGCGAGGCGACCTGGCACGAACTGGACCGCGCAAAATTCGAAGACCTGATCGGCGATATCGTCGATCGGACGATCAATCTCTGCCGCGGGGTAATGGACGATGCGGACGTCTTCCCGGAGGACATCAAGGGTGTCGTTCTGGTCGGCGGTTCGACGCGCGTTCCCCTGGTGCGCCGCCGTGTCGCCGAACTGTTTGGTCAGAAACCGCTTTCCGATATCGACCCCGACCAGGTGGTGGCGCTGGGGGCGGCCCTTCAGGCCGAGGCCCTGACCATGGGTTCGAACGCCCTCCTGTTGGACGTCACGCCGCTTTCCTTGGGCATCGAGACCATGGGCGGACTGGTCGAGAAGGTCGTTCACCGCAACACACCCATTCCCGTGGCCCGCGCCCAGGAATTCACGACCTACAAGGACGGCCAGACGGCCATGGCCATTCACGCCGTTCAAGGCGAGCGCGAGATGGTCGACCAGAACCGCTCGCTGGCGCGCTTCGAACTGCGGGGCATACCGGCCATGGCGGCCGGCGCCGCACGTATTCTGGTGACCTTCGCGGTTGATGCCGACGGTTTGTTGACCGTCAGCGCCGTCGAGCAAAGCACCGGCACCGAAGCCCACGTCGAGGTCAAGCCGAGCTACGGCCTGTCGGACGACGACATGTCCCGAATGCTGCGCGAGAGCATGGAGCACGCCCGTGCCGACATGACGGCGCGCCTGCTGGCCGAAGCCTGTGTTGAGGCCGAACGCATGCTGTTGGCTTTCGATGCCGCACTTGAGGCGGATGGCGACCTCGTCGAAGCGGACGAGAAGGAACTGATCGACAAAAAAATCGCCGAGTTGCGCGAGGCCATGGAAGGGGATGACCGGGACGCTGTCAACGGCGCCGTGGAGGCGCTGAACGAAGCGACCGAACCCTTTGCCGCGCGTCGCATGGACCGTCAAATCAGGGGCGCCCTGACCGGCGTCGCCATCGATGAATTGAACGAGGATGCCGAATTGGGCGAAGTCTAGATTTTGCGGCGATCGGTCGCGTATATGCGGTCTGGTAATTGTGCGCCGTCCGCGCTATGTCGTACCGCGTTTCGCGATCCGTCCCTCGGTCCGTTTTGTACCACTGCAAGTTTTCGGAGTTAGCCCGTGCCTAAGATGACTTTCATCGACCCGCAAGGAAACGCCAAAGAGGTCGATGCGCCCCTTGGCCTTTCGGTGCTGGAGATCGCCCACCGCAACAAGATCGACCTGGAAGGGGCGTGCGAAGGCTCGCTGGCCTGTTCGACCTGCCACGTCATCGTCGACGACGACTTTTTCGACGACCTGCCCGAGGCAACCGAAGATGAAGAAGACATGCTGGACCTGGCATTCGCCCTGACGCATACCTCGCGGCTGGGCTGCCAGATCATCATTACCGAGGAACTGGACGGCCTGAAAGTCACCTTGACGTCGGTCCCCTTAAGCTGCCTGACGCAGTTAACAGGGGGCGGCATGCAGCTTAAGTGGACCGACGTCAACGATATCGCGATCGAGCTGGAAGACACGCATCCTGACGTGGATGTCGTCAACCTGCGTTTCACCGATCTGCATCGCTGGGTAACCGAACTGCCGGACTTCAGCGACGATCCCAACCGTTCCAACGAAAAAATTCTCGAAGCCATTCAGATGGCTTGGCTCGACGAGCGCGACTAGCCCGAAGTGGCTCGCACGCCCCAGGAAATTCTGGACACCGCCCGGTTCGAGGACGTTTACCGACGCGCCCGGATGCCCGTCATGCTGGATGTCGAGGAAGCGGTTTGCGGCTGCCGATACGGCGCCACCAGTTGGGCGACGCTGGAGGAAGTCCGCGAAATCGCCAAGCTGCTCGACCTTGGACCGGGCGAGCGATTATTGGAAATCGGCGCCGGTTCCGGCTGGCCATCCCTTAAGTTGGCCGAACTTTCGGGCTGTGACGCGGTTCTGACTGACCTGCCGGTCTCTGGACTGAAAATTGCGGTAGCACGGGCGGAGGCAGACGGCATGTCGCGGAGTTGTCACGCCGTGGTGGCGGATGGGGCGCTGCTCCCGTTCGGTAATGAGGCCTGTGACGCCATTCACCATGCCGACGTCTTGTGTTGTCTAAAGTCGAAACTTTCGGTTCTGGAGGCCTGCCGGCAGGTTATCCGGCCTGGGGGCAAAATGGTCTTTACGGCCATTCTTCTCTCGCCGGATCTCACGCCTTCCGATACCGAGCGCGCCATCGCCGGAGGCCCGCCTTTCATCGAAATGGAGGGCGACTACGCCGGATTACTCGAAAAGGCCGGTTGGCGTTTGATGTCGGTCGGCGATTTATCGCTTGAATTTCTCGCCACCGCGCGAGCCGTGCTGCGGGAGGAGGAAGCCCGCTTCGACGAACTCGCGCCGCTGCACGGCTTGGACGACTTCACCGTTCGGCTGAACCGCCACCGCGCCAAGATCAGCGCCTTGAAGGAAGGCTTGATCCGGCGCGAAATGTACCTCGCCGAGCCTGTTTAAGGGCCTTGAAAACAGCTATCATTTGTACGCACTAACCCTTGGGGGGGATTTGATGGTCGCGCGTATTCGGCTTTATTCCGGCATGGTCTTGTTGGTGTTCGTCACGGGACACCTGTTCAACGCCTCGATGGGCTTGATTTCGTTCGAGGCGATGGACGTATCATCTCAGTTCACCACGCGGCCTTGGCGCTCCCTGCCCGGCACGATTTTGTTGGTGGGCGCCTTCCTGACCCACACCGCACTTTCGCTGAGATCGCTGTTTTTCCGCCAGACACTCCGCATGAAACCGTGGGAAGCGACGCAGAACATACTTGGGCTTCTGATCCCGCTGTTGTTGTTCGGCCACGTTGCGGCCACCCGGGGATTGGTTGAGATCATGGGATTGAAAACGGGTTATGCGCTCGAAATGCTCGCCCTGTTCGTCGTCAGTCCCGAATTCGGCGTCATCCAGGTCGCTCTGGTTGTGCTTGTCTGGATTCACGGCTGCATCGGCATCCACACCTGGGCGCGACTGAAAGCGCGATACCAGCGACACCAGGGCTGGGCGTTGGCATTGGCTGTCGGCTGGCCCGTCATGGCGCTGTCGGGCTATGTGGCATCGGGTATTCGGGCACAGGAGATGGCGGCTGATCAGGCGTGGGTCGGCGCCATCGTGAAGGAATCCGGGTTTACCAACGACATGCTGACGGCAGCCATGGCCTGGATGACCAATCTCTGCATCGGTTACCTGATCCTGATCGCCTTGCTGTTCGGCGCCCGCTGGATCAGGTTGGCCATCGCCAAGCGCGAGACGCCGCTGGTGCTGCATTACCAGGGCGGTCAGGAAATCACTGCGATCCCGGGCGCAACGGTTTTGGAATCTTTGCGGGCCGGCGGCATTCCCCACGCTTCGGTATGCGGCGGGCGGGGGCGCTGTTCCACCTGCCGGGTCCGCGTCGGGCGCGGGGCGGACTGGCTCACGCCGCCCGACGAGAACGAGGTCAAGGTGCTGGAGCGCATCTCGGCACCGCCCTCGGTGAGGCTGGCCTGCCAGATCCGGCCCAAGGTCGACCTTGAGATCGCCCCGCTGTTGTCGCCTGAGGCCACCGCGTCGGATGGTTTCGAACAACCCGGTTATCTGGCCGGCCAGGAGGTCGAAGTCGCCTTCGTGTTCGTCGATCTGCGCGGCTCGACCGGATTGTCCGAGGGGCGCTTGCCATATGATTTCGTTTTCGTCCTGAACCAATTCTTCGCCGCCATCGACGGCGCGTTGCAGGAAACCAACGGCCACTACGCCCAGTTCAACGGTGACGGCCTGATGGCGATATACGGCTTGAACTCCGGCATCCAACAGGGCGCCAGAGAAGCCATTGAGGGCGCCAAGGTCATGATGCGGCGCATCGCTGAGCTGAACGAACGGCTGAAGGCCGAATTGCCGACGCCGCTCGCTATCGGTATCGGCATCCACAGCGGCGAGGCCATCGTCGGCAGCATGGGGCCGCCCGACCACCCGATCATTTCAGCCATCGGCGATCACGTGAATATCGCGGCGCGTCTAGAGGCCAAGTGCAAGGACTTCGGTGTGCCTTTGATCGTATCGGCTATCACGGCGGAAAAGGCCGGCATTGATCTCGGTGGCTTCCAAAGCGAAACCGTTGACGTGCGTGGCCGCGACGGCAACGTCCGCATCTGGATAATCGACGATCCGGCCGAAATCGACCTCGCGACGGCGAAAGAAACGGTGCCGGCCTGACAGGAGTTAATGCGGTGCTGTTCATGGTGATCGAGAATTTCCGCGATCCGGATGCCACGGCAGTGTATGCCCGCTTCCGAGAGAAGGGGCGAATGCTGCCGGACGGTCTGGAGTTCGTTGATTCGTGGGTCAACGCCGACCTCGGCCGCTGTTTCCAGATCATGGAATGCGACGATTCGTCGCTGCTGCAGCAATGGGCGGCGAATTGGTCCGATCTCGTGGAGTTCGAATTCATTCCGGTCGTGCCTGGATCGGATATGGCGAAGACGATGGAACAGGGCGGGTGACGCTGGCTAGACCGCGCCATCCTTCCTGAGCGCGGCGATCTCGTCATCCGTGCGGCCCAATTCGCGCAATATCGCCCCGGTATCGCCACCGAGAAGAGGGGCGGCGCGGCAGACCGGGCCGTCGCCGTCGGCCTGATAGCCGCCGGACAGGATGACGGCGGGGTCGGCCGTTATGCCGTCGGGCAGCGGCGCTTCGACCAGCCGTTCACCCGCCGCCAATTGCGGATCTTCGACGACCTCCGGCACGGTTCGCACACGGGCGCAGGGGATGCCTGCACCCCTGATCTTGTTTTCCCAGTTCTCTGCCGTGTCGGCCGAAAGGGCGTCGCTTATTGTGCCTTCGATGAATTCCCGGTTGCTCATTCGGGCGTCGTTGGTGGCAAGCCGCGGATCGGTGGTGAGGTCGTCGCGTCCCAGAATATTCAGCAGGTTCATCACCTGCCCGTCGTTGATCGCCGTGACCAGGATTGAATCCGTTGCCGTGGGAAAGAGGTTGTCGGTCGGCAAGCCGGCCTCGGTTCGGTTGCCGTTGCGGCCCGGCACATGGCCGCCGTTGGCAAAGTTCATGATCTGCGGCGCCATCAGGTGCAGCGCGCCGTCCAGCAGGGAGGCATCGATAAACTGTCCCTCGCCGGTTGCCGAGCGCCGCAACAGGGCGGAGAGGATGGCCGTAGCCGCCATCGACCCGGCGTACATGTCGATGGCCATGATGCCGAGCCGCGTGGGATCACCGTCCGGTAGTCCGTTGACGGACATGATGCCGGTGTCGGCCTGCAGGGGACCGTCGTAGGCGGCGAGGCCCGACTTGGGTCCCACCTGGCCGTAGCCGCTGATGGCGCACCAAACCAGGCCGGGATTGCGTCGGCGGCAATCGTCGGGATCAAGGCCCAATCGAGACATCACGCCGGGCCGGAAATTGTCCACGACGACGTCGGCCCGGTCGATCAATTCGCGTGCTAAGGCAATGCCCTCGGTTGATTTGAGATTCAGCGTCAGGCTGCGCTTGCCGCCATTAAGGTATTGAAACATAGGCGAAATTCTGTGTTCGGCGAAGGTGCCCTCGGCCATCATGCCGCGCATGATGTCACCGCCATCAGGCGTCTCCACCTTGATCACCTCGGCTCCATGCAGCGCCAATTGCCGCGTCGCCGCCGGCCCGGCGATGATCTGCGTGAAGTCGACGACCTGCACGCCGTCCAGGGATTGAGGCATTTATTCGACCCTACTTGAGACCGGCCAGCCTCAAGCCCTCGATTAAATTGTCCAGATCTTCCTTTACCGCGTAGGGTTGGGTTGCCTCGATCAACGCGAGCGTGCTGTCGGGATAGAGGACTTTGTACCGGTCCATGATCTCGCGGGCCTCGTCAATCCGATCCAGGTGAGCCAGTGACGCGGCCTTGACGCGATAGGCGCCGGGGAAATCCGGCCGGTCCTGCAGCGCAAGATCCATGCATTTCGAGGCTTCCTCGTATTGGCCGCCGACGAAATGGGCGACAGCTTTCGACGCCACGAAATAAGGTACCTGGGGGTCCCGGGGGCTGAGGCGCAGGGCCTGTTCGATGTCGGCCAGGGCGTCGTCACAATTGCCGCCGAAACCCTTGGCCAAACCCCGATAGCTGAAGGCGGTGGCGCTGTTGGGGTTGAGATCGAGCGAGCGGCTGAGTTCGCTGACGGCGCCGTCAGGATTGCGGTGCATCATCTGCAGATAACCCAGCGCGATGTGCGCCCAGGAATCCCGCTCGTCCATGGTCGCGGCCTTGCGCGCCAGCCGTTCGGCTTCATCCAATTCGGGATCCCGGGCACGCCATCCCATATGAATGGAAACGATGTACATGAAGGCCAGCGCGCTGCTGGCGAACGGGAGATCGGGAAAATCTTCGACGACCTTGCGCATCAGGCGGATGGCTTCGTCGGTATCGGCCTTGTTGAGCAGCCAGAAATGGGTCCGCGCCTTCATCAGGGTTTCCCAGGCCGAAATCTGGGAAGGATCGCGTTTGGAGGCGTTGTGTCCCTCCAGGGCGAAAACCTCGGGCTCCACGGCCGCCGCGATATTCCGGGTGATCTCGTCCTGCAGATCGAAGATATCGACGACCTGGCGGTCGAAGCGCTCGGCCCACACGTGATTGCCGGAACTGCCCTCGATAAGCTGAACATTGATGCGCATGCGGTCGCCCGACTTGCGCACGCTGCCTTCGATGACATAGCGAACGTCAAGCTCCTTCGCCACTTCGGCGACGTTTACCGCCCGGCCCTTGTAGGTGAACGTGGTGTTGCGCGCGATCACCGTCATCCAGCGATTGCGCGAAAGCTCGGTGATGATGTCCTCTGTGACGCCGTCGACGAAGTATTCCTGTTCGGGATCGCCGGACATGTTGTCGAACGGCAGGACGGCCAGGGACGGCTTGTCGGACCCAGCGGACGCGGTGGTGTTCGCGTTGGACTCGATGGAGGGTGCCTCAGCTTCAACGGTTGAAACGTTGTAAATCCTGATTGGCGCTGAAACGTGCTTGACCTCGTGTTCGCCAAGATCCTCGAATTCGTAATCCAGCCTGTTTCGTACCTGCTCAAAGACGCCGCTGGAAATGCAGATCGCGCCCGGTTCAGCCAGCGCCTCGATGCGGGCGGCAATGTTGACACCCTCGCCATGGATGTCTTCGCCGTCGTCGATGATGTCGCCGAGGTTGACGCCCATGCGGAATTCCAACGGACAAGCCGCCAAATCATTCTGCAATTCAGCAGCGCAGGTCACGGCGTCCTGAACTGTCTGAAATTCTGCGAGAAAACCGTCGCCCGTGTGTTTCACGATGCGTCCGGAATGGCTTTCGATTTTGGGGTCGATCACGTTAGAGCGCGCTTCCTTCCAGGCGGCAACAGTGCCGTCCGTATCCTCCTCCATGAGACGTGTGTATCCGACGACATCGGCTGCCAGAATCGCCGACAGCCGCCGCGCGTCCTCACCCCCTTCATTCATTAACAAATTCCCCCGAGTCAACCCTCGGGACGATTGTACGATATCTAAAGTATTGGTGCGAGCTTGCGAGGGCCGACGAATTCGGTCAATCGTCAGGCTTTCCGCCCAGTTTTTCCTTGCGTAGGCGTTCCTCGAACGCGCCCACGTAGGACGTGTGCGTGACCAGCCCGGTGGCCTCGTTCCAGGTGTGGAGATAGACCGCGGGGGGTTCCATGACCAGCACCAGCGGGGCGTCGTCGCCCATCTCGAGACCAATCTGGTGGGCCGTGCTGGGCGCGACTGAAACGCTGGTGCCGGCCCAGCTGATGGTAATGGGCCGGTGCAGGTGGCCGGCGATAACGCGCTCGACCTGGGGATGGCGTCGAACCACCTCCATCATCGGTGCGGGATTTTCGAAGCCGTGTCGGTCCATGATCTCAATGCCACTGGTAATCGGCGGATGGTGCATGAAGATCAGGGTCGGGCGTTCAGGTTCCGACGAGAGAGTTTCATCCAGCCATCCCAGCCGTTCGGCGCACATCGTACCGCCGATCTCACCCTCGATCTGGGTGTCCAGCCCGATCAGGCGCAGGGGGTATTTCTCGACCGTGTAGTTGATGAAGCCTGCGTCAGGCAAATAGCCGTGTTCGGGAAAGGCGGCCCTGAGATATTCTCGGGAATCGTGGTTGCCGGGAATGAGGTAGAGCGGCATATCGAGGGGCGCGAACAACTCCTTCAGAACCGCGTATTCCTCTGGCTTGGCCCAGTCCACCAGATCGCCGGTGGCGAGCACGACGTCCGGCCGCGGGTCCATCGCCATGATATGGGCGACGGCCCGGGCCAGATGGTCACAGGTCTGATAATTGCCGTCCGCATCCTTCCCCCGTTCGGAAACGTGGAGATCGGAAATCTGGGCGGCGATGAAGGTCAATCCTTTTTCCTTAAATCGACGACGCGCTGGGCCTTACCGATGGAACGCGGCACGGCACCTTCCTCTCCGACGCGGATATCCGCCGTGACGCCGACCATCGCCTTGATGTGGTGGGCGACATCCTTGGCGGCGGTGTTGGCGACGTCCTCCCAGCCCGCGCCGTAGAGCTCGGGCTTGAGTTCGGTGACCACGGCCAGCTTGTCGAGATTGCCGTCGCGGCTTACTTCCAACTGGTAGTGCGGCGCGATGTGGTTGTCCTTCAGCAGGATTTCCTCGATCTGCGAGGGGAAGACGTTGACGCCGCGGATGATCAGCATGTCGTCCGACCGGCCAGTGATCTTGGCCATGCGCCGATGCGTGCGGGCGGTACCCGGCTGCAGATGCGTGAGATCGCGCGTGCGGTAGCGCACCACGGGGAAGGCTTCCTTTGTGATGCTGGAGAACACCAGTTCGCCTTGTTCGCCGTCCGCCTGTACGTCGCCGCTGGCGGGGTCGATGATCTCGGGCAGGAAATGATCCTCCCAGATGTGCAGGCCGTCCTTGGTTTCGATGCACTCGCAGGCGACGCCCGGTCCCATCACCTCGGACAAGCCGTAGATGTCGACCGCGTCTATGCCCATGCGCGTTTCGATCTCCTCACGCATGGCCGGTGTCCAGGGCTCCGCCCCGAAGATGCCGATGCGCAGGCAGGACTTCTTCGGGTCCAGCCCCTGGGTTTCGTATTCGTCGGCGATCGATAGCATGTAGCTTGGGGTCACCATGATGACGCCCGCGCCGAAGTCCTCGATCAACTGCACCTGGCGTTCGGTCATGCCGCCGGACATGGGCACGACCGTGGCTTTCAGGCGTTCAGCCCCGTAGTGCGCGCCGAGGCCGCCGGTGAAGAGGCCGTAGCCGTAGGCATTGTGGATGATGTCGCCCGCCCGCGCACCGGCTGCCCGCATGGAGCGCGCCATCAGATCCGACCAGTTGTCGATGTCGTTCTGGGTATAGCCGACGACGGTCGGCTTGCCGGTGGTGCCGGAGGAGGCATGGACGCGAATGACGTCCTCGCGCGGTACGGCGAACATGCCGAAGGGATAGTTGTCCCTGAGATCCGCCTTGGTGGTGAAGGGGAACTTGGCGATATCTTCGAGGTGCTTGAAATCGTCCGGGTGGACGCCGGCGTCATCGTATTTTTGTTTGTAGAAAGGAACGTTGGCGTAAACGTGCCTCAACGTCTTCCTCAAACGGTCCGTCTGGACCGCCGCGATTTCATCGCGGCTCGCGGTTTCGATTGCCTCCATCTCGTCCTTGGTGGGGGCGCGGTTTTCCGCCAACATGTCGACTACTCCCTTTTACTAAACGCGTTCGATGACGGCGGCGATACCCTGGCCGACACCGATACACATGGTGCACAGCGCCAGCTTGGCGCCGTTACGTTGCAACTGATAAGTCGCCGTGGTGGCGAGGCGGGCGCCCGACATGCCCAAGGGATGACCCAGCGCGATGGCGCCGCCCTGGGGATTGACGCGCTCGTCGTCGTCCTCCAGACCCCAGTCGCGCGTGACCGCCAGGCCCTGGGCGGCGAAGGCTTCGTTAAGCTCGATAACGTCAAGCTCATCGAATTTCAAACCGAGGCGGTTCAGCAGTTTGCGGGCGGCGGGGGCGGGGCCGAAGCCCATGATGCGCGGCGGTACGCCGGCGTGTCCCATGCCAAGGACGCGGGCGCGCGGCGTCAGGCCGTGTTCCTTGGCTGCGTCTTCGGAGGCGATGATCAGGGCCGCCGCGCCGTCATTGACGCCGGAGGCATTGCCGGCGGTCACCGTGCCGCCTTCGCGGAAGGGCGTCGGCAGCTTTGCCAGGGCCTCCATGGAGGTTTCGCGGGGATGTTCGTCGGCTTCCACGATGACCGGATCGCCTTTGCGTTTGGGGATGGTGACGGGCACGATTTCCTCGGCCAGGTTGCCGTTTTTCTGGGCGGCTGCGGCGCGCTGCTGGCTGCGCAATGCAAAGGCATCCTGATCCTCGCGCTGGATCTGAAACTCCTCGGCGACGTTTTCCGCCGTCTCCGGCATGCTGTCGACGCCGTACTGCTTCTTCATCAGCGGGTTGATGAAGCGCCAACCGATGGTGGTGTCGAAAATCTCGGCGCGGCGGGAAAAGGCGGCGTCGGGCTTGGGTAGGATCATTGGCGCCCGGCTCATGCTCTCCGACCCGCCGGCGACGCAAAGGTCGGCCTCACCCGTCTTGATGGCCCGCGCCGCCTGGCCGACGGCCTCGAGGCCCGAACCGCACAAGCGGTTGACGGTGGCGCCTGGCACGCTGTCGGGAATGCCGGCCAGCAGGGAGGCCATGCGGGCGATGTTGCGGTTGTCCTCGCCGGCCTGGTTGGCGGCGCCATAGAACACGTCGTCGATGCGTGACCAGTCCATGTCGGTGTTGCGCGACATCAGCTCCTTGAGCGGCAGGGCCGCCAGGTCATCGGCGCGAACGCTGGAGAGGGCGCCGCCGTATCGTCCGATGGGCGTGCGGACGGCGTCACAGATATAGGCTTCGGTCATGTCGGGGGTCTCCTTGTTCGTGCTTTTGCTGACGGGCACCTTCGGTGTGGACATTTTTGATGGGTAGGCCAACAATATCGCCGACAACATATCGATACATCGTTGCGGCGGCAATCCTTCGAATCAACGGTTAGGATAGCCGAGCATCAGCTAAAATGGCAGTTACGAGTTAGGACCCCCCAACATGGCAAACACCTATTCCTTCGAAGGCATGATTCCCGTCATCAAACCGGGCGCTTTCGTTCACCCGACCGCCGTCCTGATCGGCGACGTCATCATCGAGACGGGGTGTTTCATCGGGCCGGGTGCGGCTCTGCGGGGGGATTTCGGACGCATCGAGGTAGGCGTCGGGGCCAACGTCCAGGACAACTGCGTGGTTCACTCTTTCCCGGGCAAGACGGTCGTCATCGCCGAGGACGGCCACATCGGACACTCAGCTGTCATCCATGGCTGCACCATCGGGCGCAATGCGCTCATCGGCATGAACGCCACCGTGATGGACGACGCCGTCGTGGGCGAGGAAGCCATCATCGCCGCAAACTCCTTCGTCAAGGCGGGCTTCGAGGTGCCCAGGCGCATGCTGGCCGCGGGCTCCCCGGCCAAACTGCTGCGCGAATTGTCGGACCAGGACGTTGCTTGGAAGTCCAGCGCCACGGCGCTTTACCAGGAACTGGCGCAGCGATCGCTGCAGTCGCTTGAAGCGGTGCCGGCGCTGACGGCTGAGGAGGAAAATCGTCCCCGCGCGCCCGAACGCGAGGATATCAAGCCGCTGCACGCCTCCAAGAAGTAGAGTTTGGGGGACCGCCCATGAACGCCGCGCTCAGCCATGAAGAAGCCCGCCGCTTCTACGACGGATACGGCGCGAAACAGGACAGCCAGGGGTTCTATGAAGATGCGGCGCTCGATCTCCTGATCGAACACGGTGATTTTGGGCCTAGCCGATCAGTCCTCGAGATCGGTTGCGGCACGGGACGGTTTGCCGCCCGCCTTTTGTCAGATCACATGCCGCCGTCCGCCCGTTACGTCGGTATCGATGTCAGTTCGACCATGGCGGAATTGAGCCGGGAACGCCTGAAGCCCTGGGCGGAACGCAGCACGATCCATCATACCGAAGGCGGCTTCGAATTCGCCTCCCTTGGCGGGCCGTTCGACAGGATCGTCAGCACCTACGTCTTCGACCTTTTAAGTGATGCTGATGTCGCCGAAGCCTTGGCGGCGGCCCGGTGCGTGACGTCGGATGGCGGGCGCCTGTGCCTCGCTGGTTTGTCAGGGGGGAAGGGGCCAATATCCTCGCTGACCAGCGGACTTTGGACCCTCGCCTATAAGATCAGCCCGTGGTTCGTCGGCGGCTGCCGCCCCATGGATCTAACCGCCCTGCTGCCGCGCGAGCAATGGCGCGTGCGCCATCACGAGATTTCCGTCAGCAGCCTGATCCCCTCGGAAGTTCTGGTGGCGGAAGCGGCATGACAGCCATCTACATCGACGCCGACGCCTGCCCGGTAAAGGATGAGGCGGTCCGCGTCGCCGCCCGCCACGGCTTGAAGACCTACATGGTGAGCGATGGCGGTATCCGGCCCAGCCGCGACCCGATGGTGGAACTGGTCATCGTGCCGCCGGGCGCGGATGCCGCTGACGACTGGATCGCCGAGCACATCCAAGCAGCCGACATCTGCGTCACCAACGACATCCCCCTGGCGGCGCGCTGCCTGGAGGAGGGCGCCCTGGCCCTCAAACCCAACGGCGAAGCGTTCACGGAAAGCGGTATCGGCATGGCGCTGGCCAACCGCGAACTGATGCAGGACCTGCGCGAACGCGGCGAGATTACGGGCGGGCCGAGGCCGTTCAGCAAGGCCGACCGGTCGGCCTTTCTCAACAATCTGGAAACCACCGTACAGGCGGCAAAAAGACAAGCGAAATCATCCAGTTAGGCGGATTCTCGCTTCCTTAACCCCCAATCCCTATAATTGAACGGTCCAGTCGGACGCAATCGCAATTAGGGGAATTCTCCATGGATAGCACGACTGTCATCGTCGTCGTCGTTGTCATATTGGCGCTGGTATACCTGTGGTATGCCGCCATCATCCGCCGCCGCAACAAGGTACTGGAGGCACTGTCGGGCATTGACGTGCAGCTCAAGAAGCGGTCCAGCCTCATCCCCAACATTCTCCAGATCGCCCGGAAGTTCATGGAGCACGAGAAGGGGCTGTTGACCGAGATCACCGAACTCCGGGAACAGGCGGACCAGGATTACGATCCCGAGGATGCGGAGGCCGTGAAGGGGCACCTCGCCCTGGCGGGAGAACTCGCCGGCAAGATGGGCGGCCTGATGGTGCGGGTCGAGGACTATCCCGAACTCAAGTCGCAGGAAACCATGGTCAAGGCCCAACTCACCTATAACGAGGTCGAAGCCCAGATTGCGGCGGCGCGGCGTTTCTACAACGCCTCGGTCACCGCGCTCAACAATTCTGTCCAGATATTTCCCGGCAACCTCATCGCCGGCCTTGCCGGCGCGGCCGTGATGCCGTTTTTCGAGACGGACGAAACCTCAAGGGCGCCGGTCAACGCCGCCGACCATCTGGGCTAGACCCGCGTCATGGTGTTGCGCCCGCTGCACTGGTGGCGCCTGGCCGGCGAAATCGAGGTTCCGGTCAAGGAGATCTTCCTCGGCATGCTCGGCCTGTTTGCAGGTCGCGGATTGAAGCCCGCGTCCGGTGAGCAAAAGTTCCGCCCGGTCGAGGGCATTGACGAACCGTTTGCGCCGCTCTACGAGCGGGACATCCGGCCCAAGGTCCGGGTCTTCGAGGAACAGCGCATCGCAGCCGTCCGCTCTCTGGCGGTCCGGCTGTTCGTCTCGACCGCTGCCTTTTTCGGTGCTCTCGCGACGATCCTCTACACTGACGGTCTAAATGAGAAAGGCGTCATCAGCAATGACACTCAGGGCATCGTCATCTGGATCGGCATCGGTTTGATGCTGTTCCTGTTCTGGTGGACCTTCCGGCCGGTAAGAAAATACAAGTCCTCCGTCAAATCGGAGATCTATCCGCTGATCTTCAAGTACTTCGGCGAGGATTTTATCTACAGGGAGGAAGGGCGCCTCAGTGCCCGGTCGGTCAGGGAG
>CAYOAD010000016.1:0-31301 GCA_964401845.1 uncultured Rhodospirillaceae bacterium | reverse complement strand
GTTATGCCTAACCAGAGCATCCAACGCCGATCATTTCTCCTCGGTGCGGGAGCCAGCGCCGTTGGAGCGGCCCCCCTGGCCAGATCGCTTGCCAATTCAGACCCGCGCGTCACCCTTGTCGCAAAACCCGGCAACACCGCGTTTTTTGATGCCGACGGACCGAGTACGGATATTTGGTCCTATGGCGGAGGCATCCCGGGACCGGTCCTCAAGGCCAAGCGGGACGAGCGGTTAAGCGTTTCCCTGCACAACGAATTGCCAGAGGCGACCACAATTCACTGGCATGGCCTAAGAATTGAAAAAGCCATGGATGGCGTGCCGTTCCTCACGCAATCACCTGTCGCACCCGGCGATTCCTTCTCCTACGAATTCGTCGTAAACGACGCCGGCACCTTCTGGTACCACCCCCATGTCAACAGCGCCGAGCAGGTCGGACGGGGACTTTCCGGTGCACTCATCGTCCAGGAACCGGACGCGCCTCATGTCGACCGGGATTTGGTCTGGGTATTGGACGATTGGCGGCTGCAAAAGGATGGCCTGATCGCACCCTTCGGCGATCTTCACGATGCGGCGCACGCCGGACGCCTGGGCAACGTCGCCACAGTCAACGGAAAATCGGATGTCATATTTCGCCCGCGCAGCGGCGAACGTATCCGCCTTCGCTTGATTAATGCCGCTAACGCCCGCATCTTCGGATTGGACTTCGAAGGCCACGAACCCTGGCTGATTGCCGTTGACGGACATCCCATCACCCCCGCCGGCACTGGTTCAAACCCGGTTGTAGTCCCGCCGGGCGGGCGGGTCGATCTATTGCTCGATCTGATGGGCAAGCCCGGCGATGAATTCAGGATCGTCGACCGTTATTACCCCCGCAATGCCTATGTTTTCGGCGATATCCACTACACGGCTGCGGATCCCATCCGCGCAACGCCGCAACGGTTACCTGCCCCCATCAAGCCCAATCCGGTCGCCAAGCCCGATACCGGCGGCGCGGAAAGCTTCGAAATGGTCTTCCAAGGGGGCGCGATGGGGGGACTCAGGGAGGCGGAATTCAAGGGTAAACTCACGAGTTTGCGGGAACTGGCCGGCATGGGCATGGTGTGGGCCGTCAACGGGACAATTATCCCGCCCATGACCGAGGGCGATATCGGCAAGCCGATGCTCAATTTGAAACTTGGACAGAGCTACATCCTGCGCTGGCGGAACGACACCGCGTTCGACCACCCCATCCACATGCACGGCCATTCCTTCCACGTCATCGCCCGCAACGGCCGAAAGCAGGCGACGCCGCGCATCATGGATACGGTCCTCATCCGGCCCGACGAATTTGTCGATGTCGCCTTCGTCGCCGACAATCCCGGCGATTGGGCGCTGCATTGCCATGTGCTGGAACATGCTCAGGCTGGAATGATGGGATACGTCAAGGTTGATTGACAGGGCTGAAGATTGGATTTTTCCGTTTGCGGCCCTATTATCCTAAACTCCTGGATAGGCGGGATATTGGAGAAAATAGATGCGCGCGCTTCTTGTTTTGCTCTTCATCCTTTTGCCGGTTACGGCGTTTGCGGAAGCCGGAAAGCCGGTCGATGTCGCCATCGTTGTTTCCTATGACCGATCCGAGTCGATCGATCTGGAGGAGGCGTCCGCCCAGATCACCGGATTGATCTACACGTTGCGCCACCCCCGTTTTCATGCCGTCATCTCGGGCGGTTACTACAAGCGCATCGCCCTTTCAGTGCTTGCCTGGTCGAGCTTCGCCCGCCACGAGTTGATTCTGCCCTGGATGCAAATCGGTACTGCCGAGCAGGCTCGAACGGCGGCTCTGTGGCTCGAGAAATTCCTCGCCCGAGAGGAAACGATCAAACACGGCAAACAAACCGACGTCGCCTACGGTATCAAGATGGCGGCGGAACAGATGCATGCCCTGCCCTGGCAGGCCAGCAAGTTGGTCATCAACATGGTTGGCGATGGAATATCGAACATCGGCCGCGTCGCCTCTATTGCCCGCGACGAAGCGCTGGCAAGCCACATCACTGTCAATGGCCTGATCATGGCGCAGGGTGACGGTGTCCGGGTTCTGTCGCGATACTATCGTAACGAGGTCATCGGCGGCCCCTCTTCGTTCCTACAACTGAGCATCAACAACCAGGATTTCGCCGAGGCAATGTTAAGGAAAATGACGTTCGAGATGGCGCGGCTGCGTTCGCCCGGTCATGGTCACAACATGGCCGGATATTCGAGTGCGCCGAAGGGACTTGAAAAAGGCGGGTAATCGGCTTGGATCGATACGTCTGACTTATTCGCCACTTTCCAGATGCACGGCTCGGCCCAGCGCCTCGCCCAGCATGGTCAGGCGTTTTGCCACCGAGGCGCCGATCAGGCCGGCGTCTTCCGTCGGTAATGTCAGCACCAGGGGCCCGTTTTCGAGATTTAGGCGGCTGCGGCCGACGATGCCCATGGTTCCGCCCGAAAGCACATGACCCAGTCGCAGCGCGAGACCGATCACGGTTGCGCGTTCGAGATCGAACTCATCGACTAGGCTGCGGGCCGGAGCCGCGGTTTCGCCTTCATTGTGACCGGCATAGCGGGCGTGAACGGCAAGCGCCAGGACGGCCCGTTCGCGGTGGTTGATGCCGGTGAATGGGGCAAACAAAATACGTCCGAAGGCCTGCAGCGCGCGATAATCCGGATGAGCCCTCCAGGCGGTGTCCCCCAGGGCGCAAGCGGCGAGCCGCAGCCTTGCCTCGGCCCGTGATTCGCCGGGAAAGAGCGGCGCCATCCACTCGAAAAGTTCCTGGCCGTGTTCATCGAAGCGACCCTCCATACGGGCAAAATCCCGGCTGGCGGCGATCAGCGGATCGAGTTGGCTTTCGGCTTCGTCCAAGCTGTCGAACACAAGCCCTTCGCGCAGGCCGCCGGCCGAAAACACGACCCGCTCGGGACGCACGAAATTCAGAATTCGCGCCAGCACCAGCGACGCCAGAGGGAGATAGGGCCGGCGTTTGGCATTGATGCCGATCAGGCGGTCGAGCGAGTCATGGCTTAACCGCGCAACGACATTGGCAAAATCCTCCACCTCGGCCCGCGGCAGGTCGTAATGGTGGACAATCTGCAGCGGGTAATTGGTCTGCGCCTGGTGGATTTTGGCCAATCCCCGCCAGGCCCCCCCGACGGCATAAAATGTCTGCCCCTGCGCCTGCTGCATCCAGGCGGCCCGTTGAATGGTTTCGTCGACCCTGGCGGCATAGGCCGGGCCCGAATTTTCACCTTCCGCCAACAACCGCAAAGGCCCCAGAGGCAGCGTAATGCCTTCCCCGATGGCGCCCTGCTCGAGCCCGACGATCTCCAGGCTGCCGCCGCCCAGATCGCCCATCAGACCTTCGGCCATGGGAATAGCCGAGGTCACGCCGAGACAGGAAAGCCGGGCTTCCTCGCGGCCATCCAGAATGTGGACCCCTACGCCGGTGCGCCGCTTGACCTCTTCGGCCAAAGCCATGCCGTTTTCGGCTTCGCGCACGGCAGCGGTGGCGACGATCTCCGGATCGCCCGCTCCCATGGCCCGCGACAGCGAAACGAAACGCTGGATGGCGCCGAGCGCCGACGAGACCGCTTCGTCGTCGAGTCGTCCGGTGGCCGCCAGGTTGCGACCCAGGCCGCACAGTTCGCGCTCATTGAAAATCGGCGCCGGGCAGCGGATGCGGCCTTCGAAGACCACAAGCCGCACCGAATTCGAACCGACATCGACGACCGCAAACGGCTTTCTATCACCGTTGGGCAATGGGGCGGCGCTGCCGCTCATTTCGGGCTGGGACAACGTTGTAAACTAGTCGTTGTCGAGGACAAGCCTGGGGCTCGGCGCGGATTTTCTCAAGGCCTTACCGCGCCCCGAAAGGCTCGGGTTGGTCATGAAATATGTGTGTGCGCTGAAGGCTTCGTCGCCGACCTCCACGCGGGCGTACTTGCCGTCGGAATCGAGGTTCCAGCTTTGGGTTTCGTCCTTTAGGTTAGCCACCATGATCTGGTTCATGACCTGCTCGTGCACCGTCAGGTTTTCGATCGGAGCCATCAACTCGACGCGGCCTTCGAAGTTCCGCGGCATCCAGTCCGCGGAGGATATGAAGACCTTGGCATCGGGAGACGGCAATCCGTGGCCGTCGCCGAAGCACATGATGCGGGCATGTTCCAGGAAGCGGCCGATGATGCTTTTGACACGTATATTATCCGACAAACCCGGAACGCCGGGACGCAGACAGCAGATGCCGCGGACCACCAGGTCGATCTGCACGCCGGCCTGACTGGCGGCGTAAAGCGCATCGATCGTCTCGCCGTCGACCAGGGAATTCAATTTGGCCCAAATGGCGGCCGGCCGCCCTGCTTCGGCATGTTCGATTTCCCGCTCGATCAGGTTGGTCAGCGATTCGCGCAAGCCCACGGGCGAGATCACCAACTTTTCCAGCTTCGCCGGGGGTGCGTTGCCGGTCATGTAGTTGAAGATCGCCGCGGCGTCGCGGCCGATTTCTGGATCGGTGGTGAAATACGAGAGATCGGTATACACCCGCGCGGTAATCGGATGGTAGTTGCCGGTGCCGAGGTGAACGTAGGAGCGCAACCCGATCTTTTCCTGGCGCACCACCAGCGACACCTTGGCGTGAGTTTTCAACGCGACGAAGCCGTAGACCACCTGGACGCCTGCGCGTTCCAAATCGCGCGCCCACTTGATGTTGGCTTCCTCGTCGAAGCGGGCTTTCAGTTCGATCATGGCAGTCACCGACTTGCCGGATTCCGCGGCCTCGATCAGGACTTTGACGATCGGCGAGTTGTCACTGGTGCGGTAAAGGGTCTGCTTGATCGCCACAACCTTGGGATCGGCGGCGGCCTGCTGCAGAAAGCGCACGACGACGTCGAAACTCTCGTAAGGGTGATGGACGATGAAGTCCTTTTCCCGGATCGCCTTAAAGCAATCGCCGGAGCTTTCCTGAATGCGTTCTGGATAACGCGGGTTGAACGGCGTGAACTGCAAATCGCGGCGGTCCCGGATTATCAGCTGGTCGGTATCCGCCAACCCGAGGATGCCGTCCACGATAGTCACGGCGTCGTCCGGCACGCCAAGCTCGGTAATCACGAAGCGGCGCAAATGCTCGGGCATGGCCGCGTTGATCTTCAAGCGGATAACCATGCCGCGGCGCCGGCGTTTGACGGCGGTTTCGTAGTAACGGACGAGATCCTCGGCCTCTTCCTCGATTTGAATGTCCGAATCGCGCAGCAGGCGGAACTCTCCCTTGCCGGTCACGTCGTAACCCGGGAAAAGGCGTTCGATAAACAGCGCCACCATGTTTTCCAGCGAGAGATAACGCGAATTGGCGCCGGGCAGCCGGACGAAGCGGTCCAGCCTATGCGGCAGCGGCACCAAGGCATTCATGGAATTTCCGTCAGCCTGCCGGCGCAACTCGAGGACCAGTGCGAAACCTAAGTTGGGAATGAAAGGAAACGGGTGGGCCGGATCGACCGCGATCGGAGTCAGCAGCGGAAAGACCTGTTCGAGGAAATGATCCTCGACGAAATCCCGTTCGGCGTCATCGAGCTGGTCGCCCTCAAGCACGGTGATGCCGGCATCGCCAAGCAGGCGTCTAAGCGTGTCCCAAGTCGCCTGTTGTCCGGCCATCAACGCGCCGGCACGGTCGTTGATACGGTCCAACTGTTGCTGCGGCGTTAGTCCGTCCTGGCTGATGTCCTCGACGCGGGCGGCGATCTGCCCGCGGATGCCGGCCACGCGGACGGTGTAAAACTCGTCCAGGTTCTCCGCCGATATCGATAGGAAACGCAGGCGTTCCAGGATGGGATGGTCGGGATTGTCGGCCTCCTCCAGCACGCGTTCGTTAAACGCCAGCCAGGAAAGCTCCCGATTGAAGAAACGTTCGCTGGACAGGGCAATATCGATCGCGCTACCGCCCTCAGCAGCCGCCGTAATTTGAGGATCGACCTCGGTCATCTCGCAAGTCCGTGGTGGTGTGCAAAGCGCATTGATTTCATTGATTTATATCACGTTTACGACGAATTTATGAACGACACGTTAGTTTGTTGAACGATGGACCGCCCGATGAAGACACTCATGCTGCTGCGCCACGCCAAATCCAGCCACGCCAATCCCTTGAAGCGCGATCGCGACCGCAACCTCAACGAACGCGGCCGACGCTCCGCCGCGGCGATCGGTAGGCACCTGGGGGAAAAACAGCTAATCCCGGACTTCGCCATGACCTCAAGTGCGGCCCGCGCCGTGCAAACCCTTGAACTGGTGACCGCGGCGGCCGATGCGGATTTCCCGTTTTCCCTGGAAGAGGAGCTTTATCTCGCCGAACCCACCATGATCATGGCGCATGCTCAGGGCGCACCGGAAGGGGCCCAATCGCTCTTGATGGTCGGCCACAATCCGGGTTACGCCTCCCTCGCCTTCATGCTCGGCGGCAAAGCGCCGCTGCCGCCGAAACTGACCTCCTATCCCACAGCGGCACTAGCCGTTTTCGTATTCGAAGCCCGGCACTGGACCGACCTCGACCCGACCAAGGCGCGCCTCACCCATTTCGTCACGCCCAAGGAGTTGGTAGGCGACTAATAGAGATTTTTCTCGTAATAGATTTCCATTTCGGCCTGGGTTTCGGCATGCCCCTCGCCACCGCGCTGATCCCGGATGATCTCGCCGACGCTCGGCAGGACGCTGCGGTCGACCTTGTAGTCTTCCTGCCACAGCTTCGAGCGCATGATGGCCTTGGCGCAGTGGAAGAAGACTTCCTTGATATGCACCAGCGTGACGGTCGCCGGCGGTTTGCCGTTGACCTCGAAGCGCGCCAGCAACTCCGCGTCATCGCGGATTTCGGCGTGGCCGTTGACCCGCAGCGTTTCGCCGATGCCGGGCACCAGGAACATCACGCCCACCGCCGGGTTGGCCGTGATATTGCGCAGGCCGTCCAGGCGGTTGTTGCCCAGACGGTCCGGGATCGCGATGGTTCTGTCGTCCAGCACGGCGACAAATCCGGGCGCGTCCCCCTTCGGCGAGACATCGCCCAACCCGTCGGCGCCCTGGGTGGACAGCACAAGGAACGGCGAAAGTTCGATAATCCGTTTGCAGTGGGCATCGAGATGATCGATCTCTTTTTCCGCCGCCCGCTCGTTGGGCTGCTTGTAGATGCGGCGCAGCCCCTCCTCGTTTTCGATTTTAGCCATGGCGCTACATCGTGCCCGGATAGCCGCCACCGTCGATAAGGAAGTTCTGGCCGGTGAAGTAGCCCGCCTGGGCGCTGCAGATGTAGGCGCAGGCGTCACCGAATTCCTCGGGTTCCCCCAGCCGTTTGGCCGGATTTTCATCGGCCCGCATCTGGATGGCTTCCTCGACGCTGATGCCGGCCTTGCCCGCCATCGCCTTGGCCCCGCCCCTCAGTCGGTCGGTGTTGAACGGTCCGGGCAGCAGGTTGTTGATCGTGACGTTGTGGGCCACCGTCTTGCGGGCGATGCCGGCGACGAACCCGGTCAGGCCGGCCCGGGCGCCGTTGGACAGGCCCAGCACCTCGATCGGAGAGCGTACGGCGCTGGATGTTATGTTGACGATACGTCCGAATTTCCGCTCCATCATGGGATCGACGGTTGCCTTGATCAATTCAATGGCCGTCAGCATGTTGGCGTCCAGGGCGGCAATCCAGTCGTCACGCGTCCAGTCGCGGAAATCACCCGGCGGCGGGCCGCCGGCATTGTTGACCAGAATATCTATATCGCCGGCTGCCGCCAGCGCGTCCGCCCGGCCCTGATCCGTCGTGATGTCGCCGGCCACGGCCACGACATTTGCCCCGGTGGCATCACGGATTTCCGCCGCCGTCGCTTCCAGCGTTTCGGCCGTGCGGGCCGTAATCACCACGTCCGCACCCTCGCGCGCCAGAGACATGGCGCAGCCCCTGCCGAGCCCCTTGCTTGCCGCGCATACCAGCGCCTTCTTGCCTGCTATTCCGAGGTCCATTCGTCGTTCTCCATGGTTGTGAATTTGTTGGATTTCAGTATTTCCCGGGCCAGCGGCACCGTGATGCCGCGGCGGCCCGCCAGTGCCGCCTTATCGAGTTCGGAGACGATCCGGCGGGCGGCATCGAAAGATCTTTCCATATGCGTCGTCAGGTACGCGACAACCTCCGCGCCGACGCCCAGTTGACGGTCGGCGAACTGTTTGACCAGCACGGCGGCGAACAATTCATCGTCCGGTTCGTCCAGCGCCGCCGCGGGAACAGCGGCCATGCGGGAGGCCAAGTCCGGCAGTTCAAGCCGCCATCTCGCCGGCGCCTCGCGCGACGTCAGCAGCATGGTGCCGCCGGCCTCGACGATCATGTTGTAAAGGTGGAACAGGGCCGCCTCATCGACGCCCCGGTCGGCATCCTCGATGGCGAGCGCGGGCGGCGTCGCCCCGGTGGCCTCGACCAACCCGATCAAGGCGTTGGTCCGAAGCTCGGCCGCCGCGACAATCCGGCCGCACGACTGGGCCTGCCAGACGTGCGCCAAATGAGTTTTACCGCAGCCCGCCGGTCCGAAAACCGCAAACGCCTGGTTGGTCCAGTCCGGCCAGCGGTCCAGCCAGGAAACGGCCGTGGCGTTGCCGGGTGCAACGAGAAAATCATCAAGGCCCAGGGCGGCGCGCGGCGAGAATTCGAGGGCGAGTTGGCGGGCCGCCGTCAAGTTGAGGCTCCCCCGTCCTCTTCCGCCACACCGGCATCCGGAGCAGCTGGCTCAGCGCCGTCTCCGTCACCCCCGTAGTATTCGCTATCGCGGTAACGCGAGGAGGCGAAGCGCACCAGGACGCCGATGGCGGCGCCGGTGGGGACCGCGATCAGCACGCCGACGAAGCCGAACAGCGTGCCCCCGGCCAGCAGGGCGAAGATGACCCAAACCGGGTGCAGACCAACCCTGCCGCCGACCAGTTTTGGCGTCAGGAAACTGGCATCGATCGTCTGGGCGACCGCGAAAGTGCCGATCACCATGCCTAGAGGGATGGGGTCAAAGCCGAATTGGGCCAACGCCACAAGAAGTGCGATACAAAAGCCGAGGGCCGCACCGACGTAGGGGATAAAAGCCAACACGCCGGTACCCAGGCCCAGCACCAGGCCAAATTCAAGGCCGGCGATCGACCAGCCGAGCGCGTACAGGACACCTAGTGTCATGGCGACTGTGGCCTGCCCCCGCACGAAGCCAGCCAGGGCCTGGTCGACGAGGATCGCCTGCTCGCGGATGATGGCCGCGTTGCGGCGCGGCAGCAGGTTGTCGATCCTCGCCACCATGTTGTCCCAGTCGCGCAGAATATAGAAGGCCGCGATGGGCGTGATAAATAGCAACCCAATAACGTTGAATAGGGCCAAGCCGCCGCTCCAGAAGCGCCGCAGCACGCCGGCCAGCCAGCCTGCCGCGTTGCCCGCATAACCGACAGCCGCTTCACGCAATTCGCTGGAATCAGGTATCTTGACGCCCGCCACGCTGAGCGCCGCCAATCCCTCTTCGATTGCGGGCCAAATTACTTCGCGAATACGCTCAATGTAGCCGGGAACGTGTGAGGCAAAGCCAAGCACTTGGCTCTGCAATACCGGAAACAGCAATAGAACAACAAAAATCAGTATGGCGAAGAAAATGAAGGTGACGATGGCCGTCGCCAAGGTGCGGGGAATTTTGCGCTCCTCAAGCTTGTCGACCGCCGGGTCCAGGAAATACGCGACCGCCAGGCCCGCCACGAACGGCAACAGCATGGCGCGCAGCAGATACAGCAGCGCAATGACGATAGCGCCGCCGATGAGCCAAAAGCGCATTTGCCGCTGTTCTACCAAGTGAAAAACTTCCCGTCCGACACGCCCAACCCCCAGATTGCTTCGTTTAGCGTTGAAGTCACGCAAACATAGTCCGTTTGCGCCCAAAATACTTAATTATCCGCATCTTCAGTATCAACCGGCGAAAATTCGGTCGGCGAATCAAGGCTTCGCCTTGTCGTTCATCCGGACGATCCAAAATCCTTCCTCCTGCACCAGGCTGAGATCACGTTGCGATAAGGCAACCGAAAGGGATTCGGGATCGCCAAGATGGTGCACGATGATCCAGGCCCTTAGTCGCGTCAGTTCGCGAAGTTCGACGTGCTCGATCGCAGCCGCGTCGTTCAGACGTTTGCGCAGCGTTATCCAATCGCCCAGGCCGGTCAATGGGGCGCTGACGCTAAGCCGGCCCTGATCGCCGAATTCAAGCCGCGTCGCATGCTTCCAGTCTTCCTCGATCGTGGCTGCTATTTCGTTGGCGGCAAAGGTCAGCAGTTCCGCCATGGCACCGCGCGACGCGCCGGTAAAGCTCTCGACGATTGTGCTGTCGGCGGCCGGTCCCATGCGCCGCACCGTTACTGTCAGCCGCGGTACGCCGGCAGCCAGATCCTGGGTCATCACGCCGTGGACGATCACGACATCCTCGACGTCGTAGCGCAGGGCGATGGCCCGAATGCGGTCGGGATCATTCTGCATCGCCTGGTCGACGCTGATGGTCCCAACATCGGCCAGATCACCGCGCGGCACGACAAGCGGCACGAAGCGGTCGCGCACATCGACACCCCGCCAGGCAGCGCGCCATGGGTTGGGTTCGTCCCACAAATTGCGAGCGCCCGCGGATTCGTAGATCGGCAGGACAAGCGCCGGTTTACTGGGCGTTTCGGAAAAAGGAATGGCGGACTGGCGCAGCAAACGGCGAACTGCGGTTTTATTAAAGTGAAACATTAGGTTTGCCAGGTAACGTGTTGTAGATCTTTTTTCTTCCTGGATTTCCATACTTGCGACCAGCAGCGTGGACTCGGCGGCATCCAGCACCGGTAGCTGCTCGTGACGCGACCTTGGCGTAAGCCGCCGCAGCAGGCGTCGCACCGCTTCGCGCTGCCCGTTCGCCAAGGCAACATTGCGCGCCTCTGAGGCCGTTTCGGCGTTGGCGTCGACCTCGACACCGGCCACCGTATAAACCGTCTGGGCGAGCGCCTGATTGGAGCCGAGCAAAAGAAGCACGCCGACCGATGCCGCGCTCAAGGCACACCGGCCCAGGCCTCCCATCCGCTTCATGGCGGTTTTTCTGATTTTGCCCCGCATCCCCACGTCCAAGATTGCAAACCGGTCAATTTCAAGTATCTTCTGCCGGCGGTCGGCAGCATATCGTATCGGTTAGGACACCAGCAATATCATGGCCTCTGAAAACGGCAACCCCCTGGGGCTTTCCTATCGCGATGCGGGCGTCGATATCGAGGCCGGAAATCAGCTCGTCAAGGAGATCGGACCGCTGGCGGCGTCGACCAAGCGCCCCGGCTCGGACGCCGGTCTGGGCGGTTTTGGCGGTTTTTTCGACCTCAAGGCGGCGGGTTACGAGGATCCCGTCCTGGTGGCCGCGACCGATGGCGTGGGCACCAAACTGTTGGTCGCCAAGGCGGCAAACAACCATAAAACCGTGGGCATCGACCTGGTCGCCATGTGCGTCAACGACCTGGTGGTCCAGGGCGCGGAACCACTGTTTTTCCTCGATTATTTCGCTACGTCGAAGCTGGACGTCGGTGAGGCGGCTGAGATCGTCGGCGGCATCGCGGAAGGCTGCCGCATCGCCGGATGTGCCCTGATCGGCGGCGAAAGCGCCGAATTGCCGGGGCTCTATGCGCCGGGAGACTACGATCTCGCCGGCTTTTCCGTCGGCGCAGTGGAACGCGGCGGAGAACTGACCGGTGCCTCGCTGGCGGCGGGCGACATCGTTCTTGGCCTTGCCTCCTCCGGTCTCCATTCCAACGGCTATTCGCTGGTCCGCCGGGTCATCGAGGGATCAGGCGTCGGCTACGGAGACCCGGCGCCATGGGATGCCGGACAGCGTCTGGGCGACGCCCTGCTCGCACCGACACGAATTTACGTCGACAGCTGCCTTGGCCTGGTTCAGGCGGGCGTTGTTAAAGCACTGGCTCACATCACCGGCGGCGGATTGCTTGAGAACATACCGCGGGTGCTGCCTGACGACCTCAACGCCGTCATCGATGGGTCCGCTTGGAAAATACCACCGGTATTCGGCTGGCTGGCGCGGCAGGGCGGCATTGCCGACGACGAACTGGCCCGCACCTTCAATCTCGGCATCGGCATGGTGGCCGTCGTGCAGCCGGATCAGGTCGAGCAGGCGCGCGAAATCCTGGAGGCCGCCGGCGAGACGGTGTTCGAAATCGGCAAAATCGCCAAGCGCGGCAGCGGCGAAGCCGCGACAAGCGTTCACGGACTGACATTGCCATGAGCCTCAAGGCCGCCGTGCTGGTATCGGGGCGTGGCTCCAACCTGCAGGCTCTGATCGACGCTTGCAGCAATACGGATTATCCCGCCGAAATCGCCGGCGTCGTCTCCAATGTGCCGGACGTGTTCGCGCTGGAACGGGCTTCGGACGCCGGTATCGCCACGCGGGTAGTTGACCACCGGGAATTCGATGGGCGGGAGGGTTTCGAAGCCGCATTGCAGCAAGTGCTGGGCGAGTTGGGGGCGGAGTTCATCTGTCTCGCCGGCTTCATGCGCATCCTGACAGGTGGCTTCGTGGCGCGTTGGCAGGACCGGCTGATCAATATTCACCCTTCGCTGCTGCCCGCCTTTAAGGGCCTCCACGTTCATGAGCAGGCGCTGGCGGCGGGCGTCCGGTTCTCCGGCTGTACCGTCCACTATGTCGTGCCGGAGATGGATTCAGGCCCGATCATCGTGCAGGGCGTCGTGCCCGTCCTGGCAGACGACACGCCGGACAGCCTCGCCGCCCGCGTGCTGGAGGCGGAACACCAGTGCTATCCACTGGCGCTCAAACTGATTGGCGAAGGGCGGGTAGCGATTGAGGACGGCATTGTGCGGATCGATGGCGCCGCGTCGCCCGGCGGGGTGATCCTAAATCCATCGGAGATCCGCTGACCCGCCCCGGACCTGAGGCAAGAAAGAGCGATGATCCGAGTGCGCTTCGAACCGGTCTTTCGTTTGTTCCGGACAATAGACGCCGAACCGGCCAAGCCGAACTAATTCAGCGACCGGTGTCCGCCCCAACGCACGCCCAATACTCGTCGACCGAAGTCTGAATCTCTGCGATCCGCACGTCGTCCCTTTCGGGTTCGAAAAGGTGCGCAAAGCGGCGTTGGGTTATCAGATAATCCTCAACCGGCAAGCGCGGGTGGGGGACGCGGGTGTGGCTCACCTTACCGTCACGATAGGTCTTCAACGGCCAAATTCCGGTGCGGACGGCCAGCCTGCCGATTTCCATCGCGTGTTTGGGCTCGAACCCCCATCCCGTGGGGCATGGCGACAGGGCGATAATCATGCGCGGGCCTTCCGAATTCCGCGCTTCCTCGATCTTGCGCGCCAGGTCCAGCGGTTCACTGGCGATCACCGTGGCGGCATAGGCCGGCCGGTTAGCCGTCCAGATCGCGAAGAGATCCTTCTTTTCGCCCGTGACGCCGCTCAAAGCCGGATCGGTTGCCGTGCGGGCGCCGTGGGGAGAACCGGCCGAGGTTTGCTGTCCGGTGTTGCCATAGCCCTCGTTGTCGTAGCAGAGATATATGAAATCGAGGTTTCGGTCGATCGCCGCCGAGGTTGCCGACAGGCCCATGCCGTAGGCCGATCCGTCGCCGGTCAGCACGACGACCTCGAGGTCGTCCCCAGCATCGATTTCACCCTTGGCCAAACGGATATCGAGGGCATCGCGCACACCTTGTGCACCCGCCGGCGCCGAGGCCATGGCGGTATACAGCCAGGAACCCCGAAACGGCGTGAAGGGATAAACCGAAAGCATGGTCATGCAGCCGGCTGCGTTGACGAAAACGGTGTTTTCTCCGAGGACATCGTAAACTTCGCGCACCGCCGCCAGGCCGCCGCAGCCGGCGCACATCGCCGTACCGGCCCCGAGCAGATGGGCCGTGGGCAGGTCCCGCGCCCGTTTGAACATGGTGTCACTCATGACCCACCACCTCCTCGCTGAACTCGACTTGGGCGATCGCCTGCAGTTTGCGCATTTCCCGCAATTCCGTGTCGGTGTAGAGCAATCTGGGTGGTGGCGCTTTGCCGCTTTTGGCCGTCCGCTCCGTTTCCTCGGCGATGCGGTAGAACTCCGCCGGCGCAATATCCCGCCCGCCCAATCCACCGATGTAGCTCGTCACGGCGGCCGGCGGATTGGCTATGCCGAACAGGGCAGAGGTAACCTCGCCGTACAGATTGCCGCCGCGCCCCGGCGCTAGGTTCTGATCGATGACGGCCACGCCCTTCTTGCCGGTCAGCGCCTGGCGCAGTTCGTTTTCCGGGAACGGGCGAAGGAGAACCGGTCTGACCAGGCCGATGCGATGGCCGGCCTCACGCAAGCGGTCGACTGCGTCCATGGCCTTCGTCGCGAAGGAACCGATCATCACGAAGACGATGTCGGCATCGTCGATCCGGTAATTTTGGACGGCATGATAACGTCTGCCGAACAGACGTTCGAACTCATCCCTTGCGGTATCGAAGACTGCCAGTGCTTCCAGTGCCGCCATATGCGCCTCGTAACGGAAGTACGAATAGGGACCGCTGCCGAGCACGGCAACGGCTCTACTGGTGGGATGGCCGGCTTGAAACTCGCCTGCACCGTGTTGGTAAGGCGGCAGGAACTCCGCTGCCTCCTCTGCATCCGGCAATGTCACCGGCTCGCGCGTGAAAGAGAGGTAAAACCCATCCAGGTTGACCAACGCCGGAAGGCGCACCGCCTTATCCTCGGCAACCCGGTAGGCCAGCAGGGTGAGGTCGACGACCTCCTGACAGGTCGCCGCATGGAACTGTAAGAAGCCAGAGTCGCGGGCCGCCATGACATCGTTGTGGTCGGCCTCCAGGGTAATGGGCGCCGCCAGACCGCGAGAGACGTTGATCAACACAAACGGCACACGCCAACCGGCCACGGTGTAGAGCATTTCCATGCCGTGCAGCAGTCCCTGGCTCGACGTCGCCGTAAAAACACGCACACCTGTGGAAGCTGCAGCGCCGGCGGCGGTAATCATCGAATGCTCGGATTCGAACATCACCATGCGGCAGGGCATCCTCCCGGTTTCGGCCCAACGCGAGACGGTTTCGATGATCTCGGTTTGCGGCGTGATGGGAAAGGCCGGAAGGTAGTCGGCGCCGGCCAGCCTGGCACCCCAGGCAGCGGCGGTGTTCCCGGTCAGCAGTTTGCGCGTCATGCCGGTACTCCTTCGGTATCCCGGACGTCCTCTTCGGCGACCGCGATCAGGGCATGGGGCGGGCACTGCGCAACGCACACCATGCAGCCCTTGCAGTGCTCGTAATCGATTTCCGGATAGCCGTCTTGGTCGACAGCGATGACGCCGTCGGGGCAGTAATTGCCGCACACCCAGGTGCATTTTTTGCAACTGTCGCGTTCGAGGACGGGCCGCAGCGTGCGCCACAAACCCGTCCGCACCTGCACACTGGTCAGTCCGGCGTAGATGTTGGGCGCGGAGACGTCAGCGGGTTCTCTCTGCAGATCGATCCAATCGAGTTCTTCGGCGGCCGACTTATGGTGAACCTCACCCTCGACAACCCGGCCCGACCAAGGGGTGGCGTCGTCAAAAGCCGCCAGCGCGGTGTCCAGATTGGCCACAACAGCGCTTTCGCCCCAGGGGCCTATTTCTTCACGCACCGCATCAGCCAGGGTATCCCTATCGACGACGCCGAGCAGGCAAGCCGCGGCTCCTGCGCATAATGCCGATGTATCGGGAATATGGTCGCCCTCGTCGCTGTCGTGACCGGGCAGCAAGACAATCGTGTTGTCGAGGTGCAAGCGGTTTTGCCAGGTTTCCACCTCCGTGTCGCTGGCGATCGCGATGACGGTTTCCGCCTGCAGACCCGACAGAACGCCGGCGGCGGGGACGGCAACGAGGGATTCATCCGCCACCAGAACAAGGTCGGGCCTGTCGATGACGCCGCGCTCCAGAATGGCTTCCTGGGCCGCGCGCACGAACGCGAACATCGGCGCGCCGCGCCGTTCGGCGCCGTAGCGCGGCGCGTCTTGAACCTCGTAGCCGCTCCTGAACAGTGCGGTTCCCAGAATACGGCTGGCCGTTTTCATGCCTTGGCCGCCCCGGCCGTGAAAGCGAATGCGATACATCGTTGTTCGCTCCCTTCGAATGATTGCGCCCTAGAATATTGACCAGCGCCGCGTCGCCATCGCCGCCTTTACGCGCTCCACCGCCATCGCATTGGCGGTCTCGCGCGGCGGCACGCCCTGATCCTTCGAGCGCGCCAGCATCTCGGACGTGTTGCGGGAGATGCGTTCGGCGATGGCTTTGAACGCCGCTGCCTCGCCGGCGCCGTGATATTCCATTGCGGCGCAGATCACGCCACCGGCATTGGCGATGAAATCGGGCAGGCAAATCACGCCGCGGCGATGCAGGGTGGCTTCGGCTTCGAGGCTTAAGGGAATGTTGGCGCCTTGTGCCACAATCCTGGTTTTCAGCCGGTCAACATTTTCGGTTGTGATGACGTCCGGCCGCGCCGCCGGAATCCATACTTCGCAGGCGACATCGATGATGGCGTCACGATCTATCGCCTTGCCACCCTCGAAACCAGCGACGGGCCGGCCGGCTTGCTTGTGCGCCATCAAGGCCGCCACGTCGAAACCATCCGCATTCTCGATGGCGCCCGCCGAATCCGAAGCGGCGACCAGCACAGCCCCTTTTTCAGTCAGGAACTTGGCGGCGAACATACCCACGGAGCCGAACCCTTGGACGACGATACGGGCGCCATTGAGATCGAATTCCGTGTCGGGTAACGCCGCTTCCACGGCGTGCATCAGGCCGTAGCCCGTCGCGCCCAGTTCATCGAGCGGTATCCCGCCGATTTCACGCGGCAGTCCGACGGCCCGGCCGATCTCGTCCTTGACCCAGGCCATGCAGGTTTCGTCGGTGCCCATGTCGGGGCCGAAGATATACCCCGCCTCCCCCGCTAACGCGGCGGCGAACGCACGGATGAGTTCCTCCTTGCGTCCCGCGTCCATCTTGGGATTGCCCATCATGACCGATTTGCCGCCGCCGTGCGGCAGACCGGCGGCGGCGTTTTTCAGAGTCATCGCCCGGGCCAGGCGAAAGCACTCCCCGACGGTGACGTCTTCGGCCATGCGCAACCCCCCGATCGACGGTCCGGCTGCCGTGTTGTCGACCACGAGAACGCCGTTCAGGCCCAAGCCGGGCTCGTAGACGCGAATGATTTTATTGGGGCCCAGGTCGTCCTGAATATCGAGTTCAAGCGAACCAAGCGGCATGACCATACCTCCATGACTGTTTCAATCCGGATCATGGCGAAAGCGCTACCGTCTACATTTCAATATATGCCTTGATGGGCGGGGTTGGGCGGATGACGCCTGCGGCATGACGACGCAGCGGTGAGGCGCCGAACACCTGTCGATTTAGGGATGCGTCACGTGGTCGCAGCTTGAATTTGATCTATCGAAGCCGGGTTCCGATATTATGTTTAGTCCATGGAGCTTTTTTATGTCCTCCTGGTGCTGCTGGTGGTTACCCGCACTTTCGGCATCGCCGTCGAGAGGCTTGGGCAACCCGCCCTGATCGGCGAACTGATCGCGGGCATCGCTCTGGGTGCGCTGGGCGCGGCCATGGCGCCCACGCACCCGTTCATCGGCGACATAAACCACAACGAAATTTTCCTCGCCATCACCGACCTCGGCATGTTCTTCCTGATGCTGCTGGCGGGCATCGAAATGCAGCCGCACAAGATCATGAAGTACTCCCTCACGGCGTTCGTGGTGGCGCTGGGTGGATTGCTGCTGCCGTTGGCGCTGGGCTTTTGGCTGGGCTGGGCGTTCCTGCCCGACGGACCGCTTAAGGCCGCGCAATGCTTCTTCCTGGGAACCGCCTTGGCCATCACCGCCGTGCCGGCGTCGGTCCGCGTGCTGATGGATTTGGGCAAGCTCAACACACCGGTTGGTCAGGTTATCGTCACGGCGGCGGTATTTGATGACGTGCTCAGCCTCCTCCTGCTGGCCTTCCTGACCAGCATGGTCAGCGGTGACGGCGCAACGACACTGGCGGGCGCGGCGGACCTGGTGCTCAACATCATCAGTTTCTTCGCCATATCCATTGTGGTTGGCGTGTTCGCCTTCCCCAAGGGGGCCATCCTGCTCAGGCACATAAAGGAAAAGGAGTTCGATTTTTCTCTTGTTCTGATCGCGGCGTTCGGATTTGCCGTATTGGCGGAATTTATGGGCCTGCACTTTATCCTGGGTCCGTTTGTCGCCGGCATGTTCGTCGGTCGCCGCGTGTTGGACAAAGCCGCCTACGACAGGGTGAAGTCCAAGATATCGGCGACCACACTGGGCTTCCTGGCGCCCGTGTTCTTCGCCTCGGTGGGATTTAACCTGACGCTTGGGGCGTTCGTGGAAGCGCCCATGTTCTTGGCATTGCTGATCATCGCCGCGTTCGCCGGCAAGATCTTCGGCGCCGGTATGACGGCATGGTGGCGGGGATTTCCCCGCCGTGAGAGTCTGGCCATTGGCGTCGGGATGAGCGCGCGCGGCGCGGTCGAACTGGTGATCGCCGACATCGCCTTGAAAGCCGGGCTGTTCGCCGCAGCCAATGGTGCAGACACCTCCAATCCAGTAGTAAATCACGTTTATTCCGCCGTGGTCGTGATGGCGGTTGTCACCACCATCGTGACCTCGATTTCTTTACGCTTCATCCTTACGGCAACGCACGGCGGGCAAGACGAAGGCGACGAGTGGAGCGACGAGGAACATCCCCCGCCCTAGGGACGAAGGCGGATATTCAAAGCAGCAACCAGGCAGCCAACCCCAAGAAAGCGAAAAAGCCCACCACATCGGTAATCGTCGTGACGAAGACGCTGGCGGCGATGGCGGGATCGATGCCGAAGCGGCCGAATGTGACAGGCACCAGGACGCCGCCGAGACCGGCCACGATCATGTTGATGACCATGGCGGCGGCGATGACGGCGCCGAGGGCGGCATCGGAAAACCACATGCCCGCAACAACGCCCACCAGAACGGCGAAGACGATGCCGTTGGCCACCCCGACCAGCAGTTCTTTGGCAACGAAGCGGACGGCGTTGGCTTCGGTCAGTTCCCTCATGGCCAGGGACCGCACGGCGACCGTCATGGCTTGGGTACCCGCATTACCGCCCATGGAGGCGACGATGGGCATCAAAATGGCCAGGGCGACGATTTTCTCGATGGCGGCGTCGAACTGGGCGATCACCACCGAGGCGGCAATGGCGGTGAGGAGGTTGAGCAACAACCAGGAAAAACGCCGCTTCGTCGTGTTAAGCACAGTCGAGTAGATATCGGCCTCGGAAAGACCGGCGAGGTGCATGATGTCCTCTTCCGCCTCCTCGTGGATGACGTCGACGACGTCGTCGTGCATGATCACGCCGACCAGACGACCGGCATCGTCGGCCACCGGCGCCGACGTCAGATCGTATTGCTGGAACAGATAGGCCACGTCTTCCTGGTCCATGTCGACACGCAGGATCACGGGTTCGGTTTCCATGATCTCGCTGACGCCCGTCTCACGCTTGGCCCGCATGGCCCGGTTGAGGCGGATGGTGCCGATGTGCTTGTGGGCCGGATCGACGACGAAGATTTCATAGAAATCGTCGGGCAGGTCGTCGCTTTCGCGCATGTGGTCGATGGTCTGGCCGATGGTCCAGAACGACGGCACGGCGATCAGGTCGCGCTGCATCAGCCGGCCGGCGCTGTCCTCCGGATAGCCGAGGGCTTCCTCGATATGGCCACGTTCGGTTTCGGGAACCGCCTCGAGAACCTCCCGCTGCTCGGCCTCATCCAGTTCCTCGATGATGTCGACGGCATCATCGGTGTCCAGTTCGGCGACGGCGGCGGCCACTTCCGACGGCCCGAGGTGTTCGATAACCTCCTCGAGGACATCCTCTTCGAGATCCGGCAGCACCTCGGGATCGAGCACGCCGCGCGTCGCCTCGACCAACAGGCGGCGTTGCGCCGGCGTTATCAACTCAAAGAGATCGGCGATGTCTGCAGTATGGAGTGTTTCGATCAGCCCTTGGACGCGGTCGACTTCGCCGGCATTGAGGGCGGTGGCGACCGTCCGGACGACATCGGCATCGAGCCCGACATCTTCTTCGGTCAGGACCGGAGCGGTCTCTTCCCGGCCGGCGTTTTCATCACCCTCGGTCGACATCCGCGTTCAACCTTTCCGGCGACAGCGGCGGCAGTTCGGCATCGATGACTTTGTGCGCCTCGACATCGGCCACCGCGAACGCCGTCATGTTGACCATGCCGCGCACGGTGGTGGTGGAACTCACGATGTGAGCGGGCCGCAACGCGCCGACCAGGATCGGGCCGACCGAAAGACCGTTGGTGATGGCGCGCGCCAGGTTGAAGGCGATGTTGGCGGCATCAAGGGTGGGCATGATCAGAAGGTTCGCCCCGCCCGAAAGTTTGGAGTTCGGGAAAATCTTCTCCCGCACCACGGGGTCCAAAGCGGCATCAGCGCGCATCTCACCCTCGACCTGGAGATCGGGCGCAAACTTCTGAATCAACGCCAGAGCCTCGCGCATGCGGACCGCGGTTTCGCTGTCGGCGGCGCCGAAGCTCGAATGGGAGACCAGCGCGACGCGCGGTTCGATACCGAAGCGCGACACCGCCTCCGCCGACATGATGGTTATTTCGGCCAGGTGCTCAGCCGTCGGCTGATCGGTGATGTGGGTGTCGGCAATGAATACCGTGTTCTTCGGCGCCAGCAGCAAATGAAGGGCGGCCAAAGCGTGAATGCCGGGCCGCATGCCGATGATGTTGCGGATATCCTTGAGGTGGCGGTGATATCGTCCGACCGTGCCGCAGATGACCGCATCGGCATCGTCGCGCACCACCATCAGCGATCCGATGGCCGTGGTCCGCGTGCGGATGACGGTTCGGGCGGCATCGGGCGTGACGCCCTTGCGCTCCGTCAGACGGTGATAGTGCTGCCAGTAATCGCGGTAACGCGGGTCGTTTTCGGGATCAACCAAGGTGGCGTCTTCATCCAGCTTCAGCCGCAAGCCCAGCTTCTTGATGCGTCCCGCCACGACGGCCCGCCGGCCGATCAGGATGGGGTGGGCGATGCTGTCGTCGACCACAATCTGGGCGGCCCTGAGCACGCGTTCGTCCTCGCCTTCAGCATAGGCCACGCGCTTGGGGTTCTGCCGGGCGCGGTCGAAGATCGGCTTCATGACGAAGCCAGTGCGGTAGACGAACTGCGTCAGCTTGTCGGTATAGGCGTCGAAATCCGCAATGGGTCGCGTGGCGATGCCGCTGTCCATCGCCGCCCTGGCGACGGCCGGTGAGACTTCGATAATCAGACGCGGATCGAACGGTTTGGGAATCAAATAATCGGCGCCGAAGCTCTGGCTTTGGTCGCCATAGGCCCGTTGCACGATGTCCGTCGATTCGGCCATGGCCAAATCGGCGATGGCGCGCAGGCAGGCGATTTCCATGTCGCGATTGATTTCGGTCGCGCCAACGTCGAGCGCGCCCCGGAACAGGAACGGAAAGCATAGAACGTTGTTGACCTGGTTGGGATAATCCGACCGGCCGGTCGCCATTACGGCGTCGTCACGGACTTTGGCGACTTCCTCCGGCGTTATCTCAGGTGTCGGATTGGCCAGCGCCAGGATCAATGGCTTGGCGGCCATACGCGACACCATTTCGGGTTTCAAAACCCCCGGAGCGGAAAGCCCGAGAAAGACATCGGCCTCGCCGATCACGTCGTCCAGCGTCCGCGCGGACGTATCGACGGCCCAGCGGCTGCGGTACTTGTCCATGTCCTCCTTGCGGCCCTGGTAAAGCACGCCGTGGATGTCCGTTACCGTGACGTTCTCCTGTTTGAGACCCAACGACAACAGCAGATCGAGACAGGCCAGAGCCGCGGCGCCAGCCCCCGATGCCACCAGCTTGACCTCGCCGATGTCCTTGTCCACCACCCTGAGACCGTTGTAGACGGCGGCGCCGACGCAGATCGCGGTGCCGTGTTGATCGTCATGGAAGACCGGAATGTTCATACGCTCGCGCAAGCGCTCTTCAATCTCGAAACACTCGGGCGCCTTGATATCCTCGAGATTGATGCCACCGAAGGTCGGTTCCAGGCTGGCCACCACCTCGACGAAGCGCTCGGGATCGGTTTCGTCCACTTCGATATCGAAAACATCGATGCCGGCGAAGCTCTTGAACAGCACGCCCTTGCCTTCCATGACCGGTTTGGACGCCAAAGGCCCGATGGCGCCGAGGCCGAGGACGGCGGTGCCGTTGGAGATAACGCCGACAAGGTTGCCCCTGGCCGTCAGCCCTTCCGCCTCCGCGGGATCGTCGGCGATCAGGCGCGAGGCCGCCGCCACGCCGGGCGAATAGGCCAGCGCCAGGTCGCGTTGATTTGAGAGGCTCTTGGTCGGCGTGACACTGATTTTTCCGGGCACGGGATGCCGGTGATAGTCGAGCGCCATTTCGTCGATGTCGTCGGCCATCTATCTACCCCACCGTTTTTTTCTATCTCGCGGTGGAGCACTTTAGAGCATAAAGCGCCAAAACCAAACGAGCCCGCAGGATTAGCTGCGGGCTCGGAATTTTGGTGCGGTCGAGAAGACTCGAACTTCCACGGGCTATGCGCCCACAGCGACCTCAACGCTGCGCGTCTACCAGTTCCGCCACGACCGCACAGAACTGGGCCTGGAAATAGCACCTCCCCAGGCTCCAATCAAGCATACATTGTTGGAATTTGGCGGGATATCAGCTTTCCGACTGCTTTACTTTTTCTGTAATCGAAACGGCGACGTTTTCACCCGATACCATGACCAAACCGCGGGCGATCAGACGGTTGTTGGCGTAGACCCAGGCATCGTCGTCGACCGTGGCGTCGAGTTCGATCACGGCGCCGCGGCCCATTTTCAGCAATTGGTGAATCGGCATGTTGCTTCGGCCTAAAACCACCGAAAGCTCCACCGAAACGTCTTGAATTGCCTTATCGCGCTCCATGCTCTCTCTCCACGATGCCGCTCGGATTTCAGCATGCGCGATCGCGGTTAGCAAAGGATTAACGAAAATATCGCGAAGGGTGTGTTAAACAAGGTCCATGGTGGAAATCGAATGGCAAATTTCAAACGATCTGGTCGACTACGACCAAGGTCTCGCAGCGATGGAAGCACGGGTCGCCGATATCGTTGAAGGCCGTGCGCCGGAAAAGATCTGGCTGCTGGAGCATCCGCCGCTCTATACGGCCGGCACCAGCGCCGATCCGGCGGAACTGGTCGACGGCAATCTGTTCCCGGTCTACGACGCCGGTCGGGGGGGCCGCTACACCTATCACGGTCCCGGCCAGCGCGTGGCCTATGCGATGTTGGATTTACGCCGGCGCGGACGGGATGTCCGGCGGCATGTCCGTAACCTGGAAGCCTGGATCATCGCTACCTTGGAGCGTTACAACATCCGCGGAGAACGCCGCGAGGGCCGTGTCGGCATCTGGGTCGACCGGGGCGGCGGCCGGGAAGACAAGATCGCCGCCATCGGCGTCCGGGTGCGCCATTGGGTGACCTTTCACGGCATCTCGCTCAACGTCGAACCCGACCTCGGTCACTACCAGGGCATCGTCCCCTGCGGCATCGAAGACCAGGGGGTGACCTCGCTGGTCGATCTCGGCATTCCGGTGACCATGGCTGAAGTCGATACTGTGCTGCAGCAGACGTTCGGCGAGGTTTTCGAAGCTGCAGGCATACCGGATCCGGCTGTCGGGGCCGGTGCCGATCAGGCCGTCGGCCGCTGAACGAAACCGCCGCCGACCAACTCGGCGATATCTTCCCCGGACAACTCGACAATCCTGACGTGATCCACGCGTGCCAGGGGCGGGCCGTCCCGGCAAGCCTCGATGAGCGCCTCGACAGCATCTCGGGGCCCGGTAAACGCCGCCTCGACCTCACCACTGCGGAGATTCCTCACCCAGCCCTCGACGCCCAGCGAAGCCGCCTCCTCGGCCGTCCAGGCACGAAACCAGACGCCTTGAACCCGTCCGGCAAAAAGGACTTGGATGCCTCTGATTTTTTCATCAGCCGACATTCGCCATCACCTACGTCCCTAGCGCGGCACCGATCGTTCAGGGGGGAAACAGACGACGACCTTGGTCCCCACACCCACTTCGCTTTCCAGCCGAAGCTCGCCGCCGTGGAGTTCGACCAGCGCTTTGGTTAAGGGCAATCCGAGCCCGGCGCCGTCGTACTGCCGGGTGACAGCGCTGTCGACCTGCCCGAATACCGTCAGGATCTCCTCAATATCCGCCTCCTCAATCCCGATCCCGGTATCGCTCACCGCCACGTCCACACCGCCCAGTTGCGGGCTGACGTTGGCTCGCACCGAAATACTGCCGCTCCGTTCTGTAAATTTCACCGCATTCCCCAGCAGGTTGACGAGGATCTGCTTGAATTTTGTTTCGTCGCAGTACAATTGCGGCAAACCAGGTTCGAAAACCAGGTCGACAGTAATTTCGGACTGGTGGGCGCGGTCGCGGATAAAGCGGGCGCTCGATCTCACTGCATCCTCCACATCGATGACGGTCTCCCGCAACTCCAAACGGCCGGCCTCGACGCGGGAAACGTCGAGAATGTCGTTGATCAGATCGAGCAAATGGACGCCGCTTGATTTGATGTCGGAGACATAGCCCTTGTACCTTTCGTCACCCAGCGAGCCGTAAATTTCGCGTTCGATGAATTCGGCAAACCCAATCACGGCATTGAGCGGTGTACGAAGTTCGTGACTCATGTTGGCGAGGAATTCGGATTTGGTCCGGCTGGCGAACTCCGCCTGATCGCGGGCGTTGCGAAGTTGCTCCTCCACCCGTTTCTGCTCCGAAATGTTATGGGTCACGAAAAGAACGCGTTTCTCCCCACCCACGTCGATGACTTCGCAGGAATTCAGGACTTGAATCACGTCACCGGTTTTCGTCCGAATGGCAGCTTCAATTTCCCGGGCTTCCCCGTCACGATCGATAATATCAATCAAATTTTCCCGAGCTCCGGCGTCCGCCCAAATACCCAACTCGACGGCGGATTTGCCAATGACCTCCTCGCGGCGGAAACCCAGCGTCTTAAGCCAGTGATCATTGACTTCCAGCAGGACGCCTGTGTCCTTCGACGAGATCGCCATCATGATAGCGCTGGATTGGAAGGCCATGGCGAAGCGTTGCTCGGACAGTGTCAACGCTTCGTCACGCTCCCTGAGATCAGTGATATCGGTCCAGACGCTGACGGTACCGCCGGCACGCGTCGGCCGCTCGTTGTTCATTAGCCAGCGGCCGCCGACCCGGTGAACCTTATAGGGCTCCTCGGGATTTCTCCGCCAGGCGATGCGCTTTTCGGTGAAATCCTCGACGTCCTCGAAAAAGATTTTTTCCGCTGCAGCCCTGACGATGGTTTCGAAGGGTGTGCCCGGCTGTAGTTCGTCACGCAGTTCGGGGAAGAATTCCCGGTACTTGCTGTTGGTCAGGATTAGCCGGTCGTCGGCGTCGTAGAGGATAAATCCTTGGGAAATCGATTCGATGGCGTCGGTCAACCGTTCCTCGGCGGTGCGGATCTCGGCCTCGCGCTCCATGATCGACGTAATGTCCGAGTAGACCGTTAGTCGACCGCCGTCCCTGGTTTTGTGATCGGTGACCCGCACCCACTCTCCGGTTATCCTTTCCTGGATAATCGCCCTGCCGTCTGCTTTTTCGAAATTGGCCATGCGTTCTTCGAGCCAGTCTTCCTCACGACCTTCCGCTTCAGGCATGATGCCTGCGTAGGCGACGATCCGCGCGTATTCACGAAACGTCATACCGGGCACGAGGCGGTCATCGGGGGCGAGTCTCTCATCATGCCCCAGCTTGGACATGTTGCCGACGATGAAGCGATGATCGGCATCCCAAAGGGTTAGGCCTTCGGCACTGTTCTCAATCGCATCCATCATGAGATGTTCTGCTTCTTGCGCCCGGTTCTGCGCTTCGATTTCCTCCGTAATGTCTCGGCCGGAGCCCCGATAACCGACGTAAGAGCCGGCGATATCGTAGGCTGGTTTTCCGCTGATCCGGAACCAGCGCTCCTCCCCCGCGGGATTGACGACGGGATAGGTCAGGTCACGGAACGGTTTTCGTTCGGCCACGTCCTGTATGTGCGAAAGCCAGAACTCCGGCTCGACGCCGGTACTGGGGAACTCGTCGCGGCGTCGGCCCATAAAGTGGGAAACCGGAATACCGGTGATCTCCTCGACGCGTCCGGACACATAACAGATTTTGGAATCGGTGTCCGTCTCCCAAAACCAGTCGGAGGTGGACTCCGCGATATCGCGAAATCTGATTTCGCTGTTGGCCAAAGCCTGACCGACCTGGTGGCGTTCGAAAGCGATACCTGCAACCCTCGCCAAAGCGGCCAGGACCGCTTTGTCAATGCCAGTTGGGGCGTAGGGATCCGCCGAAAAAATGTTCAAGATGCCAACAGGTTCCTGGTTGGCAAGCAGAATGGGTTGGGCCCAAAGTGAAACCACCGCAAATGCATCGAGCCGTGCTTTCATGGGATCACCGGGCGAAAGCGCGCCGCCGTCCTCAACGCCTTCGAGGCGTGCCTCCCGCATGGCGATGCCGCACGGTCCCTGGTCCTCGCTGACGAATATTTCGGGCATGCTTCCGGCCATGGCTTGGCCGACATCGGAGGCCGCCGCGAATTCAAGCTTTCCGCTTTCCACGTTGAGAAACCTGACGGCACCCACAACGCCCGGCACCAGCAGTTCAATGGTTTCAACGATCGTCTTGAGAATCTCCGGCAGCGGTTCGCCGCGCGCCAGGCGCTCCAAAATGCTGTTGTTGATCCGAAGCAGCATCTGCGTTCGCTTCTGACCGGTGATGTCCTGGGCAACCCCGCGGTAGCCGACGAACCTGCCGAAATCGTCATGCAATGGCTTACCGCTGAGGCTGACGATCCGCTCGCCCGAGGTGGCAATGGGGATGCGGATTTCCAAGCCGGCGAAAGCCTCCCCCGCGTCGACGTATTGCTGCAGGTCTTCCCAGCTCAATTCTTCGCCGACGACTTCCCAGCCTATCTCGACGGGCGTACGGCCGATGAGATCGGCCGGTTTCCAGCCGGTACCCGCCAGAGCATTGTCCGAAAAGAAGTTGTATTTGAACTCGGAGTCCGTTTCCCAAACGGAATCTCCGGAAAGTTCCAGAAGGTCCAATAACCTGAGCCGATCCAGATCGCTGGTATCCAACTCCACTGCGTTCGTCACCGGTTCCCACTCCGCCGAGCGGCGCCGCCGCGCGCGATCCAATACCGGCAATCCGCCGGCGATCAGCGCCCCCCTAATATATTGACAGCTAAATCATAGAAATTTCAGGAAAAAATTGCATTTCCGGTAGGCAAATTCCTATCCTGTCATTCGAATTCGAGGATCACCTGATCGGTTGCCAGGCTGTCGCCCGGCGCCGCTTTCACGGCGGCAACGACGCCGTCGCGCTCCGCCGCCAGGACATTTTCCATCTTCATGGCGTCGATAATGGCCAGCGCCTGTCCCGCTTTGACCTCCTCGCCCTCGCTCACTTTGATTTCGACGACCAGCCCCGGCATCGGGGACAGCAAAAACGCGGAAAGGTCGGGCGGTTCCTTGACCGGCATGCGGCTGGCGAGTTCGGCGGCCCTGGGAGTGCGCACCGCCATGACCGCCGCCGCGCCGCCGTGAGCGATGCAGTAACCGCCGGGCACCGCCTCGATTTCCACGGCGATGTCGTCGCCGTTGACGCTGCCTTCGAACAGGATGTCACCGAAGTTGCTGTAGCTGTGCACCGCCAAAGCCCGGCCGTCGACCTCAACATTGACGATTTCGCCATCCCGCGACACGGATACGGCATGGTCGACGCCGCCCAGGCCGACAACCCATTCCGAGGCCACGCGTCGATCGTAGCCGCTGATCTGGCCCGGGATCCGGACCTCGCGCCGGGTCACCCAGCGGTGAACCGCAGCGACAACGGCGATCAGCCGCGATGCCGATTCGTCATCCAGTTCCGCACCGCTGAAGCCGTCGGGATACTCCTCAGCGATGAAATTGGTGGACAGCCGGCCTTCGCGGAAACGCGGGTGGGCCATAACGGCGGAGAGAAATCCGATGTTGTTGCCGATGCCGCGGATCACGGTCTTGTCGAGCGCTTCTGACATTCGCGCCACAGCCTGTTCCCGCGTCGCGCCGTGGGTGCACAGCTTGGAGATCATCGGATCGTAATAAAGCGATATCTCGTCGCCTTCGGTGACGCCCGTGTCGTTGCGCACATAATCGCCCTGGGGTTCCATGTATCGCGACAGGCGGCCGGTCGAAGGCAGGAAACCGCGCACCGGGTCCTCCGCATAGATGCGCGATTCGATCGCCCAGCCGTTCAGTTTGACGTCGTCCTGCGTCAGCGTAAGCTCCTCGCCCGCCGCTACCCGGATCATTTGCTCGACAAGGTCCACGCCAGTGATCAGTTCCGTCACCGGGTGCTCGACCTGAAGCCTGGTGTTCATTTCAAGGAAGTAGAAATTCCGGTCGGCATCGACAATGAACTCGACGGTACCCGCGGACTTATAGTCGACGGCCTTCGACAGAGCGACAGCCTGTTCGCCCATAGCCTTGCGGGTGGCTTCGTCGAGGAAGGGGCTCGGCGCTTCCTCGATGACCTTTTGGTGGCGACGCTGGATCGAGCATTCCCGCTCACCCAGGTAGATAACGTTGCCGTGGCTGTCGGCGAGAATCTGGATTTCGATGTGGCGCGGTTCAGTGATGAACTTCTCGATAAAGACACGGTCGTCGCCGAAGCTGGATTTGGCTTCGGAGACGGAGCGTTCAAATCCCTCGCGCGTTTCGTCCTCGTCATAGGCCACGCGCATGCCCTTGCCGCCGCCGCCGGCGGAGGCCTTGATCATGACGGGATAGCCGATGTCCTTGGCGATTTTGACCGCCTCGTCGGCGTCCTGGATGACGCCGAGATAACCCGGCACCGTCGCCACTTCCGCTTCCGCCGCCAGTTTCTTGGACTCGATCTTGTCGCCCATCGCGGCGATTGCCTTGGTCCCTGGACCGATGAAGGCGACACCCGCTGCTTCAAGCGCCTCGACGAAGGCGGCGTTTTCCGACAGAAAGCCGTAGCCTGGATGGACCGCCTCGGCGCCGGTTTCCTTAATCGCGGCGAGAATCTTGTCGATGACCAGATAACTCTCCGCCGCGGCCGGCGGGCCGATGCAAACCGCTTCGTCCGCCATGTCGACGTGCACAGCCGCCTTATCGGCTTCGGAATAGACCGCGACGGTTTTGATGCCCATATCCCGCGCGCTGCGGATCACGCGGCAGGCGATTTCCCCCCGGTTGGCAACCAGTATCTTCGAAAACATGCCGAACCGTACCTCTCTACAATGGGATGTTCCCGTGCTTCTTCCACGGGTTATCAAGCTTTTTGTTGCGCAGCACGTCCAGAGCCTTGGCCACGCGCATGCGCGTGTTGTGCGGCATGATCACGTCGTCGATGAAACCGCGGTGGCCGGCGATGAATGGGTTGGCGAACTTTTCCTGGTATTCGTCGGTGCGTGCCTGGATCTTTTCCTCGTCGCCGATTTCCTCTCGGAAGATGATCTCCACAGCACCCTTGGAGCCCATTACCGCGATTTCTGCGGTCGGCCAGGCGTAGTTCATGTCACCCCGGAGGTGCTTCGAACTCATGACGTCGTAGGCGCCGCCGTAGGCTTTGCGCGTTATGACGGTCACTTTTGGCACCGTCGCCTCGGCGAATGCGTACAGCAGCTTGGCGCCGTGCTTGATGATGCCCCCGTACTCCTGGGCGGTGCCCGGCAGGAAACCCGGCACGTCGACCAGCGTCAGGATCGGAATGTTGTAACAGTCGCAGAACCTGACGAAGCGGGCCGCCTTGCGGCTTGAATCGATATCCAGGCAACCGGCCAGAACAGTCGGTTGGTTGGCGACGACGCCAACCGTGGAGCCGGCGATGCGGCCCATGCCGACGATGATGTTCTTGGCATAGTCGGGCTGGATTTCGAAGAAATCGCCCTCGTCCACGACCTTCCTGATCAGCTCCATCATATCGTAGGGCTTGTGGGGATCGGCCGGCACCAGGGTGTCGAGTGAGATCTCGACGCGGTCGCTGGGGTCGGGCGTTTCGCGTACCGGCGCCACGGCCCGGTTCGAAGCGGGCAGAAAATCGACGAAGCGCCGGACCTGCTCCAACGCTTCCACATCGTTCTCGAAAGCCAGGTCGGAGACGCCGGATTTCGCGCTGTGGGTCACTGCGCCGCCCAGTTCCTCCTGCGTCACCGTTTCCTGGGTTACGGTTTTCACGACTTCAGGCCCGGTGACGAACATGTAGGAGCTGTCCTTCACCATGAAGATAAAGTCGGTCATGGCTGGCGAATAGACGGCACCGCCGGCACACGGCCCCATGATGACCGAAATTTGCGGAATGACGCCGGAGGCCAGCACGTTGCGCTGGAAAACGTCGGCGTAGCCGGCCAGCGAATCGATGCCTTCCTGAATGCGCGCGCCGCCCGAATCGTTGAGCCCGATGACCGGCGCGCCGACCCTCATGGCCTGATCCATGACCTTGCAGATTTTTTGTGCGTGGGATTGGGAGAGCGAACCACCGAAGACGGTGAAATCCTGGCTGAAGACGAAAATCAGGCGGCCGTTGACGGTACCTGAGCCGGTCACGACGCCGTCGCCCGGCACTTTCTGATCTTCCATGCCGAAGTCCGTGCAGCGATGCTCCACGAACATGTCGTATTCCTCGAACGAACCGGGATCGAGCAGCAATTCGATCCGTTCGCGGGCCGTCAGCTTGCCTTTCGAGTGCTGCGCCTGGGCTCTTCGTTCACCGCCTCCGGCGCGGGCGCGGGCGCGCATTTCCTCTAGTTGGCGAATGATCTCCTGCATGGCGGCTCCTGGAAACGGCAGCCCGAAAGGGCCAGCCTTGGGGGCTTATAAGGGCGACACGGGAGATACCATCATATCCGTCCCCTGACCAGTGTATAAGCCCTTTCCAGTCCCCGTATCAGGCTATTTTTCACTCAATTACGGGGGAATTGGCGGCGTTTTACGCCGTTCGGCACAACGCCATGAATTTTGCCGCCGCGACGAGGGCTTCGTTCAGCGTTTGCCGCCTTTCCGCGGCCTCCCGGTCGGTCCCCCAGCGCTCCTCCTGGCTAATCTCGTCGATGGTGACGGCAGCCCAGGCGGCGTCG
>CAYOAD010000015.1:0-31806 GCA_964401845.1 uncultured Rhodospirillaceae bacterium | reverse complement strand
AAGAGAATTTGCTTGCTGTATTAAGAATTCCTCTTGGGGTCTGGGCTGGCGCCCGGTTCGTAAAAAATCCAAAAACGTTTCGGATTGCTAATATCAATTTGGGAACGGCGCAGCGGTATTTCAAGGCCGTTCGCCCGGTTATCTTTCAAGGGCGGACGTGTCATGGTAAAAACGTTTTCATTCTAAGGGGATAGGCCACCACACAAGGTATGGTGCGGCGTCGACAATGATGAACCTGGATCAATTTTTCATCACAATCCGATCGGCCGCCGCCGGCTGGACGAGCCGGGCGGCGGCCGGCCTGACGATCGCGCTGCTGTGCACGAGCCTTGCCGCCTTCCCTGCCGTCGCCCAATCGGTGGAGGACGCCGAGGAGGAGGGGGAGGAGGGGACAGAGGAAGCCCCTGAACACACCGGGAAATTCATTTTCATCAAAATGGAACCGTTGATCGCGCCGGTGCTGGATGAACGTACCATCCGCGGCAACATAACCCTGGTGCTCAAGCTGCAGGTCATCAACGGCGCCATGGAAGAAAGAATACGCATCCGACTGCCGAAGCTCAGCGACGCCTACCTCAACTACCTCTACCGCTACGGCAGTTCGGCGGCCTCGACCGGCGTCATGCAGCTCGACGCCATTGTCCGGTCGCTTCAGCGCCTCAGCGACAAATTGCTGGGCAAGGGCGAGGTCAAGGTGCTGATTGACGAAGTGTCTCGGACGCAATCGAGCTAGGCCGGCACGGCGTCACCGCCCCGGGCGCCAGCCAGATATCGAGAAAATCCGAAAGCCAGCGAATGGTCGCACCGTCATGGCGGCGGCGCGCCCTGACCTGATCGGCGTGGCCCTGCGCGCCCTCGCTATCCAGCATGTGAGCCGCCGCGGTCAGCCAGCGCAGCATGATTCCATTCGTCACCTCGGGATGAAACTGGATGCCGTAGGCATTGCCGTACCGGAATGCCTGGTTCTCGAAAACCGGACCGGTGGCCAAGCGCTCGACGCCTTTGGGTATTTCAAAGCCTTCCTTGTGCCACTGGTAAACGCACATGGAATCCGGAAAAACCGATTTGCCTTTTTCCGTGGGCGCTATCGGATGGTAGCCGATTTCAACCCGCTCTTCGGGGTGAAGCTCAACCTTGCCGCCCAGGTTGCGCACCAGCATCTGAGCCCCGAGACAGATGCCGAGAAACGGTTTTCCGGATTTTAGGGCCACGGATAGCCAATCGATCTCGTGACGCACGAAATCCAGGTGATCGTCATTGGCGCTCATGGGACCGCCGAACACGATGGCGCCGGAGTGGTCGTCCATGGTTGCGGGCAGATCGTCGCCGCCCGAAGGCGTTCTGATGTCCAAACCGTAACCGCGCGAGCGCAGTTGACGCGCAACCCGGCCGGGGTCGGAGGATTGCTGGTGAACCACCAAAAGAATTTGATCTTTCATGGTGGAAGAATTTAGGGTGGCGGGGCACCGGGGGCAAGGGCATTGAAATTCATCCGCTGATGGTTTAACCGGGCGGCGTGCCATTTTATTGACGAGACGCGATTGCTCGGCTGGAGTCCCATGGACGACGAAAAAGCACCCGGCGAAGAGGGTCACCGGGATCAGATTTCACCGGTGCGCGGCGATCTCGGTCTCAACACCCTGCTGCTTGAGGAACTGTCGGCGCTCGACGATGTCGTCGGCGTCGCCATCCTTGTCCTCGACGCCGAAGCCCGCGTTCGGCGCAGCAATTCGGCCTTTCGCGATATGTGGAACGTCGGCGCCGCCTACCTGGCGGGCAATCCCCTGGCGGCCGACCTGGTTAAGCTCGTAGGATGCGACCGGATATTCGGCTCCGCAAGCGAGGACGCAGGGCCAAAGGACGACGATCTTGCCGCCGTCACGCTGGAGGACGGTCGGACGGTCGAACGCCGCCGCCAGGATTTGCCGAGCGGCGGCAGCCTCTTCACCTTCTACGACGTGACCAGCCTGATCGCGGAGAAGGACCGCGCCAAAGCCGATGCCGACCGGCACGTCTATGCCATGCAGGCGGCCGACCAGGCCTTTTGGGACTGGAATCTGCTGACCGACAAAATGACCATCGGCGACCGCTTCTGGCTGCAAATCCAGCGTCTCGGACTGGGACCGGAAATCAGCGTCGACGACTTTTTCGACCTGGTCGAAGACAAGGACCGGGAATTTCTCGAATTCACTCTCCGCGCCTTCGCCAACGGGGAGGTCGAAGACACCGTGGGCGCCGTCGACACCTTCCGCATCCGAACGCCCGACGGTGATCCACGCTACTTTGCCCTTGGTTTTTCGGTCGTGCTGTCCGGCACCACGCCCTACCTCACCGGCCTGATCCGCGACATCACCGAACCCCGCCGCCTGCGCCGCGCCGCAACCGACGCCCGCAATGCGGCGGAGGAGGCGAACCAGGCGAAATCCGAATTCCTCGCCACCATGAGCCACGAGATCAGGACGCCCATGAACGGCATCCTCGGGATGGCCGGCCTGCTGTTGGAAACGCATCTCGATCAGACCCAGCGCGAATACACCGAAATCGTCAAGGATTCGGGTGAATCGCTCCTCACCATCATCAACGACATTCTCGATTACTCGAAGATCGAGGCCGGCCGGCTGGAACTGGAATCGATCGAGTTCGACCTGCATTCCGTGGTCGAAGGAACGGTGCGCCTACTCTCGCCACGCGCCCACAACAAGCACCTGGAGATCAGCACCCGGTTCAACGACGGCATTCCGCACATACTGCTAGGCGATCCGGGGCGGCTGCGGCAGGTCCTGCTCAATCTGATCGGCAACGCGGTGAAGTTTACCGAATCCGGCACGGTCGAGGTGCGCGCCGACGTCGTCGGCCAGATCGGCGAAGCCTCGGAGGAGACCCGTATCCGGGTCGAAATCGAGGACACCGGCATCGGCATTCCCGAACAAGCCCGCAATCAGCTTTTCAATAAATTTTCCCAGGTCGACAGCTCGGTCACGCGGAAATATGGCGGCACGGGCCTCGGTCTGGCGATTTGCCGCAGCCTGATCGAATTGATGGGCGGCGCAATCGGCGTCGACAGCAGCGAGGGCGAGGGCAGCACGTTCTGGTTCGAAATCGACGTCGGCGTGGCGGCCCAAGACGAAGCCGTCGGCAGCGGCGACATCGCCGGCTTGCGGATCTGTCTCTTGGATCCGGAAGATATCGACCGGCACCATTTCGAGGAACTCTTCCGCGCCTGGAACATGACCGTGGAATCGACGGTTTCCCAGTCGGACGCCATCGAGATGATCGAACGGGCCGCCAACACGCAAAACCCCTTCGATTTCGCCCTGATCGACATCAATTCGGCCGACATGTCGGCCAGCGGTTTCGCCACGGCGCTGCGCTCCAATCCGCTCACGGCCGGAACCCGCCTCATCGTTTCCACGGCGACCGGGCTGAGGGGTGACGCCCAGCGCATGAAGGAGGCCGGCTTTGCCGCCTTTCTCACCAAACCCATCGACAAGCCAGTGCTGTTCAGCATCCTGAGCGAGTTAGCGGCAGCCCCGGACGACGGCAGTCTGCCGCTTCTGACCAAACATCGCGCCGCCGAGCAGAGCCTGGGACCGATGCAGATCCTGTTGGCCGAGGACAATCTCATAAATCAAAAGGTCGCCTTGGCGATCATCGGAAATCTGGGCCACAACGTGGATTTGGCGGTGGACGGCGCCAAGGCCGTCGAGGCCGTGCAGAACGCCGACTACGACGTCGTGCTGATGGATATTCAGATGCCGGTGATGAACGGCATCGAGGCTGCCATGGCAATCCGGGCGCTGCCGGGCGATTCTGCCGACCTGCCGATTTTCGCCATGACGGCAAGCGTGACACCAGAGGATGCCGAACGCTGCAGCGCGGCCGGCATGACGGGTTTCCTGGCCAAACCGATCGATCCGGCGGCCTTGAATGAAACCCTGCGGCGGGTCGCCGGCAACCTGCCGCCTTCAATCGAGAGCGCCGGCCCCGAAGACCAGGCCGACGCCATCGACGAAAAAGTGCTTGGCGAGTTGCAAACCGTGATCGGCCTGGAGCGCACGCTCGAACTGATCACCATCTATCTCGAAGACATCGACAGCCGCCTGGAACGGCTGGCCCAAGCCCACCGCGACAACGACATGGACGGCATGCGCCAAGAGGCGCACGACATCAAAAGCACGTCGGGCAACATCGGCCTTGTGGCGCTATCGGATCTCGGGGGGCGGCTGGAAAAGGCTTGCCGTGAACAAAACCGGGAACTCGCCGAAGCCCTTGCGGATGAAATTCCGGCACAAGCCAGCCATGCCATGGACTGGCTGGCCACGCGGGCCGAGGGCGTCAAAGCTTCCCTGGCGGATTAATACTTATTGGGCGGTGATGCCGCCATCCAGGACGAATTCAGAGCCCGTCATGAAGGAAGATTCGTCCGAGGCCAGGTAGAGGATGCCCTGGGCGATGTCGGCGGGTACGCCGAGCCGGCCGATGGGAATTTGTCGGACCAGCTTACTGCGGACCTTTTCAGGCTCGTCGGCGGCATTGAACATGTCCTGAACCATGGGCGTATCGATAAAGGTGGGGTGCACGGAATTGCAGCGGATGTTGTAGCCCTTGCGGGCGCAGTGCAGCGCCACGGACTTGGACAACAGGCGGACGCCGCCTTTCGAGGCATTGTAGGCGGCGACGTTATGGCCGCCGATGATGCCGGAAACCGACGAGAGATTGACGATCGAGCCGCCGCGTTCGCGCGAGGTTTTCTTGATGGCGCCGATGCCGTGTTTGCAACCGAGAAAAGTACCGTCCAGATTGACGCCGTTGACGAAGCGCCATTCCTCCAGCGTCGTCTCCTCGACATCCTTCATGACGCCGACGCCGGCGCTGTTAACCACGACGTCGAGCACCTCGAAAACTTCGAGGCCTTTGGCGATGGCTTCGATCCACTGCTCTTCGCTGGTGACGTCATGAGCCACCGCCATGGCGCGGTCCTCACCCTGGGCGTCGTTGATCATGCGGGCGGTTTCCTCGGCGCCTTCGGCGTTCATGTCGGTGACGACGATGCGCGCGCCCTCGTCAGCCATCAAAACGGCCGAGGCCTGGCCCAAACCGGAAGCGCCGCCGGTGATCAGGGCGACCTTGCCGGCGACACGGCCCCCGCTATTCCCGTTGCCGTCACTCATGAGCGATGCTCCTAATCCTTCAGATCGCCGTTGGGGGTGACCAGCACCTTACCGTCGCGGCCGTCGGCCATGGCGCGGCCCAGAGCGGCTTTGATGTCATCCAAGTGGTAAGTCGAATCGACCGCCGCCGTCATTTCGCCGGTGGCGACGCGGGCGCCCAACTCGGTCATCACGCTGATGCGTTCGCCGATCGGCGCCGTGCGGAACCAGCGGGCCAGCCAGAAACCGTGCAGCGACACGTCGTAGAAAATCGTCGCCGCCGGCGACAGCTTGCAGGCCTGGCCCGACAGCAATCCGTAATTGACCACCTTGCCGCCTTCGGTCAGGCAATCGCCAAGCCGCATGGTGGCGTCGCCGCCGACAGCATCCAGGCCCAGTTTCAGGGGCGCGCCGTCGGTCAGGGCCCGGACCTTTTCGGCGAGATCGTCGCCGTCGGTCACCACCGCTTCGGCGCCCAACGCGGTCAATTCGGCGGTCACGTCATCCCGGCGCACAACGTTGATCGATTTGACGCCCTGGGCGGCCGCCAGTTGAATGGCATAGCGTCCGACGCCTGAGTTGGCGGCGTTCTGGATCATCCAGTCACCCGGCTCGAGACGCACGAAATCGCGCAGCATCAGGTAGGCGGTCGGCGGGTTGATAGCCAGCATCGACATTTGCAGCGGATCCGTGCCCGGCGGCACCGGCACCAGGTCCGCCGCCTTGCCGGTCATCTGGGTGCGCCACGTGCCTTGGCCGATGGGCAGAAACACCCGATCGCCGACATTGACGTCATCGACGCCCTCGCCCAGGCTCGCCACCCGTCCGATGCCTTCATTGCCGCAGAGCGCCGGCAACTTGGGCAGAATGCCGTAATCGCCGGTTATGGTGAGAACGTCCGAGGGATTGATGGGGGAAACCTCGACGTCAATGACGACTTCACCGGGGCCGGCGACGGGATCGTCCATTTCGACGACGTCGGTGACCTCGACGGGATTTCCGCGCGTGGCGTATTGTGCTGCTTTCATGATCGCCTTTCAGATGTTCCCGGCCGCCCCGAGGCTGGTTTTCTAGACCGCCAGTTGCTTGGCCATTTTCAGATACGTCGGATTGTTGTAGCCGCGATGGTAGCCGTCGTCGAATTTGCTGAAGCCCAGGCGCTGGAACAGCCGGAAGTTATTGTCCAGGTTCGTGCGCATGTTCAAGGTAACCCGCCGGTAGCCGCCCTCGGTGGCGCAGGCCACGACGTGGTCGATCAGGGCCCGGCCGACGCCGCGGCGGCGATGATCGGGCGACACCGCCAGGGTGTGGAGGTAAAGGTCGTTGCCGTCGGCGGTGAAAAAAACGCTGCCGGCCATTTCCCGCCCGACCGAGGCTATCGCCAGGTTTTCGCCCTCGATCATGTTTTCGAGTTCGTCTTGCGTCAGTTCCAGGGCCGACGACTCCGGATCGACGGCGCCGCGCTGCTCCTCAAAGGCGGAACGGATGAGCGCCAAAAGCGGCTCCGCGATCTCGTTCGCACGTTCCGGTTCGGTAATCTTGATCTTCATGGCGGCATATTTAGTCCGGGCCACGCCTCAACTCCAGCCGAAAATTCGCTGCCCCGGAAATTCGCCGATTTTCACGCCTGTTGTTCGCTCAAGCGAGCCAACGGTTTTTCGTCGATCGGCCAGTGGACGATGGCGGCGGCGATGCCCAAGGCCACGCCGGCCCACCAAACAACATCGTAGGAACCGGTTGTGTCGTAGAGCCTGCCGCCGAGCCAAATGCCGAGGAAACTGCCCAACTGGTGGCTGAGGAAAACGATGCCAAACAGCGTCGCGACATACTTCAGCCCGAACACCTGACCGACAATGCCCATGGTCAGGGGCACGGTGGAAAGCCACAGCAGACCCATGGCGCCGGCGAACACGTAAATGGTCCATTCCGTTTTCGGCGCCAGCAGTAATCCGAGGATGACCAGAGAACGGGCGGTGATGAAGGCCACGTGGAAGCCGCAGACGAAAAATCCGATGGTCAGCAGAACGAACCCGCGGTGCGACGTCGCCTCGCGCAGGGCGGTCATCAGCGTCTGGTCGCTGGGCGCCTCGCCCTTGGCGGTATTGCCGCCCGGCAAGGCCAGCGCCAACGGGATGATGACCATCGAAACGGCGGCGAACATAAGCAAAGCCGAATGCCAGCCGTAGGTTTCGATCAACACATAGCCCAGGGGCGAAAACACCACCTGTCCGAAGGAACCCGCCGCCGTGCCGAGCCCCAAGGCCAACGACCGACGTTCCGGGCCGACGACGCGGGCCATGGCGGCCATGGCGATGGAAAAGGCCGTGAAGGCGACACCGAGACCGGTCAGAACACCGCCGAACAGGTGCAGCGCCACGGTGGTCTGGGCCTCCGCCATGCCGTAAACACCGGCCAAGTAGATCAATGCACCGACAATCAGCACGCGGGTCGGCCCGAATTTGTCCGCGATGGCGCCGGCAATCGGCACGCCCACGCCCCACATTATGTTCTGGATCGCCATGGCGAGACCGAACGTCTCGCGGTCCCAGCCCAACTCCGTAATCATCGGCACCTGGAAGAGGCCAAAGCCCGAACGGATGCCGAAACCGACGACGGCGATCAGGCAGCCCGCTGTAATGACGACCATGGGCGTGCGCCAGCCAGACGCAACAGACGTGCTCGTTTCGGTCATACCCTCCCCCTCATATGGGAAATATCAGACAGGTCGTCGTGCCGAACGCCAGCACGGTGCCGTTTTGATCGACCAAGGTGCCCTCGGCCACCCCAACCCGCTTGCCGCTGCTGACGACGGTGCCGATGGCGTCGACGGGTCCGGTGTCGAGATTGATCGCGCGAACGCAGTTCACCTTGTATTCCAGTGTCGTGTAGCCCATGCCCCGCGGCAGCGTGGTGTGGACGGCGCAGCCCATGCAGCTGTCCAGCAGCGTGCCGGTCCAGCCGCCGTGGACGCTGCCGATGGGATTGAAAACTTCGGCGCTCGGCGTGCCGCGGAATACCGCCCGGCCTTCCGCGACCTCCACGGCCTTGAATCCGACGGTCTTGGAGATGGGCGCCGCGGGCAGTTTACCGTCGAGGATGGCCTGCATGAATTCCAGACCACTCATGCTCCGCATGGTCTCCAGCGGGTCTGGGTGGGTCATCGTGGCATCGGACATCCGGTTCTTCCGCCTCGTTCGCTGAATTCAGGTTTGAAATATATAGTTGGCCGGGCCAACAAAACGAACAGCTATTTCGGCATACCACGTATGTGCGTCATCAATCTTCCGTGTCCACGGCGACAACGGCGAGGCAATCCCCGGCCTGCGCAAGGCCGGGGTGGTGGCGGCAAATCAGCATGCCGGAGACCTCCGCTCGGTAGTCCTGAGGCGGGCGTTCGGGCTCTTCCACGAAATGTATGCGGCCCACCACGTCCCCGGCCGCGACCATCGAGCCCAGGGGTGCTGCCGCTTCGTAGATGCCGTCCGTCCGGGCTGCCGTGAAGCAGGCCGCAGCGGGTGTTTCCATCACCCGCGTCGGCGTTTCGCGCAGGTCCATGGCACCATCGACCAGGCCGAAATGGCCCAACAGGTTGCGCACCCCGCGCTTCGCCATCTCCACGTTTTCAGGGCGCGCCGTGCCGCCGCCGCCCAACTCAGTGGAAACGAAGACCTTGCCCAGGTCCTCGACGGTGGTATCGAGCATGCCGACGGCGTTGAGCTCCTCCAGGATGAGGCCGAGCGGGGTGCCGAAGGCCATCATCGCCGCCCGCGTCCGCGCCATCTGATCGTCATCGGCCAGGCGGTGAATAACGGCGGAGGGAACGAAGTCGAGCGTTTTGCCGCCGGAATGAATGTCGATCACGGCGTCCGCCGGCGCCACCAGATGGCGCGTGACGTAATCCGCGATCATCTCCGTCACGTTGCCGTCCCAGCGGCCGGGAAAGGCGCGGTTCATGTTGCCGCCGTCGATCGGCGATGTGCGCGTGCCGGCGCGCACCGCCGGCAGGTTCAGAGCCGGCACGATAATGACCCGGCCCTTGACCTCGTCGGGATCCAGCGTGCGGGCAAGATCGAGCAGGGCGATGGGGCCTTCGTATTCATCGCCGTGGTTACCGCCGGTAAACAGGATGGTCGGTCCGGATGCGCCGCCCTTGATGACGATCAGCGGCAGGCGCACGCTGCCCCAGGCGGAATCGTCCCGGCTGTGCGGCACGATGATGCTGCCGAACTGTTTGCCCGCAGCTTCGAGATTGATATCGGCGGCGACTTTGCTCGGTTCGTCCGTCATAAATGTCCCCTCGGACCCGTAACACCCAGTGACAGCCATCTAACCGCATTTTGTCGCCCGGGCAACGGTCAATGCGCTAACCTGCAGCGCAGATTATCGCCGCAGGAGATCAAGTTGCCGGAAACCCGCCCCTTTAGCCAAACGGAATACGACGCCCGTCTCGCGGCCACGCGCGAACGCATGGCGGCGGCCGGACTGGATCTGTTGATCGTCACCGATCCGGCCAACATGAACTACCTGACGGGGTACGACGGCTGGTCGTTCTATACGCCGCAATGCCTCGCCCTGCCGGTAGACGGCGCCTCGCCGGTCTGGATCGGCCGCGGCATCGACGCCGGCGGCGCGCGGGTCACCACCTTCCTCGGCGAGGCCGATATCGTGCCCTACCCGGACGACTACGTGCAGGCGCGCGAAAAACACCCCATGGATTACGCCGCCGAACACATCCGCTCCCGGGGCTGGGGCAGGGGCGCGGTCGGCCTGGAAATGGACAGTTACTTTTTTTCACCAAGGGCTTGCGCCGCCTTGGAGAACGGACTGCCCGACGCGCGCTTCAGCGATTGCGATCATCTGGTCAACTGGGTACGGGCGGTCAAGTCACCGGCGGAGCTCGAGCTGATGCACAAGGCCGCGCGTCTGATCGAATTGGCCATGCGGGCGGGCGTCGAGGCCATCCGACCCGGCGTCCGCCAGTGCGACGCCGTGGCGGCGATCTACGCCGCACAAATCGCCGGCCACCCCGACTTCGGCGGCGACTACACCGCCATCGTGCCCATGCTGCCGACCGGCATCGGCACCTCGACGCCGCATTTGACTTGGACCGACGATGAATTCGTAACGGGTGAGGCGACCATCCTGGAACTCGCCGGCGCCCACCGGCGCTACCACTGCCCGATGGCCCGGACGGTCTTCCTGGGCGACCCCCCCGACAAACTCAGCGACACCGCCAAGGTTGTTGTCGAAGGGCTGAACAAGGCGCTGGAGGCCGCCAAACCCGGCGTCACCTGCGGCGAGGTGGAAGCTGTCTGGCGCGCCAGCATCGCCCGGCACGGCCTGGAGAAGGCCTCCCGCATCGGCTATTCCACCGGCCTCAACTACCCGCCGGACTGGGGTGAGCACACCATGAGCCTCAGGCCCGGCGACGACAGCGTGATGGCGCCCGGCATGACGTTTCACATGATCCCTGGCATCTGGATGGACGACTGGGGCATCGAGATCAGCGAGTGCTTCCAGGTGACCGATAAGGGCGCCGTACCGTTTTGTGATTTTCCCCGCGAACTGGTTGTGAAATGATGGCGGCCTCCTGTGGGGGGATGCGGATATGAGCGATGATCTTTGGCGTGGCCGCGAGGTGCTGGTGCTGGACGGCAGCATGGGGGACTACCTCAAGTCGCGCGGCGTCGACATTCCCAGGGACATCTGGTCGGCCGCCCCACTGCTGGAGGCGCCCGACGTGGTGCGCCGGCTTCACGTCGATTACATCCGGGCCGGCGCCGACATCATAACGACCAACAATTACGCCTGCGTCCCGAGCTATCTCGAACGCCGCGGCATGGCTGACCGCATGGCCGAGCTGGTCGAAATTTCGGCCCGGTTGGCCATCGAGGCACGCGACGAAGCCGCCGCCGGCACTCTCATCGCCGGGGCGCTGCCACCGTTGGGTGAAAGCTATCGCCCCGACGAGGTGCTGGACGCCGCCGAAGCCCAGCCCGTTTACCGCGTCATCGCCGACGCCCTGGCGCCGCATGTCGACTTGCTGCTCTGTGAGACCATGTCAAGCATCGCCGAAGCCCGCATGACCGCCGAAGTGGCGGCGGCGGCGGGCAAACCTGTCTGGCTGGCCTGGACGCTGGCGGACGATCATTCGGGCAGGCTGCGCTCGGGCGAGACCATCGCCGACGCCGTGGCGGCTGTCGCCGATCTGGACATCGATGCCTATCTGTTCAATTGCTGCGTACCGGAAAGCATCGACGCCGCCCTGAACCTCTTGGGCGACCTCACGGATAAGCCCAAGGGCGCTTACGCCAACGCCTTCCGCCCGGTGCCCGAAGGACGTGTCCTGGCAGACGGACCGATCGAGTACGATGAGGACATGGACGCCTGGGCGTACGAGATCCATGTCCGGCGCTGGCTGGGGCTGGGGGCGGTCGTCGTGGGCGGGTGTTGCGGCATCGGGCCCGATCATATCCAGCGCCTGCGCATGCTGGCCCCGCGCGCCGTCGCCTGAATTGACCCGCTGCCGCAAGTTCGGAAATCGGCGGGAAACACCGTGAACTTCTGACCGGAGGTTGCCGTGCGTTACCTGATCAACCTGACTGTTCTGCTCGTTATCCTGTTCGCCTACGAGGCGGCCGCCAAGGAACGGGTGGACGTCGAACTGGTGTTCCTGGCGGATGCCTCGGGCTCAATCGACGAGGCCGAAATCCGCTTCCAGCGGCGCGGCTACGCAGAGGCCATCACCCATCCCGACCTGCTCAAGGCCGTTTCCTTTGGCGCCCGGGGCAAGAACGCCGTCACCTACGTCGAATGGGGCGACGCTTATTCGCAGGATGTCGTGGTGCCCTGGACGGTGGTGGACGGCATGGAAAGCGCCGCCAAGTTCGCCAACAGCCTGATGGCCGCGCCGCGCCTGGCTTTCGGACCCAACGCCATCGGCAGCGCCATCGCCGTGGCCCACGGGTTGATCGAGGCTAATGATCTGGAGGGTACGCGCAAGATCATCGATTTTTCCGGCGACAGCGCCAACAACTGGGGCGGCGTACCGGTCGCCGAGGCGCGCGCCGCCGCCCTCGGCGCCGGCATCGTCATCAACGGACTGGCCATCCTCTGCCGGGGCTGCAACGGCCGGCCGGTCGACTACGATGTCGAGGCCGCCTTCTCCAGCTACATCATCGGCGGACCCGGCAGCTTCGTCATCACGGCCGACAAGGACAAAAGCTTCGGCGCCGCGGTGCGCCGCAAGTTCATTCTGGAAATCGCCGGCGGACTGCGCCGCCAGGCCAGTCGATAGATTTATAGAATATCTATGATTCAATAGAATTTATGAAAATTAACCGCCTGTTTACCCGGGTCGGCTATCAATGGCCCCGGGGACAAGCGTAGTCATTGAGCATTAGGGGTTTGGTAGACGACTTTACACCGGGAGTAACCCCTATGTTCGACCGCAGAAAGCCGGGTTCCACAACCCAGGACAGCGAAAACCGCAGTAAAACAGAGCGTAGAGCCAATCACGACCGCCGCAGCGCCAACCGCCGCGACGGCCATAGGGCCGGCCGCATCGAGCGCCGATCCGCCCTGTTTCCCAGACGCTGGTGCGGCATCCACGCCCACTAGTTATTCCTAACTGCGTCACAAAACGGCTCGGCCTCCGGAGGCCGGGCCGTTTGCAATTTCCGGCCGATATACCGAAAATCGCTCATCGGAAATTCAGTCACGGGCTCGCGGCATGACGCACAAGATCAAAATCCTGGGGCGGAACAACTCCGTCAACGTACAAAAGACCATGTGGTGCGCGGCCGAGCTTGGTCTGGAGGTCGAGCGCAGCGATATCGGCGGGCACTTCGGCGGCAATGACACCCCGAAATTCCTGGCGCTCAATCCCAACGGCAGGATCCCTGTGCTGCGAGACGGCGATGTCACGTTGTGGGAATCCAACGCCATCGTGCGCTATCTGGCGGAATCCTATGGCGCCGAAACGCCGTGGTATCCCGACGGCCACGAAGCGCGCGGCCTGGCGAACCAGTGGATGGACTGGGCGCTGGGCGCCCTGCAGCCACCGATGGTCGTGGTCTTCTGGACCCTGATACGGACGCCGCCCGAAAACCGCGATTGGCAGGCCCTGGAAGCCGCCGCCATTGAGTGCGGCCAGCTTTACGCCATGCTCGACGGCTGGCTGGAGGACCGGCCCTTCATTAACGGTGAGGAGCCCTCCATGGGCGACATCCCGGCCGCCTGCTTCGCCCACCGCTGGTTCGAACTGGATATCGAACGCCCCCAACTGAAAAATGTCGAAGCCTGGTACGCCAGATTTTGCGACCGCCCGGCCTACCGGCAGGAGGTCATGCTGCCGTTGAGTTAGGATCGGTTCAACTGAACGGCCGTGACGCGGTGGCTGACCACGGTGTCTCCGTCGATCTCGCCCAGCGGCGCGATATCCCAGATCCAGCTCTCCCCGCCCACCGGTAACGGGACGCCGTGAAGGGGCGCCTCCCGCCTCACTTCCTTGCCCGCGGCGTCGTGGTGTATGCGCTCGACGTCGGTAATCAGGCAGACCGGACAGTTAAAACGCCCGAGATATTCCAGATGGGCCTCGATCAGGCGCCTGCCCAGGGCGGCCCGGGCATCTTCGTCAGCCACACCCCGGCGTTCCAGCCAAGCCAAGGGGATGACGGGCAACTGCGAAGCCAGATTGAGCGAGACAACGAAATCGATTGCGGGATCGTCCAGAAAGCCGTTTGGCGTCTCCGCAACCGGCTTGCCGGCATGGATATTTTCGAGGCTTTCGGTCAGGTCGCGGCTGACCAGACGGACGTTGGCGAAGCGCCGGGCCGCCAGGCGGGCGGGACGGAGGTGCACGAGATCGACCAGCAGGACCTGGTCGAAGGCGTGCGCCAGATCGTCAATCGGCAGATCGTAAACCAGTCCGGCGCCCAAAATCAGGGCTTTCCGCCCGCCGCCCGATTCCGCCGCACTCTCCCGGACAAAGCGCCGGCTGTGCTCCAGATGCAGCGCCCAGGCATCGCGGCAACGGCGCTGGCGATAGCGGATGGCGATGGCTTCGCGCAGATATCCCATGCGCCGCCAGGTCCGGGGACACGGCGTCGTCAGGGCTTCCAGCCATTCAAGGATCATGAGCGCGCATCAGGGCCGGCGGCAATTGGCCCTCACCAGGGTTTCACCCATGCTTTGCAGTTGCACGACGACGGTGGTGTCCGTGCCCGCCACCGGCCAAAATTCGCTGTCGCGGCGGGGACAGGCCAGACGTGCGACCTCGCCCTTGTCCATGGCGCTCAGGCCGTCGAGGGAATTGGCCTTGGCCGCGCTGTAGAGGTCGACGTTGATGATGACTTCATTGCGGGAATTGGCCGCAATGCTACCCATTTTCCAGCCGCTTTCGGGCGGCACGTCATGGTTATTGGTGAGCCAGTCGGCCCCCGCCTGTTTGCGTTCGCCGGCGTCATCACAACCGGCCATCACGACCGCCAGCGCCAGCGCCGCAAGGGCAAAACGCGCTGTCGGCATAAACCGCCGAGATTTGATCGTCATTTGGCACACCCCGACCAACTAGGACCAACCCCCTTGATGACAGCATAGTCGGTATTTCTTAACGGCGCATTAGGACGGATTTTCCGACGCTGAACGGTTCATCGGCAATATGCTTTACTCATGAAACGAATTTGAGCCGGTGCGGCCCGCCAAGTCGATTTGTCTAGCGGCGACAAATGGTTCGGGCCATTCTCTCGTGTTAAATGGCAAATTTGACTAAATTCAACTGACTCTTAATTAAGAGCACAATAAAACATATATAACTATTTGAGAGTGTTTATTTGTTGCGCTCATAAATTGGATATTTACAGTAATTACTAGCTAATTCCCCAACAAACACTATGATTGCCTCCTTAATTCGCGGGTCTTGGCCTACGGGGGGCTGAAATGACACTCGCTGCAGAAGCAGAGTATACGGCAGAAGCCGCCAATTCGAACGAGCCCATCAAGGACGAGGACCGGGATTCGGTCCACGTGTTGCCGCTTAGCATCGTGCCGTTGCAGACCAAGGGTCTGGAGCGCACCCGGATGATCAAGAACGCCAAGCTCGAAAGCGTCATCGAGTTGTTTGACGACAAGAAGGCCGGCAGCGGCCAGGTCCCGGTTAACGCCATCCGCCAGGTTTTCACCAATATCGAATCAGACGACGTCAACGTTCTCAACAAGCTCTCGAAGCTTTATTCCTACGACGTTTATTGCCTGCGCATCGAGTTGCGCAAACTGGGTATTTCGATCGAAGACAAGGACGCGCTGAAACTTTCGGAGGCCAAGCAGGAAGAACTCCACCGTTTCATGCGGGCCTTCACCCAGCGCGTCATCATGGAAGTCTATGGCGATGCCGACGAAGGCGTGCGGAACTACAACGACGTGGTCGCGTTGTTCCGCCATCCCGACAAAAAGCATGCGGTCTCCAAGCTCAAGATGATGTCCGACAAGCTGGGCATCCGGCTCGAGGACGTACCGGTGTTCCTGGAAGACTTCGGCGATATCTATCTCAGCGTCGCCTATTACCGGGAATATTGGGAATCGGTGCAGCCGGCGTTCAGCGATTTCGTCCACTCCGTGGAGGAAATCATGGAGCACCATACCTTGAAGCAGGACCGCAACCTGATGAAGACCTGCGACAAGCTCTATGAAAAGTTCGCCGATATGAACCAGGGCGTGACCAAGCGTTTTCACACCTTCGAGAACATTACGGAAAAGATGTGGGACAACATCGATTCGGAACGCTTCGACCGGTTCAAGGGCGTGGTGCGGGAGAATCATTCGGCCATCGGCGGCGTCATCTGCAAGCTGTCGGTCAAAATGGGCGCCTGGCTCGAAAAATTCCCCAGCGAGAACGCCGGCGGCGCCGTCAAGCGCGCCGAGTACATCCGCCTGACCATGCAGCAGGGGATCTGAGGGCGGCAGTTGCCGCCTAACCTAACGTATGGTGTTTTCGTAGGCCGACACGAGTTCCTCGGCAGTTTTCCTGATATCCGAAGCGCTTTTTCCGGCCTTGTATAGCAGCGAGCCGATCCCGGCGGCATAAACGCCCGCCGCAAAGAATTCCCCCAGGTTGTCGGCTGATACGCCGCCGGTCGGACAGAGCCGGGTGCCTTCCGGGAGCACCGCCGTGACCGCCTTGATGAAGGGGACGCCCAGGGTGTCAGCCGGAAAAATCTTCAGGATATCGGCGCCGGCGGCGAGGGCCTGAAAACATTCCGTCGGCGTACAGCAGCCCGGCGCCGACAGCATCCCCAATTCCTTGGTCCGGCGGATAACGTCGACATCCATGTTGGGCGCGATCACGACCTTCCCGCCCGCCGCTTGGACTTTCTCCACATCCTCAGTCGACACAACAGTGCCGGCGCCGAGCACGATGTCACCGCCGTGCGCCTCATCGATCAGGCGCAGACTTTGCGCCCAGTCCGGACTGTTCAAGGTCACTTCCATGAACCGAAAACCGGCGCCGACGAGGGCGCCGGAAACCTCCACGGCCTCCGCCGGCGTGATGCCGCGCAGCACGGCGATAAGGGGCATTTCGGAAATTTTGTCGTAGAGAGCGTCAGGCATGTATGGAGTCCAATTCGGTGAGATCCAGCGGCACGATCGACCCCTTGCCGCAAACGACCTGGGCCGCAATGCGATGAGCATCCTGGAGGCGGGTCAGAGCGTCGCGGCCTTCCAGCATGGCGAAAATATAGGTGGCGATGAAGGCGTCGCCGGCGGCCGAGCTGTCGATGATATCCTGGATCGGCTCAAAGCTATGCCGGGCGATCAGGGTCGCGCCTTTCCAGACCTCCGCCTTGTCGCCGGCGCAGGTCAGAACCCACTCGGCCTCGGGAAACCGCACCGAGAGGGCTTCGACGGTTTGGCCGGGGTAGAGTATTTCAAGTTCTTCGTCCGATATCTTGGCGATGTTCACGGTGGGCAATATGCGGGTGGCGAATTCGCTCGCCTGTCCGGGGCTCCAGAGTTGGGCGCGGTAGTTGAAATCGTAGGCGATCGTCGCCGTTTCGCCGCCAATCCGGATGATGGATTCAACAAGGTTATCCTTGTTTTCCGTAACCGCCGCGGTGATGCCGGAAGCGTAGATGAGATCATATCCCGTCAGATCCTGGACAGCGTCGAAGACATGCCGGGCGGCGGACTGACCGCGCCAGTAGCCGTAACGCTTTTCACCCGCCGCGTCGTTGCTGAGAACAAAAAGTCCGAGCGTGCGCTCCGGATCCCGAAGGCAGCGCGCCGTACTCACGCCGTGGTCCTGCAAAAAGGCCAGGCAGGCGTCGCTGTCCGCATCGCATCCGACAGCCGTCAGATAATCGGCCTTTAGATCGCCATGCGAAACGACGCTCAGGTAATGGGCCATGTTGAAGGTATCGCCGGCGAAGCTTTTGCGGAACAGTCCGTTGCCGACGTCGGACATCTCCAGCATCACCTCGCCGATGGAAAGGATCCTGGTCATCCCGGTGCCCGTCAATGGTTGTCCCGGGGCAGGCATTTCGAGGCCGCGACGCGCTGATATTTGACGGCTTCCTTCAGCACCATGCCCTGGGACAACTGGTCGACATCGCGCCGCTGCATCTCCTGCCAGGGGGTCTGCGATTCCGGATATGGATAACCGCCGTCCTCCTCCAAGGCCCTGTGCCGCTCGGCGATTTCCTCATCGGAAATCAGAATGTTCGCCGTGCCCTTTGCGATGTCGATGCGCACCCGGTCGCCATTGCGAAGTATCGCCAGGCCGCCGCCGGCGGCTGCCTCAGGCGAGGCGTTCAGAATGGAGGCTGAACCCGAGGTTCCGGATTGGCGCCCGTCGCCGATGCAAGGCAGAACGGTAACCCCCTTTTTCAGCAGATAATCCGGCGCCCGCATATTGACGACTTCGGCGGCGCCGGGATAGCCGATCGGACCGGTGCCGCGCATGAACAAAACGGACATCTCGGTAATCTCCAGGGCCGGATCGTCGATGGAGCCGTGGTAGTGCTCCGGGCCGTCGAACACCACGGCCGCCCCCTCGAACGCCTCCGGGTCGTCCGGGTCAGACAGGTATCGTTCGCGAAACTCGTCGTCGATGACGCTGAGTTTCATGATGGCGGCATCGAACAGGTTCCCGCGCATGACCTTGAAGCCGGCCTTCTCCACCAGGGCGGTGTCGAAATTCCGGATGACGTCTTCATTGGTGGATGCCTTGCCGCGGCAGTTCTCCTCGATCGTCCGCCCGGAAACGGTCAGACAATCCCCGTGCAGCAGGTCGTGCCGCAGCAATTCGTCGACCACGGCCGGCACGCCCCCGGCCCGATGAAAGTCCTCCGCCAGGTATGCGCCGGCGGGCTGCAGGTTGACGAGTAGCGGGATGTTCAGGCCGATGTTCTCCCAGTCGTCAATCGTCATCTCGACGCCCATATGGCGGGCGATGGCGGTGATGTGGATCGGCGCATTGGTCGAGCCGCCCAAAGCCGAATTTACGACGATGGCGTTTTCAAAGGCCTGGCGCGTCAAAATGTCGGATGGCCGGACATCCTCATGCACGAGGTCGACGATCCGCCGCCCCGTTTCGTAAGCCAACTGCCCTCTTTCCCGATAGGGCGCCGGAATAGCCCCGCCGCCGGGAAGCTGCATGCCCAGCGCCTCCGACAATGAATTCATGGTCGAGGCGGTTCCCATGGTGTTGCAGTAGCCGGCCGACGGCGCCGATGCGGCGGCCCGCGCGATAAATTCTTCGTAGTCCATTTCTCCGGCCGCGAGCTTTTCCCGCGCATCCCAGATGACGGTGCCGGAGCCGCAGCGTTGATTGTCGACATAGCCGTTGAGCATGGGTCCGCCGCTCAACACGATGGCGGGAATATCGACGGTGGCCGCCGCCATCAGGCAGGCCGGGGTGGTCTTGTCGCAGCCGACCGTCAGCACGACGCCGTCCAGGGGATAGCCGTAGAGGACTTCGACCAGCCCGAGATAGGCGAGGTTGCGGTCCAAGGCCGCCGTCGGCCGCTTGCCCGTTTCCTGAATGGGGTGCACCGGGAACTCCATGGCGATGCCGCCCGCCTCCCGGATGCCCTCCCGGACGCGGTGGGCCAGTTCGAGGTGTGGACGGTTGCAGGGCGAGAGATCCGACCCCGTCTGGGCAATGCCGATGATGGGCTTGCCCGACTGAAGTTCCTCCCTGGTCAATCCGTAGTTCAGATACCTTTCGAGGTACAAGGCCGTCATGTCCGGATTGTCCGGATTGTCGAACCAGGCGCGCGAGCGGAGTTTTGGATTGGACGTCACAACAGATCTTCCGTGATCGGTGGCCGGTTATTCCCGGAAACCCGATCAGGAGTGCCACGGCTGCAATCCGATTACAAATATTAAGGCGCCTGGAACCGAAAATAGTGCGGGGCGGTTTATCGGGCGATGCCCGGTCTTCAAGCTCGAGGAGAGGAGTTTGGTGGAGCCGAGCGGAATCGAACCGCCGACCTTCGCGTTGCGAAGGTGCATGAGGGAAATTAATTCCCTTTAATATCAATAGGTTGTTTCGGTGCTGTCGCACACTGAGCCCGAATAAAGCCGAGTAAGAGCGAATAATTCGGAATATCTTTGGCACGGTTTGGACACAACGGACCGATATACAAACGTGTCCGCTATAGCCTGCCTTGCAGTCGTCATTTCGTGAATGTGGGTTTGTCCGGTTTTAGCCAATTTCGGAAGTCATTATGAGTGAGGCACAATCAGTCAAACTGTCGGATCCCGCTAGACAATAAATCGAAGAACTCAGCTTGTTTGCCAGGCGTCAGAATTTCCAATTTCACATGATCCGATAGAAACTGGCTTTGTTTGATTTCCCCGTCGGCTAGCGCCATCATCGGTTCGTAGGATGTTGTCATGACGATGTCAGGATTTTCCGCCGCTCCAGCCTTGACTTCAGCATGTCCATCTTGCGCGACCATCCGAAAAAACTCGCCGTCAATGCAAAGCGTCGCCGCGAAATTATGGTCTGGTCTTGCCGCCTTATTGCATGCCGTCCCGAGCGAGACCGCAATTGTTCTGAGATTGCCGGGCTTTTGAATTTCTGCGGGGCGAGGCAGTTTCCCGCCAAATTTTGCTAGCTCGAACAAAGGCCGGCCGGTTAGCTCACCCAGTTCGGTAAGCCCGTACAACGAGACATCGAACTCAGATTTCGCTTTTCGAATGATTCCGCTGGCTTCAAGTGCCTGCAAACGCTCCGACAGAAGGTTTGTTGCAATACCCGTTAGCCCGGTTTGAAGGTCCTTGAAGCGTGCAGGACCGGCATGGAGGTCACGCAGGATTAGCAATGTCCATCGGTCTCCTACGTGGTCCAACGCTCGCGAGATGGGGCATAGAAGGTTGTAGCTTCGAGTGCGGGCCATGATCGACTCCAATTCCACACTTTACAAAATAAATTATACACTTTAAAAAATAAAGCGTTAAGTCATGCCAAGTCGATCCAAGCCTGTAGGATCAAGCTTTTTGGGATCGAAAGACTCAGGCCCTGTGTTCACGTACAACGGCAAGCCGTTCAAGGACCTGAAGCACGCGTTCACCCGCGCCAGGACAATCGCCGGACTAGACGACGTGCGCTTTCACGACCTGCGCCATACCTTTGCATCGAGGCTGGTTCAGGGCGGCGTGCCACTCTTTGAAGTGATGCACCTCACTGGGCACAAATCGCTGAGCATGGTTCAGCGTTACGCCCATCTCGCACCTGACTTCCAGGAAGGCGCAATCCGCGTGCTCGATAAACGTCTTAAAACCCCCGATAGGGAATTGAGGCACGTTTTGGGCACACTCAGCGACACCAAACGCTTTCCCGATTCCGGTACAATGGCGCTAAGTCATTGAACTGTTTGTAGGAAAAATTGGTGGAGCCGAGCGGAATCGAACCGCCGACCTTCGCGTTGCGAACGCGACGCTCTCCCATCTGAGCTACGGCCCCACAAAGGCGCTTGGTGGCCCGTCGGGGCCGCGCGCGCCGGGATAATGGTGATGCGGCACGGCGATGTCAAGCCGTCTTCGGCCCCATAAGGCGAAGGATGCCGTGCCCTTGCAGCCCCCTTGGCCCATCCCCACCTGTGATATATTCTCTCAGCGGAAAATCACCTGCCCACGGCCAACCCGACCGGAGACCCGATGCACGCGATCCTGATACTCGTCGACACCGTTATCTCGCTCTACATCTGGGCCCTGATTATTTCCGCGGTGTTGAGCTGGCTGGTGGCCTTCAACGTCGTCAACACGTCCAACCGTTTCGTCTATGCCGTGGGTGATTTTCTTTACCGCCTGACCGAACCTGCGCTCAGGCACATCCGCCGCTTCATTCCGCTGATGGGCGGCATCGACATATCGCCGGTGATCCTGATCCTTATCCTGATGTTCGTGCGAAACCTTATTTTGCACGACATCGCGCCTGGCATGATGTGACGGCCGACCCGGCGCCCTTACCCATACCCTTCGAAGTTATCCCGGACGGCATCGCCGTCCGTATCCGGCTGACGCCGAATGCGTCCGCCAACCGGATCGACGGCGTGGCAGACGGGCCGGACGGGCCGGTACTCAAGGCCCGGGTCACGGCGGTCCCGGAAAAAGGCAAGGCCAACGCCGCCCTGATCAAGCTGCTGGCCAAGTCGCTGGGTATCGCCAAGGGCCGCATATCGCTGACCGGCGGCGCCAGGGACCGGCGCAAAAAGCTGTTGATCGCCGGCGGCGGCGCGGCGGAGCTTGCCGCCCTTCAGGCGCTGGTCGCGCGCGCCAGAGCCGGATAACGCACGGCCAGCGTCACGGCGCGGGCGATCATGAAAAAGTAGAACGCCAGCCACAGGCCGTGGTTTCCGTAAAGCGGCACCAGCACCCAGACCGACGCCAGGTAGATGCCGAGCGAGACGATCATGCCGTTGCGCATCGCCCGCGTGCGCGTGGCGCCGATGAAGATGCCGTCGAGCTGAAAACTCCAGACCGAAATCAGGGGAGAGGCGATGGCCCACCAAAGATAAGCCGCCGCCGCCTCGCGCACCTCGGCAATGTCGGTGATGGCGGCGATAATGGCCGTGCCGGCAATCCAGTAGACCGCGGCGTACATCAGGGCAAACCAGCCGGCCCATATCGTGGAGGTGCGGACGGCGGCGCTCAGCCGGCTGCGGTCACGGGCACCGACAGCCGCGCCGACCAGGGCCTCGGCGGCGAAGGCGAAACCGTCCAGGGCATAGCCCATGAACAACTGGAAATTCATCAGCACGGCGTTGGCCGCCAGCAGCACATCGCCCATGGCGGCACCCTGGCTGGTGAAGTAGGCGAACGCCGAAACCAGGCACAGCGTGCGGACGAAGATATCGGTGTTGACGGCCAGCAGGCGTTTGAGCTTGTCCGCGTCGAGTAATCTGATGTCGCGCCAGCTGCCGCCCAACTGTCCCAGGCCCCGGAAGGCCAGCACGAGGCCAAGTGCGGCCGCCGAGTATTCCGATATCGCCGTGGCCAGCGCCACGCCCTCGACGCCCCAGCCCAGCCCGAGCACGAACCAGATGTCGAGGACGATGTTCAGGCCGTTCATGAAGACCTGCAGCATCAGGGCGCTCTTGGCCCGCTGCAGGCCCAGCAGCCAGCCCAGCACGGCATAGTTCGCCAAGGCTGCCGGGGCCGCCCAGATGCGGACCTGGAAGTAGGTCGTGGCCAAAGCTTCGACTTCCCGGCTGGCCTCGATGAACCACATGGCGCCCGTAATCAAAGGCCACTGCAGCGCGACGACCGCCGCCGCCAGGGCGCCGGCCAGCAGCATCGAGCGGCCCAACAGCGCCCTGATTTCGCTCACGTCGCCGGCGCCGAAGGCCTGCGCCACCAGACCCGTCGTGCCCATGCGCAAAAAGCCGAAACCCCAGTAGACGTACGAGAAGATCATCGCGCCAACGGCCACCGCGCCGATGTAGTAGGCGTGATCCAGGTGGCCCATCACCGCCGTATCGACGATGCCCAGGAGGGGTACGGAGACGTTGGAAAGGATGATGGGTCCGGCCAACCGCCAGACCCGCGCGTGTTGGCCGTCGCTCACCGCCGGTGATTTATCCGTCGTCATGGCGGGCCCATGCCGTCCGCCGCCGCGGTTTCGATCACCCAGTCGCGGAACGCCGCAACCTTGGGACGGTCCCAGCTGCTTTCCGGGGCCACCACGTAGTAGGCGTATTCGATCGGCAGGCTGATATCGAACGGCTTGACCAGGCGGCCGGCGGCTAGATCGTCGGCTGCCAGGGCGGACCGGCCCAGCGCCACCCCCTCGCCCGCCGCCGCCGCCTGCAGCAGGTTGCCCGAATCCTCATAAACCGGACCGCGATTGTAATCGATGTCGGTCACATCGGCGGCCAGCAGAAATTTCCGCCAGTCCTCGAAATAATCGTCGTGCAACAGCGTGTAGTGGCGCAGGTCTTGGGGCCGTAGCAAGGGATTGGACCCCTCCAGCAGGGCCGGACTGCAGACCGGGAAGACATCCTCGGTCATGAATTTCTCCGCCTTGAGGCCTGGCCAGTCCCCCCGCCCATAGCGCAGGACGAGGTCGACGGCCTCGCGGGAGAAGTCGGTGAGATGGGTCGAGGGCGACAGGCGCACTTCGATTTCCGGGTGTTGTTCGCGGAACCGGCGCATGCGCGGCACCAGCCACTTGGCGGCAATCGACGGCAGCACCGAAACGGTCAGCGTGCCGGTGCTGTCCAGTGTCGATAGCCGGCCGGTGGCGATGGCGATGGTGTCGAACGCCTCGCCCAACGGTCCGGCATAGGCCTGGCCCGCCTCAGTCAGCAACAGCGCTCGGTTGCGGCGGATAAACAAAGGCGTACCCAGCCAGTCCTCCAGCGCCTTGACCTGATGGCTAATGGCGGCCTGCGTCACGTTCAGCTCCGCCGCCGCTTTCGTGAACGACAGGCTGCGGGCCGCAGACTCGAAGGCGCGCAGGGCATTCAGCGGGGGCAGGCGGCGGGACAATCGTGACCCTCCTTCGGATTAGTATTTCTAATGATAAAGATGAAAATTGATCGTTTGTCGAAACTTTGGAGATATCCTAAATATCACCTCGTAAGGCAGTAATCAACAAGCTCGTAGGAGGAAGATATGGAACGGACGCACGCAACTGGGATTAGCTTTTTTGGGTCGGGAAGCGCATTTGGCGGCTTGATCAATCTCGTCAGCATCTGGCAGGACCGGGCTCGTGAGCGTCGCCATCTTTCCCAGCTTGAACCGCACATTCTCAAGGATATCGGTATCGAACCGAGTGCCCTGCACCGGGAAATCGGCAAGCCCTTCTGGCGCGCCTAATCCGGTCCACTTCGCCGACTAATCGAAGAATAGGAAACCAAATAGGCATTTGACGGCGCTCACTCTCCGGCCCATGCTTTAGCGTAGGCAAACCGGGTCGGAGAGGAGCGCCGTGGCTTTTCCACTACTTGAGAATTTCAAGGTATTTGCAGCCTATAACGCCTGGGCCAACGCCCGTCTTTACGAGGCCTGCGGTCAGCTTCACGAGACCGAGTACCTGGCGCCCCGCCCCAGCTTTTTTGGCTCCCTGCACATGACGCTCAACCACGTCCTGGTGGGCGACCGCATCTGGATGTCGCGCTTCACCGGCACCGAATCCGGCATCACGGCGCTCGATCAGGAACTCTACGCCGAATTCGCCGGCCTGGAAGTCGCCAGAAAAGCTGAAGACGCCCACATCATCAACTACGTCGACGGACTGGATGAAAACGCGCTGGCGGGCTGGCTGGAGTACACCAGCATGGCCGGTGATTACCAAAACGACGAACTCAGATTGTTGCTCGCGCATTTTTTCAATCACCAGACTCACCATCGAGGACAGGCGCACGCCCTGTTGTCGCAGACGGATGTCGCGCCGCCCTCCCTCGACCTGGTCTATTTCGTCAGAGAAACCGCATGATCATCTTCAGGGCCGAAAAATCCGGCGACGCCGAAAAAATTCATGCCCTGGTGGCCAACGCCTTCGGCCGGGAAGACGAAGCCGAACTGGTCGATCAGCTTTGCGCCGACGGCGATGCGCTGGTGTCGCTGGTCGCCGTCGACGATGAGACCGATACCATCGTCGGCCACATCCTGTTCAGCGACCTGCCCATCGAAACCGGCCGCTCGCTCATTCGCGGCGCAGCGCTGGCCCCGTTGGCCGTGACGCCGGATTACCAGAAGCAGGGCATTGCCGGCGGTCTCGTCATGCGCGGCATTCGCGACTGCCGGGCCCTCGACGTCGAGGTTGTCGTCGTCCTCGGCGACCCTGGCTATTATAAGCGTTTCGGCTTTTCATCCGAACTGACCCAGTCGCTGGATTCCCCTTACGGCGGCGAGGCCTTCATGGCCCAGGAACTCAAACCCGGCGTCCTGACCGACGTCAAAGGCAAGGTCATCTACGCCGAAGCCTTCAGCGCCGAGGCTTACCAGCCGGACTAGATGATCTCATCGTAGCGGTCCCGCCAATCGGGATTGGCCTGCTCGATCAATTCGATTTTCCAATCGCGCCGCCATTTCTTCATGGCCTTTTCGCGGGCAATGGCGTTTTGGATGTCGTCGAACACTTCGAAGTGAACGAGCAAGTATGTTTTGTAGCGCTTCGAAAACCCGCCTTTCTCGCCGATACGGTGTTGGTAGACCCGTCGAACGAGGTCAGATGTTACGCCGATGTAAAGCGTGCCATACGGCTTGCTCGCGAGGATGTAGACGTAGGCTGTCACGGAAACCGCACCCAAGAATTCACACCTCTAAAAAACGCACCACCGTCACTCCCGCGAAAGCGGGAGTCCATGTTGCTTTTTTTCGGTCAGACAAAACAAGAAATGTGGATTCCCGCTTTCGCGGGAATGACGCGGAACTCTGATCCAACTCAATCCATCGTCAGGACGATTTTGCCGGTGGACTTCCGGCCGATCATCATGTCGAGGGCCTCGCCGGCTTGGTCCATGGGCAGGGAGTGGGAGACGTGGGGTTTGATTTTGCCCTGCTCGTACCAGGTCATCAATGTCTGCAGCGACAGCATCACCACGGACGGCTTGTTGATGTTGTAGGAGCCCCAGTAGAAACCGACAACCGAGATGTTCTTGACCAGCACGATGTTGGCCTTGGCTTCCGGCACCCGGCCGGAGGCGAAACCGATGACCACCAGCCGTCCCTCCCAGGCGATGGAGCGCATGGCGGCATCGAAAGCGTCGCCGCCGACAGGGTCGTAGATCACGTCCGCGCCCTTGCCCCCGGTGATTTCCTTGACGCGTTCGCGGATGTCCTCGGTTGAATAGTCGATCAGGTGATCGGCGCCGTATTCCTTGGTGACCGCCAGTTTTTCCGCCGAGCCGGCGGCGGCGATAACGGTGGCGCCCATGGCCTTGCCGATCTCCACCGCCGTGAGGCCGACGCCGCCCGCCGCACCCAGCACCAGGAGCGTCTCGCCCTCCTTGAGGCCGGCGCGGTAGTCGAGGCCGACGTGGCTGGTGCCGTAGGCCACGGGAAAGGCCGCCGCGTGTTCGTAGGACATGCTTTCGGGGATCGGGATCAGCAGCTTGGCGGCGACGACGATTTCCTGGGCGTATCCGCCGTGCCCGGTCATGGCGATGACGCGGTCGCCCGGCTTGAAGGTATCGACGCCCTCGCCGACGGCGGCGATCTCGCCGGCGCATTCCATGCCGGGGCTGAACGGCAGTTCCGGTTTGACCTGGTAGGAGCCCTGGATGATCAGGGTATCGCCGAAATTGACGCCGCAGGCATGTACCCGCATCAGCACCTCGCCCCTGCCGGGCGTCGGCGATGGGACGTCCTCCACCACCAGTTTCTCAGGCCCGCCGAATTCCTTGACCAGTACCGCTTTCATCGCATCCTATCCCGTCGTTATGGTGTTCTCGTTGAGCCATTGGGCCAGCATGCGCCAATGATCCTCGTTCCAGGCGCCGCGCGCCAGGCCGGACGGTGAGGGAAGCACGAACAGGCGGGTCTCGCCAAGTGATTCCGACATCAGGCCGTAGTCGACCTTGGATTGGCCAAGCCCCTTCTTGGCCGCGTTCTTGGAGGTAAAGGCCAGAATGGCGGGCTGGAATCGGAGGATCTTGGCCCTCAGACCCTCGCCGTCGAAGGCGTCCTTCGAAAGATCGGCGTCGAGACCGCTTTGCGTCTTGACCACGTCGGTAAAACCGATCCCCTGCTTGAGCAGTTCCGGGTACTCGTCGGGACGCAGGCGGCGTTCGGTCAGCCCCACCGCATGGAGCGTCGGCCAGAACCGGTTACCGGGATGGGCGTAGTAGGCCTTTTCCGCGGCGGACCGGGGGCTCGGCGCGGTTCCGCAGAACACCAGCCGCAGGCCGGGCCGCAGAATATCCGGCAGGATGTGGTCGGACGGCATGGCGTCAAATGGGCGGCCAGCCTGCGGCGTGCCTGACATGGCCGATCAGCCGGTTGTTGAGGTCGTACACGGGCGGCCTGACGTAATCGGCGACGGCGACCGTGGCGGCGTCGTCCAGCACGCCGAGTTTGCGCAACACGGCAGCCATCGCCACACCGTTGGCCCGACCGGCGCCGTCGTCGATCTTCAGGGCTATACCCAGACCGAGCATGGGCGCCGCCGCCATCATCACGCCCTCGGCCCCGGTTTTGACCACGGCCTTGCCCCGCATCGCGCCGTTGACGGCGGTGCAGAAGCGGCCCGACCCCGCCATCATGAAAGGCTCGGAGGCGATGGCCTGAACGACCCGTTTGCAGGCCGCCTCCCGCACCGCGCCCAGTCCGGCGGGCGCGGCAAGCTTCGCCATGCCGTGAGCCAGCGAGGTCAACGGTAAAGCCAGCGCCGGGATGGAACAGCCGTCGATGCCCTCCGGCGCCGCGGCGACGTCGATTTCGCACATCTCCGATATCGTTTGAAAGATGCGCTGCTGCACCGGGTGTTCGCGGCCGATGTAGCCCGCCGTGTGCTCGCCCATGTGTACCGCCGTCGTCAGGAAGCCAGCGTGCTTGCCGGAACAGTTGTTGCGCAACCGGCTGGCTTCCCCGCCGCCCCGCACCGTTTCCAGTTTGACCTGTTCGTTAGTGGAAATTTGCGGACCGCATTCCAGGGCATCGGTTGTGAGGCCGACGCGCTCCAGCAGGGCGCTGACCGTCTGGATGTGACGGGCCTCTGAATTGTGCGAGGCGCAGGCCAGCGAAATCTCCGCGTCCGACAGCGAGAACGCCTCCGCCGCGCCGGTTTCCAGGAGCGGCAGCACCTGGATCGGTTTGATGGCGGAGCGCGGGAATATCGCCCGCTCGACATCGCCCCAGGCATGAACAGTGGTGCCGTCCGCCGCCACGACCGCACAGGCGGCGGCGTGCCGGCTTTCGACCGACGCGTCATCGGGACTGCGGCCGCGCGTCACTTCGACGGCGATGGGATTAGGGGCGGGGTTGGACATGGAACCTCGTGGCGTTAATGTTGGCCGGTGCAAACGGCTCTGAACAATATGTAGGACAAAATGCGCGGTTATTTCGGCATCGGCGTGCAGCGCTTCAGCAAGCCCATGAACGCGGGCAACCTCTTTCGCTCGGCCCATGCCTTCGGGGCGAGCTTCGCATTCACCATCGATTCCGACCTCCCCTTGCGCAGCCCCCGATCGGATACCAGCACGGCGTGGAAACAGATGCCGTTTTACCGCTTCGATTCGGTCGAGTCGATGGTGCTGCCGCAATCGTGCAGCATCGTCGGCGTCGAACTGCTGGACGAGGCCACCGAACTGCCGAGCTTCCGCCATCCCGTTCAGGCCGCCTACGTGCTGGGGCCGGAGCGCGGCTCGCTGACGCCCGATCTGGTGGAACGCTGCGAGCACATCATCAAAATTCCGACACAGTTCTGCATTAACGTCGCCACCGCCGGCGCCATCGTGATGTACGACCGCGTCATCAGCATGGGGCGATTTGCCGAACGGCCGACGTCGAGCATCGGCGAGCCGATCCCGCTACCCGATCACGTCCAGGGCGCCAGCGTCATCCGAACCGGCGATCTGGAGCTAGCCGAAGACTGAAGCTTGAACTATCTTTTGGTGCCATGAAAATAAAGCTTGCCGTTACTGCCCTCCTTATCCTCACCACCTTTCCCGCCTGGAGCCAAACGCCCAAACTGCTGGGCGAGCACCGTGACTGGGACGCCTATGCCTTTACCGATAAGAAAGCCGGCAAGACCTGCTTCATGACCTCGGTGCCGGTGCTAAAGGAACCCAAGAAGGTCAAGCACGGCGACATCTACGTCATGGTGACCCATCGGCCCAAGGACAGGATCCGCAACGAGGTGAGCATCAACGTCGGCTTTCCCTTCCGGCCCGGCAGCGAGGTTATCGTCGGGATAGCCAAGAAGACCTACAAGATGTATACCAGCGTCGATTCCGCCTGGGGCTACGACGCCAAAGACGACGCCAAGCTGGTCAAGGCCATGAAGGCCGGCCACGACATGATCGTCCGCGGAGAGTCGAAACGCGGCACCCGGGTGACGTACCGATTTTCGCTGTCCGGCTTCACCGCCGCCTACAAGGCCATCGGGCGGTCGTGCAAGGTGAAGTGACGGCGGCCCGAGTGCGGGCAAAACCAGGGGCTGAAAAGACCCGAAGCTTAATGACGATTGAAAGCTCAGCGGCCGCGCCGGTGGAGGCGCTCGCCGACATTATCGAAAAACCCGTGCCGGTGGACGGCGCGACGCCGGCCGACGTCGACGCCGATGGCCGGCGATTTTTGATCGGGCTCGACCGCGCTGAATTAGCCGACTTGTTCCGCGAAATCGGCGAGCCCGAAAAATCGCTGCGCATGCGCGCCAACCAGGTCTGGCACTGGCTCTACCATCGCGGTGCCACCGATTTCGAGGTCATGACGACGATGGCCAAGGGCTTGCGCGCCAAACTCGCGGAGACCGCATCGCTGGCCCGCGGCGATATCGCCGACATGCAGCAATCGACGGACGGCACGGCCAAGTGGCTGGTGCGCAATGTCGACGGCGCGCTGATCGAAAGCGTCCACATCCCTGAAGACGACCGCGGTACGCTGTGTGTCTCGAGCCAGGTTGGCTGCACGCTGAACTGCCGCTTCTGCCACACCGGCACCCAGGCCTGGGTGCGCAACCTGGGCCCGCGCGAGATCGTCAGCCAGATCATGATCGCCCGCGACGGCCTGGGCGAATGGCCGACGCCGAACGAGGGGCGGCAGATCACCAACGTCGTCATGATGGGTATGGGGGAGCCGCTCTACAATCTCGACAACGTCGGCAAGGCGCTTCAGATCGTCATGGACCACGAGGGCATATCGATCTCCAAGCGCCGCATCACGCTGTCGACCGCCGGCGTCGTGCCAATGATGGACCGCTGCGGCGAGGAACTGGACGTCAACCTCGCCGTCTCGCTGCATGCCGTCACCGACGACGTGCGCGACGAACTGGTGCCGCTGAATCGCAAGTACCCCATCGCCGAGTTGCTGGAAGCCTGCAAACGCTACCCCGGCTCCTCCAACTCGCGCCGCATCACCTTCGAATACATCATGCTCAAGGGCCTCAACGACAGCCCGGCCGACGCCCGTGAGCTGGTGCGCCTGCTGAAAGGCATCCCGGCCAAGATCAACCTGATCCCCTTCAACCCCTGGCCCGGCGTGGCCTACGAGTGTTCCGACTGGGAGACCATCGAGACGTTTTCCGACATTATCTTTCGCGCCGGCTATTCCTCCCCCATCCGCATGCCCCGCGGCCGCGACATCATGGCCGCCTGCGGACAGTTGAAATCGGCCTCGGTCAAAAAACGCAAGAGCGTGCGCTAGGCTTGCCCCCGGCGCGCCGTTCGCCTAATTTGCGCGCGCTAAAGCACCATTTACCGGGCATTCCCGGCAGGAGAATTCGATGAGCGACGTTAAAAAAGTCGTGCTCGCCTATTCGGGCGGGCTGGATACTTCCGTGATCCTCAAGTGGCTGGAGGACCAGTACCAGTGCGAGGTCGTGACCTTTACCGCTGATCTCGGGCAGGGCGAGGAACTGGAACCGGCCCGCGCCAAGGCCGAGCTGTTGGGCATCAAGGAAATCTACATCGAGGACCTGCGCGAGGAGTTCGTGCGCGACTACGTCTTTCCCATGTTCCGGGCCAACGCGCTTTATGAGGGCGAATACCTTCTCGGCACCTCTATCGCCCGGCCGCTGATCGCCAAGCGCCAGATCGAGATCGCCCGGGAGACCGGCGCCGACGCCGTGGCCCACGGCGCCACCGGCAAGGGCAATGACCAGGTGCGCTTCGAACTGGGCTATTACGCTCTCAACCCCGACATCCGGGTGATCTCGCCCTGGCGGGAATGGGATTTGAACAGCCGCGAGGCCCTGATTGCCTTCGCCGAGCAGCACCAGATCCCGATCCCCAAGGACAAGCGCGGTGAAGCGCCCTTCAGCCAGGACGCCAACCTCCTGCACATCAGTTGCGAGGGCAAGGCGCTGGAGGATCCCTGGGAGGAAGCCGGCGAGTACGTCTATTCGCGTTCCGTCGTCCCGGAAGAGGCGCCGGACGAGCCGACCTACATCGAGATCGAGTTCCAGAACGGCGATCCCGTCGCCATCGACGGCGAGGCCTTGAGCCCGGCGGCCCTGCTGACCAAGCTCAACGAGTTGGGCGGGGCCAAC
>CAYOAD010000014.1:0-32153 GCA_964401845.1 uncultured Rhodospirillaceae bacterium | reverse complement strand
ATATGGAAATTATAGGGAATCCGCCGGTTCAGTTCAAGCACGCGAAGTAACCGGACGGGATGAACCGGCGCCGGCGGGAGGTTAGGCCAGATTCGTGAAAATAACAGCGGCCCGGTGGGTGCCGGACCGCTGTGGGGAGGGGCGGCGGAATGCGATGCAAATCCGCCGCCGCGGGGGTAATTTGCCGGATTATTCCTCGACGAGCGCCCGGGCCAATGAGCTCAGCGCTTTTTGGTGGCGCTCGTTGGTGATCTGGCCGAAATTCCGGGCGAGTTCCAGGCACATTCTCTGGCGCGGCGGAACCGTAAACTCGTCGGCGCTTTCGACGCCCTCGTAGAAATATCCGACGTTCACGTCCAGCGCCCTGGAAATATCGTACAGGCGGCCGGCCGAAACGCGGTTGATGCCGCGTTCATACTTGTGCGCCTGCTGATAGGTCACCCCGATGAGGTCCGCCATTTGTTGCTGGGTCAGGCCAAGCATCGTGCGCCGTTCGCGTATGCGTTGACCGACAAAGGCATCTATTTCACGTGCCCGGCTGTGTCGACGGGGAGTTTCCTCAGCATCCGATTCATAATCAGCGTGCGCCACCATTGCCGTCATAACAGATCACCCATTCAAATCCTTGCAATTATCAGACAACCTAACTGAGATAATTATGAATCGCAAGTGAAACTTATTCGTAATATAATTTGTATTTCTCAGTGACTTATGCGTTGGATGAGCTTCAATAATGGTGGTCACAGTAATATATCCGACTTATTTAGTCGGATAAAAAATTGCCGTAGCAACAGTAGTTAGCCGATTCCAACCCGGTTGACAGCGCTCCGGGGTGCGATCATCTTCCTCCGTCACCCACGACACAATCGAAAACCAGAAAGTTAGAATTCATGAGCGACCAAGCAACAATGGCGGAGCGTATTCAGCTTAAGCTTAACGACGCACTGACGCCCGAAAGCCTGGAGGTTGTTGACGAATCCGCTCTCCACGCCGGGCATGCCGGTGCCAGGCCCGGTGGACAGACCCACTTCCGCGTCAAAATCGTGTCTCGGGAATTTGAGGGGCAGTCGCGGATAAACCGTCAAAAATCAGTCTATCGGATCCTGGCCGAAGAAATGTCGGACAGCATACATGCTTTGGCACTGACAACGCTGGCGCCCGGCGAAGACTAGGCCCAATCGCCCGCTCGCCAGATTTTTTTACGCATGATTGCTAAAACCAACTTTCACTCAAAAAGAAATTGAACAATAATCACAACTGATAATGGCAATTATAGAATTTTTGCCGTATTAGGTTGTGACCGCCGCCATGGCCTGCCGACACGGGTTACCAGGCAGGGACACGTGGGCCGCGGCAAATTTTTGAGGGAATGGTTTCTTTGGGTTCAACGAAAAGCCGCAACGTCAGGATCGACGGCCGCCGCACCAGCGTGAGACTAGAGGACGCCGAGTGGGACGCCCTGGCTGAAATTTGCGCCACCGAGCATCTGACCATGAGACAGGTCTGTACGGAAGTGGACCGAAAGCGCCCCCAGGGCGCTTTCACGTCCGGCCTCCGCGTCTTCATCCTGAATTATTTTCGCTTGAAGGCGAAATCGACGACGCGGAAATCCGGCCCCATGGGCATCGACCAGGTGTGGTCGCTTTAACATTGCCTGCGGCACTAAAGGACCAACAGCAGCAGCAGCGGCAGGGTGGCAAATGACAGCGTCGTGGAGACGACGACCATACCGGCGACGTCCGCGGGCGAATTGTCGTAGCGCTGGGCAAACAGGTAGTTGAATACGGCGACTGGCATGGATGATTGCAGGATCATGATGCCGCGTTCCATGCCTTCCAGGCCGAACAGGGAAGCCACGGCCATGCCCACAGCTATCCCCATGCCCAGCCGCAACAGCGAAAACACGACGGCCCGCGTGGCGTTGGCGACCTTGAGCTGGGCCAAAGACACACCCAGCGTTATCAGGATCAACGGGATCGTCAGGCCTCCCACCAGGTGTGTCGTATTGCCCAGCCATCTCGGCACCTCGACCTCCCATGTCATGAACGCCAGCGCCGCCAGCACGGCATAGATCAGCGGCGTGCGCAGCAGCATGCCGGGCGAACCGCTGCCGGAACTGATCCAAACGCCGAGCGTAAAATTGCTAACTGAGGTTATCGTGAAGTAGGCGATGCCCAGGGCGAGGCCGACGTCGCCGAAGGCGAACAGGCAGAGCGGCAGGCCCATATTCCCCGCGTTGGGGAATATGAGCGCGGGCAGATAAGGCCGGAAAGGCAATCGCGCGACCAGCAGGATGAGGCTGGAGACGATCAGGAATCCGGCCAAGGCGACAACTGCGGCGCCGGCCATCTGGCTGAATGCCGCGGCCTCGAGGGGCGTTCCGGTCAGGGTGGCGAAAACCAGGCATGGCGTGCCGATATAGTACGTCAGGGTGGTGACGAATTCCGTGTCCCAGGCCCGTTTCGTCTTGGCCCAGGCGAAGCCCAACCCGGCGCAAACGAATATCGGCGCCACGATGGCGAACAATTCGCCGATCACGACGAAGCGGCTTCCTGTTTATCCGGAGGGCGCGTTTCGCTTTTGGGTCCGGCAGCCGGCGGCGTCACCCGCAATTTCACGATCTGATTGCGCTGGCGGCGCATGACCTCGAAGCGAAAACCGTGGAAGGTGAAAACCTGTCCGACGTCGGGAATGATTTCAGCGGCGTAAATGACCAGTCCGGCGATGGTGGCCGCCTCCTCGTCGGGCAGCGGCCAGTCAAACAGTCGATTGAGATCGCGGATGGTCATCGTGCCGTCAATGACATACGAACCATCGGGCTCGGCCCGCACGCCCGCCGCCACCTCGTCGTGTTCGTCCGCGATGTCGCCGACGATTTCCTCCAGGATGTCCTCCAGCGTGACCAACCCCATCAGGGCGCCGTATTCGTCGACGACCAGCGCGAAATGCATGCGGCGTTGGCGGAAGGCGTTAAGTTGTTCCCGCAAGGTTGTCGTTTCGGGCACGAACCAGGGTTCGCTGGCGACGCTGACGATGTCGAGCTCGTCCAATGAACCGTCGTGGGAGGACACTGCCCGAAGAACGTCCTTGGCGTGCAGCACGCCGATGATGTCGTCAACCTCGCCGCGGTAGATCGGCAGCCGCGTATGACTGCTGTTCAGCACCTGGTCCACGATGACCGACGGCGCGTCGTCTCCGTTGATCAGCTCCATATTCTTGCGGTGGATCATGATTTCCTCGAGATCCACGTCCGCCAGATCGAGGATAGAACCGATCATGTCGCGCTCATGTTTGACGATGGCGCCTTCCATGCTGTGCAAATTGACCGTGCTGCGAATTTCCTCGGCCGCCGAGGTGAGCTCGCGCGATTCGCCCACGTCGACCCCGAACAATTTCAGGAACAGCCTGACGATGGCCTGTAGACTGCGGGTCACCGGCGCCAACAGCGCCACGACGACGCTCAGCGCCGGCGCCACGAATAGAGCGGTGCGGTCGGCGTTTCGCAGGGCATAGGTCTTGGGCATGATCTCGGCGAAAATCAGCACCAAAGCCGTCATGCCCACGGTGGCGTAGGCGACGCCGGGATCGCCGAAAAACCCGATCAGCAAACTGGTGGCGAGGGCCGAGGCCAAAATGTTGACAAGATTGTTGCCCAGCAGGATGGCGCCGATCAGCCGGTCTTTCTCCTCGCTCAGGATGCCCACCTTGCGCGCGCGTTCGTTGCCTTTGCGTTCCAAGTGGTGCAGGCGCGCCCGGCTGGCCGCCGTCAGAGCTGTTTCGGATCCGGAGAAGAAAGCCGACAACACCAGTAGACCGACAATGGCGGCGATATATAAAAGCAGACTTAGGTCCACGGTTGGATGGGATCCCCAAAATGCTGCGGCGCCCACGATGGTACGTGGCGTTCAACGCGGATCAGGATTAACGATGCCGTTGGCATCTTAGGACGAATCACACAATTGGCAAAGGGGACGCTCTAGTCGTCACGGCGCACGGTGCCGGCAACTTCCTGCCTGAGGGCCGACATCAGCTCCGCCTCGTCGACCTCCCTCGTGACAAATGCTTCACCGATGCCCCGCGCCAGAACGAATGTCAACTGGCCGACCGATACCTTCTTGTCCTGACGCATGTGGTGCAGCAGGCGCTCGGCCTGCCATTCACCGCTTTGCGAATGGCCTGGAATATCCTTCACGGTGGCCGCCATGTCGAACTTCCGGAGGCAGGCGTGGACACGGTCTGCGTCCGCTTGGGGGCAAAGTCCGAGACGAGCCGAAAGGTCGAAGGCCATGCGCATGCCGATGCCGACGGCCTCGCCGTGCAGGATGCCGTCGCCGTAACCCATTTCGGCCTCCAGGGCATGACCGAAGGTATGGCCGAGGTTCAGCAGCGCCCGCACCCCGCCTTCGCGCTCGTCCGCCGCGACGATACGAGCTTTAGAGCGGCAACTCGTGATCACGGCTTCACGGCGGGCTGCGGGGTCGCCGGACAACAGGGCATCACCGTTACTTTCGAGCCAGGCGAAAAACTCGACGTCGTTGATCAGGCCGTACTTCAGCACCTCGGCAAATCCCGCCTTGATATCCCGCACCGGTAGTGTCCCGAGGACGCTGATATCGACCAGCACCAGACGGGGCTGGTGAAACACGCCGATCAGGTTTTTGCCGCGCGGGCTGTTGATGGCCGTCTTGCCGCCGACCGAACTGTCGACCTGCGCGAGCAACGTTGTCGGCGCCTGGATGACGTCGATGCCGCGGCGGACGACTGCGGCGGCGAAGCCAGCAAGGTCGCCGACGACGCCGCCGCCGAGCGCGATGACGACGTCGCCGCGTTCGATCCTGGCGGCGAGAATGCCGTCAACCAGTTCTTCGAATTGACCGAAGCTTTTTGTCGCCTCGCCCACGGGAACGATCAGCGCCTGATGATCGATGCCGGCCGTGTCGAGCGCGCCGGTCAAGGCCGGGAGATGCAATTTAGCGACGGTTTCATCGCTGACCACGGCGGCTCTCAACTTACGCCCCCCCGTCACGGTCCCTATATATTCGGCGGCATTGGCGATGACGTTTTCGCCGACGACAATGTCGTAGGCTCTTTCGGCCAATTCGACCCGCACCGTCTCGGTGTCGGTTTCCGGGGTCGGGTTTGCTTGTGAATCAGCGCTCATGGGCTTTCACTGGAGGTTTGCATCGCGTTCGTCAAGACGCCGTGTCCCTCAAGCGTCCGGAGGATCCTCTCCACCACGACGTTGTGCGGGGAGTCGTCGGTCTCCACCGTGAAGTCCGCTTCAGCGTATACCGGGTAACGTTCCGCCATTAGGCCGGACAGAATCTTCCGGGAGTCGCCCTTGTGGAGCAGCGGCCGCGTATTGCGCCGGCTGGTCCGGCGGAAAAGCACATCGAGGTCCGCCCGAAGCCACAGTGACAGGGCCCGCTCGCCGATCAGTTTGCGGGTCTCGTCGTTCATGAAAGCGCCGCCGCCGGTCGCCAGCACCGTGACGGGTCCATCCAGCAGGCGTTCGATCACCCGCCGTTCACCGTCGCGGAAGGCGGCTTCGCCGTGTAGCTCGAAGATGTCGTTGATGCTGCAGCCCGCCGCTTCCTCGATTTCCTCATCGGCGTCGACGAAAGGTAAACCGAGCCGGGCGGCCAGTCGGCGCCCGATCGTGCTTTTGCCCGACCCCATAAGGCCGACAAGCACCAACGTTTTGTTCAAGCTCGACCCGCTCACGTTTAAGACGCCGGCGAACATATGAAAACCATGTTGTCTCCTTCGGCTAGGCTTCGGCCCGAGGTCACGCGCCGCCACCCTACGGGAGCCGTTGAATCGCTCCAGCCGTACCGATAAACTGACGCAACTTTGCCACAATCTTGAGTTTAGATCACTTTTCGTCGCCGCAAGGCTATTTCATTTAAGGTTTGAAACCAGAGGCTCAATGTTCCGCGCATCATTTATTGCCATTGCCGTGCTTTTTGCGATTGTCGTTGGCGGCGGCGTTTTTCTCGCGACTTGGGACATTCCCGCGCCGTCGGAGCGCGTCGAAAAGGTATTGCCAGATGACCGTTTCCCGCGTTGACGCGGTAGTCCCGATAATATTTGCAGCAGTACTATCGGCGCTGACGGTTGCCGGGTGGCCTATTGACGATTTGAACGCCCAAACCCAGCTGGGCCCGCCTAAGAAGCTGGTGCCCGGGGAGACGGACGCCTACAAGGATCCGGCGGCGCCGCAGCCGCTTGCCGATCCTTCGAAGATCCTGCCTTCCCAGCAAGTTCCCACTGCCAAGCCGCCCCAGCCAGTCCAGCCCGTGCCACCGGTTCAACCTGCTTCCGCCGCCATGCCGGCAAAGCTTATGCGGCCGGTGGAACCGAAATCCACTGGTGCGGCGCCCGAGCCGCAACGGGCACCGGCGGCCAATCAGACCGGCATTCAGGTCGGGGCCCTCAGGGAAATAGATCCCTCATCGGTCGGTTTGCTCGACCCCGAGGCCGGCGGACTGGGGACCGAAATGTGGGCCGGCAGCGATCGCGCGCGGATCGAACGTCTGCTGCCGCGCCTGCCCATGGGGACGCTTTCGCCGGTCATGCAGAAGATGGCTCGGCGTCTGTTGCTCTCCTCGGCCGAGGTACCGAAAGGCGAGGCCGTCGCACCAAGCTTGCTGGGCTTGCGGGTGGAACGGCTGGCGGCCGGTGGCCTGACGGAGGAGGTCAACCGTTTACTCAATTTGGCGCCAACCCGGCTCGCCGACCCGGCTTTTGCCAGGGCGGAGATGAATGGATTGCTGCTGACCGGCGATCGTCCCGCTTTTTGCACCCGAATCGAAGATGTCGTGGCGGCCGATTCCGACCCCTATTGGTTGAAAGGATTGGCCTTCTGTAAGGCGTTGGAGGGGGAAACCCAATCCGTTGACCTTGCCGTTTCGATATTGCGTGACCAGGGAGAGACCGGCGACGAGGCCTTTTTCACCTTGGCGGATGCGCTCTCTGGCGATGGCGAGGCCGTGGTGGACAGTCTGATCGATCCCTCGCCCCTTCAGTTGGCGATGTTGCGGGCGGCCCGTCAACCGTTGCCGTCCGACGCCGTTCCGGGCGCCCGGCCCGGCATCCTGCGGGCCCAGGCCGAAGCGGCGAATGCTGGCATCGACCTGCGTCTTGCGGCAGCCGAGAAGGCGGAGGCGGCCGGCGCCCTCCCGACCGAGGCGCTGGCGCAAATCTACGCCGGCATCGAATTTTCGGACGACGAGATGGAGCGCTGGGCCGAGCTTGCCGGAGACAGCCATACCCCGCGCACGAATGCCCTGCTGTTTCAGGTTGCGACGATTGAAAGCGAGCCGGTCAAGCGCGCCAAAGTTCTGCAGACGGCCTGGCGGCGGGCCCGCGAGGAAGGCGGATTTGGCGCCATGGCGCGGGTTACCCATAACGCGGCGCGCAGCCTCGAACCCTCGGATGAAATGATCTGGGCCGCCGCGGATATCGGCCGCGCCCTCTTGATGGCGGGCGACAGCGTCACAGCGCGACGCTGGTTTGATTTGGTGAGTGAAGTGGCGGCCACGCCGAAACAGCCCAAACCGCCCATCAAGCCGGTCGTCATTACCGCTGAAGAAGCCGCAAAGCGCCTGACGACGGGCATGCTCGGAGCGCCCAAGCCGGACGCTCCGCCGCCGCCGGAGCGTCCCGTCGACGAGGCGGCTCAAGCGGTTCTTGAGCTTTGGCCGTTGATTCTGATCGCGGATCTCAACAGCCCGCTGGCCTATAGACCCGCCATACTTGAAGCCTGGTGGCCGGGTCAGGTCGCGGCGGTGGGCGAAACCGCGGCGTCGGAGCGCGCGGCCGTCTACTATTCACTGCTTGATGCCATGGGCTATTTCATGCCGGATGCCGTTTGGGCGCCGCTGCTCAATGGACCGCTGACAGTAACGGCGTACACGCCGGCCCCGGCTTTGACCAGAGGTTTGGAAAGCGCCGTTAAAGCCAAACGGATCGGGGAGACTGTGCTGCTTTGCCTCCTGGCGTTGGGCGATGTCGGACCGGCGGGTGCGGATCCCTCGACCCTGCATGCCGTCATCCGGGCGCTGCGCGCCGTCGGTTTGATTAGGGAATCGCGCGATGTGGCGCTGGAGGCCGCGATCGGCAGGGGCCTTTAGTGAACAGGAACAAATAGGCCGACCGAAATGGGGGCAAGCCGCCACATCGAAACTTTCCTCGAAATGATGGCCGTGGAACGCGGCGCGGCGCACATGACGATGGATGGCTATCGCCGTGATCTCGATGATTTTGCCGAATTCGCGCAGTCCCGTGGCAGTACCATCGAGGCGGCGGCAACCGCCGACATCCGGAGCTACGTCGCCGACATGACGAAAGCCGGACGGGCCGCCTCGACGGTGTCTCGCCGGCTCTCCGCGTTGAGGCAGTATTACCGCTTTCTCTACAGCGAAGGCTTGCGCGAAGACGACCCCTCGACCACGGTCGACGGGCCGAAGCGGCGGCAATCCCTGCCGAAATACCTTTCCGAATCGGAGGTCGAGAAACTTCTGGCCGAAGCCCATGGCAGAAGCGGAGCCGATAGCCTGCGCCTGGCCGCCCTGCTTGAGGTCCTCTATGCGACGGGTCTCAGGGTGTCGGAACTGGTTTCCCTGCCCCTGTCGGCGGCAACCCGGGACGTGCGCTTCATCGGTGTGCGGGGCAAGGGCGGCAAGGAGCGGGTGGTGCCGTTGAGCGACCCTGCCCTTGAGGCGCTGGCAGCGTATTTGGAAGTGCGGGTCGAGTTTTTACCCGATGATGCGTCGTCGCCCTGGCTCTTTCCCTCACGTGGCAAAACCGGTCATCTGACGGACCGCCGCTTCGCCCAGCTGCTGAAAGATCTGGCGCGCGATGCGAAATTACCGCCCGCCCGCGTTTCGCCCCATGTTCTGAGGCACGCCTTCGCCAGCCATCTGCTGGCGCACGGCGCCGACCTGCGCGCCGTTCAACAAATGCTGGGTCATGCCGATATATCGACGACGCAGATCTACACCCACGTGCTTGAGGCCAGGCTGAAATCACTGGTCGACACTCATCACCCCCTGAGCGGCAAATGAACGAAGCGGTAAAGGAGATCGGTTTTCCGGGGGTTGCGGGGTGCGGTGCGACATGGTACTTGCCCCGCATTCCCAACTTTGGTTTTTTGGGCCGATAGTCCGCGTTTTTTTAGGAGACCCCGATGAGTTTTACCGTTCCCGAGCCCGCCCAGGCACGCCTCAACCGTTCCGAACTTGCGGTGCCGGGCAGCAACCTTAAATTTCTCGACCGGGCTCTGGAGTCTCCCGCCGACGTCGTGTTTCTCGACCTGGAGGATGCCGTCGCACCCGACGACAAAGCCCAGGCGCGGAAAAATATCATCAAGTCGCTGGGTGATCCCCGCTGGAAGGACCGCACGGTTAGTCTGCGCATCAACGGTCTGGACACCCACTACATGTATCGCGATGTGGTCGATGTCGTGGAGCAGGCCGGCGAGCACCTCGACCTGATCATGATCCCCAAGATCGGCACGGCCGCCGATGTCTATGCACTCGATATGCTGGTCACCCAGATCGAGGACGCCGTCGGTCTCAAGAAAAAGATCGGCTTCGAGCTGATCATCGAAACCGCGTTGGGCATGGCCAACATCGATGAGATCGCCGCGGCCAGTCCGCGCCTGGAAAGTCTGCATTTCGGCGTTGCCGATTATGCCGCGTCGACCAAGGCGCGGACCACCAACATCGGCGGGCCGAACCCGGCCTATCACGTGCTGACCGACGCGGACGCCGAGGGCAATCGCGACATCCACTGGGGTGATATGTGGCATTACGCCATCGCCCGCATGGTCGTGGCCGCCCGGGCCAACGGCCTCAGGCCCATCGACGGCCCGTTCGGCGATTTCTCCGATGCCGACGGCTACCGCGCCCAGGCGGCGCGCGCCGCCGTGCTGGGCTGCGAAGGCAAGTGGGCCATTCATCCGACGCAGATCGGACTGGCCAACGAGGTATTCAGCCCGGCCAAGGAAGAGGTCGCCAAGGCCCGGAAGATCCTCAAGGCCATGAAGGAAGCCCAAAAGGCGGGCCGCGGCGCCGTGGCGCTGGACGGCCGGCTGATCGATATTGCCTCGATCAAGCAGGCCGAGGTGATGGTTGCGGCGTCCCGGCAAATTGCCGCGGTCGACCGGCGGGCCAAGCCTGCTGCCAGGAAGAAGCCGGCGAAAAAGGGCTCGTCCCGGAAACCGGCGGCCAAGAAGAAGAAATAGATTCGGAAATCGCCCGGGTGATTGGTAACTGGACCGCCTCATGAACAGTTTTCTCGACTTCGAAAAACCGCTCGCGGACATCGAGGGCAAGATCAAGGAGCTCCGGCACCTGTCGGAAGGCGGCGACGTCGACGTCGTGACCGAGATCACCAAGCTGGAAAACCGGGCCGAGCAATTGTTGCGGGAAACCTACGAGGGCCTGAGCGCCTGGCAAAAAACCCAGGTGGCCCGCCACGCCGACCGGCCTCACTTCCTGGACTACGTCGAACGCCTGATTGAGGACTACACGCCGCTGGCCGGTGATCGGGGGTATGGCGACGATTCGGCCATTCTCGGCGGACTGGGCCGCTTTGACGGCCATAGCGTTATGGTCATCGGACAGGAAAAGGGCAGCGGCACCGACGGCCGCATCAAACACAATTTCGGTATGGCCCTGCCAGAGGGTTACCGCAAGGCGGTCCGCCTGATGGAACTAGCCGAGCGGCAAAAGCTTCCGGTCATCACGTTCGTCGACACCGCGGGTGCCCATCCCGGCGTCGGCGCCGAGGAGCGCGGCCAGGCCGAAGCCATCGCCCGCAGCATCGAGGCCTGCTTGGGACTGAATGTCCCCCTGGTCAGCGTCATCATCGGTGAAGGCGGATCGGGGGGCGCCGTTGCGCTGGCCTCGGGCAACACCGTGTTGATGCTCGAACACGCGATTTACTCGGTGATTACGCCGGAAGGCTGTGCCTCCATCCTGTGGCGCTCCGCCGAACGGGCCCAGGACGCCGCCGAAGCCCTCAAGGTCACGGCCCAGGACCTGCTCGAACTTGGGGTTATCGATCAAATCGTTGCCGAACCGCTGGGCGGCGCCCAGCGCGATCCCGACGGCGCCATCGGCAACACCGGTGAAGCGATCAAGGCGGCGCTTGAGCCCTTGTTGAGCATGGACGGGTCGTTGCGCAACCACCGCCGCGAAAAGTTTATCGCCATGGGTCGGCTCGGCCTTTCATAAGCGAGCGCCGGCCCGGTCACTTACATCTTACCGGGCAGTTCGACCGAAAACGTTTCCTGGTAGCTGACGGGGCCGGCCAGTCCGCCAGCCTCGATCCGGCCAACATAGTTGCTCCGCAGATGCAGCGGAATTGCCGTGACCAGATCGATGAGCATGGTTGTGCTCACCCCGACATACAGACGCGCGTCGCCCTGTTTGAAACGGAGGTTGCCGATGCCTTGGGCAACAACCGCATTGCGCCCGCGGTAGCGCGTTACGCCCTTTAGCCTGAGCGGTGCCGGAGAGGCGCCTTGTTCCGCCTGAAGGGCTTGGCGGCGCAGGCGGGCGTCGGCCATGTCGGCGATCGAGGCGATGGCGTCGCCCTGTGCGGTCGGGGCGCGCTGCCGCGTCAAGGCGCCCGATCTCAGTCCGTCGAATAACTGGCGCAACTTCTGCCGGTAGATCCCGGCCGATATGTTTTTGGGCAAGGTGGCGGGGTCGCCGAAACGCAGCGTCGAATCGAGCTCGCGGCCGCTGAAATCCGTCTTGATTTCCAGACGGTCCTCGGCCGCCCAACTCGTCTTCCGGCCATTGTCGACGAAACTGACGCGGTTGATAGCGAAGACCCAGAGAAATCCCGTTGTGGTTTCCGACAACCGGCCGTCACCGGAGATATACGCGCTCGGGACATCGCCAGGCAGCGTCAAACCAGAATTTTGCGTTGTGTAGACGAACGGGAAGCGCGGCACTTCCTCAATCTCCAACAAGACCGGGATGGGGAGATTGGATACCTCGGGATATTCGGGCGCCTGGGCGCTAACCGAGGCGTTTGCCAGGACTAATGTCGCCAAGATGATTTGAGGCAAATATCGGTGTTTCAATTCGCTCTCCCTTGTTAGTGCGGCATTGTCGATGGAGAGGGCATGGTCGGGCGCGGCGGCGGCCTGTAAATGGTCGGCGGCCGGGTCGATCTGAGGCTTTTGGTTCTGGTCATCGCGTCACGAACCCTCTTGCGGTCAATCTCATCTTCCGATGGCCGCGGGTTGGGCGGGAGAGAACCCGGGAAGCGTTGTTCGTATTCTCCCGTCAGGTCGGCAAGACGGCGTTCGGTTTGGGCGATTTTTTGTCTGTCCCGGTTCCGCATTTCGCCACTGGTCGGAATGCTGCCGTCATGGGCCCGGGCCAGTTTTCCGGCAACGATCAGGCCGTCAACGGCTTTGCCGAGCAGCCAGTTGGAGGTCTTGGTTTGTTCCGTATAGTTGGCCTTTAATCGCTTCAGTTCCGCTCGTTTCTCTTCGATCATGCTGCGGAGACGTTTCTTGTCTTGCTCGCGCCTGAAGGTGACGACGGTTTCGCCCCTCTGTTCGATCAGGCGGCCGTTTTGCGTTGTCGTCGTGCCGATAATTTCGCCCGACCGGGAATAGGCCCTTTCCTCCACCGTGCCGTTTTCGAACACCGTGGTCGTCACGCGGCCGCCGTTGCGGTAGTTGGCTTCACTTTCCGCTTCGATGACGCCGTAACGACCTCGGCGTTCCTCATTGCAGGCCGTCATAAGGGAGAAGATTAGAACGCAGGTCGAAATCAGCAGGGAACGTGACATGTGATATCCTCTCTCCGGCCTGAACCGGGCAGGAAAACGCTAAACGCCTACATGTCAAAAATGGGCAGCATGGTTCAGAATTAGCTGCGGCACATGGCCGCATGGGGCGGGACATGGAAATGCCTGGCAATCGGCAAAACTGTCGTTCGCGGCGGTTTTGGTGGAAATCGATCTAGGGAGTGCTGCATCAGTGATCTGGAATTCCACTCCAATCATGACGGCCCTCGATCTCGTGATGATCGGAGTGACGGTATTCGCGGGCTGGTCCTATTTCGTAAATCGCTCAAGCTTCCACCGGGCGCCGTTTGGCGCGAGCCAGATGCTGACTTTGCTCGGCATCGCCCTGCTCGGCGTTTTTTTCGCCGCCGACCTGTTCTCCATGCACGCACTGCCGCGCTTCACACAGCGCGAAGAAGCCATGGCGGTGATGAGATCGCTGCGTACGGACTACAGTTGGTTCGCCGTCGTCGGCGGGGCGACGGCGATTGTCGTCGGCTACGGGTGGAGCATCACCGATCTGAAGAAGGTTGAGGACCAACTGCGGCGGAGCGAAAACTTTATCCGCGAATCCAGGGTACAACTTGACGGCGCCGTCCAGAGTTTTTCCGACGGCTTCGCGCTGTTCGATGCCGATGACCGCTTCGTGCTGGCCAACGAACCCTACCTGACTAATCACCAAACCGTGCGGGACATTCAGGTTCCGGGAACCAAATTCGAAACGATCGTGCGGAAACTCGCCGAGGTCGGGTTCTACGGCAACTCGCCCGAGGAGGTCGAAGATTGGGTGCAGAAGCGGCTCGAGCGGCACCGCTCGGGCAAATCCTTCGAATATGAAATGGCCGACGGCCGCTGGTTCCAGGTCAACCAGTACACAACCAAAGACGGCGGTACGGCACTCGTGCGGATCGACATCAGCGAACTCAAGAAGGCCGAAGCCCTGCGCTTGGAGGCGGAAACCAGATTTCGGGCCGTTGTCGACAACTCGCCGGCGCCGCTGTTTTTCAAGGATTTGGAGGGCCGCTTCGTCATCGCCAACAAAGCCTATGAAAAGATCTACGGCGTTAAAATGGAGGACATCGAAGGCCGGACGTCGCGGGTTCTGTTCGACGAGGAGGCCTACGAGTTCATCAGGCGTCACGACCGGGAAATTCTGGACACCCGCAAGGCGGTTTCGAAAGTCGAGGATTTCATCGGACGGGAATTCCTGGTGACGAAATTTCCCGTTGTCGACGCCGAGGGCAAGTTGATTGGGCTTGGCGGCATCGATACCGACATCAGCGGACTGAAACAGGCGGAGGAAGCGCTGGCCCAAAGCGAGGCTCGTTTCCGCGAGTTCGCTTTGGCATCCTCGGATTGGTTTTGGGAGACGGATGTCGACGGCAGGATTAATTGGGAATCCGAAGTCAGCCGATTGGAGGCTTGGCATGCCGCCGAATCGGTGATCGGCAGAACACGCGAGGAAATCGCCGGTGACCTAATTGGGGAATCGGATTGGCAAATCTACCAGCAGGCCCTGCGGGAGCATGTGGAGTTCAAGGGCTTCGAATACTGCTACGTCGGCCAGGATGGCGGCAAGCGCTACGCCAGGATCAGCGGCAGCCCGATGTTCGCCGACGATGGGTCGTACAGGGGCCATCGCGGCGTCGCCTCAAATATCACCGATCTCAAGGAGGCGGAGGAATCGCTCCGCAGGGCGCAAAAAATGGAAGCCATCGGCCAATTGACCGGCGGCATCGCGCACGACTTCAACAATCTCCTGGCTGTCATGATCGGCAATGCCGATATTCTCATGGACAAATCCGGCCACGACGACGATCTGCGGCAAAGCATCGAGGCGATCGTCCGGGCGGTCGAGCGGGGATCATCCCTGACCAACCGCCTGCTGGCCTTCTCGCGGCAGCAGGCGCTACAGCCTGTCGCCGCCGACGTGGCGGCTTTGATCGGCGATCTTGAGGAGCTGTTCCGGCGCTCCCTGGGCGAAACGGTCGATCTCAGGTTCAAGGGCGCGGCCGACCTCTGGCCGGCGATGATCGACGCCCACCAATTTGAAAACGCTCTCGTCAATTTGGCGATCAATGCCCGCGACGCCATGCCGGGCGGCGGCGTGCTCACCATTGAAGCCGCCAACGCCACCCTGGATGACGACTACGTCAGGCAGCAGGAGGAGGTCGCCCCCGGCGATTACGTCATGGTGGCGGTGAGCGATACCGGCACCGGCATGGCGCCCGACGTGCTGGAAAAGGCTTTCGACCCGTTCTTCACCACGAAGGATGTCGGCGAAGGCAGCGGTCTCGGTCTCAGCATGGTTTACGGTTTTGCCAAGCAGTCCCGGGGTCATGTCACGATTTACAGCGAAGTCGGCCACGGCTCCTCGATCAAGCTTTACTTACCGAGGTCCCGTCAATCCGGCGCTGGGGAAGAAGACCGGGACCAGACAGCGCTGCCCGAACGGGGATCGGAACGCATCCTCGTGGTCGAGGACGAACCGGCGGTCCGGGAGGTGCCGGTCAACATCCTCCGCAGCCAGGGCTACGACGTCGTCGAGGCGGGCAACGCCGCGGAAGCCATCGGCCACTTGGAGGACGGCCGACGGTTTGATCTTTTGTTCACCGATATCGTTTTGCCGGGCGGTCGGAACGGCGTGGCGATCGCGGAGGCGGCGAAGCGGCTGCAACCGCATATCCATGTGCTCTACACGACGGGATATGCCGAGCAGGCCGTTGTCCACACGGGCCACTTGGATGACGAGGCCTCGGTCGTCAACAAACCCTACCGGGCTGTGGAGTTGTTGGAGAAAGTACGGGCCATCCTGGATCAGGCCCAAGTCTGACGATCAGCCTGGAACAAAACCCTAGCTGGATGGCAATGCGAAGAACGTCCGCATGTCGGCCACCAGTTCAACCGGGTTTTCCATGGCGGCGAAGTGGCCGCCGCTGGCCATGTCGGTGCGGTGCACCACGTTGTAGGCCCGCTCCACCCAGCTTTGTGGCGGCGGCGGAAACAAGTCGTGGGGGAAGAAGGCGAAGCCGCTGGGCACCGTGACGCATTCGCCCTCGGCCAGCGCCGCACCGCTGCCGTCCATCAGCGAGGCATAGAGCCAGTTCGAAGAATTGATGCAGCCGCTGACCCAGTAAATCATGATGTTGGTGAGCAGCCGGTCCTTGGGGAAGGGCGGCGGCTGGCTTGCGCCGGCGCCGGGCCAGCCATGAAATTTTTCCGTGATCCAGGCGGCTAGGCCAACGGGTGAGTCTGTCAAACCGTAGGCCAGGGTCTGCGGTTTGGTGCCCTGGATGGCCTGATAGCCGCCCTCGCGCTTCATGCGCCGGCGCACCGTTTTAATGTAGCCGAGCTCGTCCTCGCTCAGAGGCGGGGTTCCCGCGCCCGTGTGGGGGATCAGGCCGAGCATGTTGAAGTGGCTGGCAATGACGGCCTGCGGCTCGAAGACGCCCATCCAGGCCGTGACGACGCTGCCCCAGTCACCGCCCTGGGTGGCGTAGGTGCCGTAGCCGAGGACATCGGTCATCAACTGATGAAAGACCCGGGCCATCACTTTCGGCGTGATTGGGGCCGCCGGGCTGGAAGAGAAGCCATAGCCGGGCAGCGAGGGAATAACGACGTCGAAGGTCGGTGCGCCCCGCGCTCCATGCTTTTCCGGATTGGCCAGGGGGCCTGCGATGCCCAGCAATTCGTAGAACGAACCGGGCCAGCCATGGCTGATCAGAAGGGGCTTGGGCGACGGGCCCGAACCCTTGAGGTGGACGAAATGGAGCTCGAAGGTCTCACCGCTTTCCGGATCCGTCACCGGCGCCGTGAACTGGGGAAAGGCATTGAGCTGCGCTTCCGCCGCCCGCCAGTCGTACTCGTCGCGCCAGTAGTCGACCAGGTCCCGCATGTAGCCGAGATTGGCGCCCCAACGCCAGCCGGCGTCCCGGGGTTCGTTGGGGAAACGCGCCAGGCCCAAACGGTCTTTGAGGTCGTCAAGGACGGCGTCGGGAACGTTGACCTCGAACGGTTTCATGGCGGTTGGTATCGGCTAGACGGCCTTGCCGTGACAGTGCTTGTACTTCTTGCCCGATCCGCACGGGCACGAGGCATTGCGCGGTACCTTGCCCCAAGTCGCCGGATCCTCGGGATCGCGCTCCATCACGTCGCCGGGCATCGCCTGTGCGGACTCGGCCGGGGATGCTGCCGGTTCGGATGCCGTTAGGTCTTCCTCCATGCCGAGCGGTTCGAGATGTTGCTCCTCCAGATCGGCCGACGCCGACATGGGGGCCGCCAGTTGCTGGTCTTCCTGATCGAGGTGCAGTTCGACATGGAACAGCATTGTCGTGACGGCCTCGCGCAGGTTGGCCAGCATGGTCTCGAAGAGATTGAAGGCTTCGCGCTTGTATTCGTTGAGTGGATCGCGCTGGCCGTAGGCCCTGAGACCGATGCCCTGGCGCAAATGGTCGAGCGCCAACAGGTGTTCCTTCCAATGCTGGTCCAAAAGCTGCAGCAGTAGGTTCTTTTCCACCATGCGCCACAGTTCGGGGCCGTAGTTGGCCGCCTTTTCCGCCATGCGGCGGTTGGCGGCGTCGTGCACGCGCTCCTCGATTTCGGGTTCGGCGACGCCCTCTTCCTTGGCCCATTCGTCGATCGGCAGGTCGAGTCCGAGCACGCGGTGGACTTCGGCCTTCAACACGTCCGTTTCCCACTGTTCGGCATGGGCCTTTTCGGGGATATGGCGCTGCACCATCTCGGCGGTGATTTCGTGGCGCATGTCGGCCACGGTTTCCGAGACGTCGTCGGTGCGCATCAGGTCCTTGCGCTGCTCGTAGACCACCTTGCGCTGGTCGTTCATGACGTCGTCGAACTTGAGCAAGTTCTTGCGGATGTCGTAGTTGCGCGCCTCGACCTTCTGCTGGGCCTTTTCCAATGCCTTGTTGATCCAGGGGTGAACGATCGCCTCGCCGTCTTCCAGGCCCAGTTTGCGCAGCATGCCGTCCATGCGCTCCGAGCCGAAGATGCGCATCAGGTCATCTTCCAAGCTGAGGTAGAACTTCGAGGCGCCGGGATCGCCCTGGCGGCCCGAGCGTCCGCGCAACTGGTTGTCGATGCGCCGGCTCTCGTGCCGTTCGGTGCCGACGACGTAAAGTCCGCCGGCGGCCAGCACCTTTTCGCGGTCGGCTTCGATTTCCGCTGTGATTTCCTTGATTTTGGCCTCGCGTTTGGCTTCCGGCAGCCCTTCCGCCTCTCCGGCGACGCGCATGTCGAAATTGCCGCCCAGCTGGATGTCTGTGCCGCGGCCGGCCATGTTGGTGGCGATGGTGACGGCGCCGGACTGGCCGGCCTGCGCGATGATGCCTGCTTCCTGATCGTGGAAACGGGCGTTCAACACGTTGTGGGTCACTTTCTTCGCCTTCAACAAGTCGGCGAGATGTTCAGATTTTTCGATCGATACCGTGCCGACCAGAATGGGCTGGCCGCGTTTCTGGCAATCTTCGATCAGCTCGATGATGGCGTTGTATTTCTCGTTGGCCGTGCGGTAGACCTCGTCGTCCTGGTCCTTGCGGATGACCGGTACGTTGGTCGTGACGTTGACGACCTCCAGTTTGTAGATGTCGGCAAACTCCTCGGCTTCGGTCATGGCCGTACCGGTCATGCCGGCGAGTTTTTCATAAAGCCGGAAATAATTCTGGAAGGTGATCGAGGCCAGGGTCTGGTTCTCGTTTTGGATTTCCACCTTTTCCTTGGCTTCCAGGGCCTGGTGCAGGCCTTCGGAATAACGCCGGCCTTCCATCATGCGGCCGGTGAACTCGTCGATGATGACGACCTTGTTGTCCTTCACGATGTAATCGGTATCGCGGGCGAATAGTTTGTGCGCCTTCAGCGCCTGGTTGACGTGATGGACGATGGAGACGTTGGCGATGTCGTAGAGGCTGCCCTCGGTAATGGCGCCGTCTTCGACCAGCATGGCTTCGACGTGCTCGACGCCGGCGTCGGTCAGGGAGGCGGTGCGGGATTTTTCATCGATCTCGAAGTGTTCTTCCTCAAGCTTGGGAATGAGATCGTCGATCTGCAGGTAAAGCTCGGAGCTGTCCTCGGCAGGCCCGGAGATGATCAGCGGCGTGCGCGCCTCGTCGACCAGGATACTGTCGACCTCGTCAACGATGGCGTAGGCAAACTCGCGCTGCACCATGGTTTCGAGCGAGAACTTCATGTTGTCGCGCAGATAGTCGAAGCCGAATTCGTTGTTGGTGCCGTAGGTGACGCCGCAGGCGTACTGTTCGCGCCGCTGGTCGTCATCCAGGCCGTGCACAATGCAGCCGACCTTGATGCCGAGGAACTGGTAGATCTGACCCATCCAGGCGGCGTCGCGCTGGGCCAAGTAGTCGTTGACGGTGACGACGTGAACGCCCTTGTCGGTCAGGGCGTTGAGATACACCGCCAGCGTGGCCACCAAGGTTTTACCTTCACCGGTGGCCATTTCGGCGATGCGGCCTTGGTGCAGCACCATGCCGCCGATCAGTTGGACGTCGTAGTGACGCTGGCCGAGCGTGCGTTTGGCCGCCTCGCGCACGGTGGCGAAGGCCTCCACCAAGAGATCGTCGAGGGTTTCCCCGGCTTCGAGGCGGGCCCGGAAGTCGTCCGTGCGGGCGCGCAGTTCGTAGTCCTTGAGAGCTTCCAGCTCGGGTTCGAGCGCGTTGATCGCCGCGACCCGGCCTTCGTATTCCTTCAACGTCCGTTCGTTGGCCGAACCGAATATTTTCCTGGCGAAAGCGCCAAACATACATTTACCCCAAAAAGAGCGAAATTTCCCGGTCCCGAGGGTCGGGGCCAGACTGAGACATAAGCGGCGGGCGGGGCCATGTCAACGACGGGAAACGCTTTCGTGAATGCGGTTATCCGCCGCTCTTTGCCACGGTCGCGCCTGCGGCGTATTTCTCGGCGGTTGTGGGGCCAGGGGGCATGTGCAAAAGTCGCCCAATTCCGAATAGAGCAGAGACCCTGAATCCGATGTCGAAACGTCGCAAAAAGCAAACCGCCGCCAAGACCGAGGACCCCGTCTCCCCCTTGGCGCCCAAGCGCTTTCCAACGATGCCGGAAATCGCCGGCGTGAGGTTCTCCGCGGTCGCCGGCGGTTTGCGTTACACCGGGCGCAAGGACTTGTTTTTGGCGGAATTATGCAAGGGTACCCAAGCCGCCGGTGTGCTGACCCAATCAAAAACCGCGTCGGCGCCCGTGCTTTGGTGCCGCAGCGCCCTGAAATCAGGAGGCGGGCGGGCGGTCGTGGTCAACGCCGGCAACGCCAACGCCTTCACCGGGGCGGGCGGCATGGCGGCGGTTGAGACGACCGCCAGGGCGACGGCCAAGGCCGTCGGTTGCCGTCCCGGCGACGTCTACATCGCATCCACCGGCGTGATCGGCGAACCACTGGACGGCGACAAGATCGCGCGACTGGTCGGGCGTTTGCACCGGGGCCTCAAGCCGGGCAACTGGAAAGCGGCGGCACAGGCCATCTGCACCACTGACACGTTTCCCAAGGCGGCGTCGGCGACAGCGGAAATCGGCGGCAGGACCGTCACCATCGGCGGCATTGCCAAGGGCTCCGGTATGATCGCGCCCGACATGGCGACCATGCTGGCGTTTGTCTTCACGGACGCAAAGATTCCGGCGCCTGTTCTGCAATCGCTGCTCAGGTCGGCCAACCGCAACGCTTTCAACGCCGTCACCGTCGACAGCGACACCTCGACCTCCGATACCTGTCTGCTGTTCGCCACGGGAAAGACCCGGCACGCCAAAGTGACAAAGGCCTCCGATCCGGCGCTCAAGGGATTTAAGACGGCCCTGAGCGAGGTGCTGCAGAGCCTCGCCCACCAAATCGTGCGCGACGGCGAAGGGGCGCAAAAGTTCATTTCGGTCAATGTCACGGGCGCCGAAACAAGCGCCGCCGCCAAAACCATCGCCCTGTCGATCGCCAATTCACCTTTGGTCAAGACCGCCGTGGCCGGGGAGGATCCCAACTGGGGTCGCGTCGTCATGGCCGTCGGCAAGGCTGGCGAGAAGGCCGACCGGGACAAACTGCGGATCAGCTTCGGCGACCATCTCATCGCCGAGAGCGGCGTGATGGTGCCGGGCTATGACGAATCGCCCGTCGCCGCCTACATGAAGGGCGATGAAATCAGCTTGTCGGTGGATGTCGGCATCGGGCGCGGCAGGTTCACCGTTTGGACCTGCGATCTGACCCACGGTTACATTTCCATCAACGCCGACTACCGCAGTTGAGCCATGACGGGTTTCGATGAAAACGGCTGTTGGGGCGCGGGCGACGACGACGCCGAAGCGATGGCGGCGCTCGGCAAGCTGCCGCGTGTCCTGGTCGCCGCCGCCGCGCTGATCGATGCCGACAACCGGGTCCTGCTGGCCCAGCGGCCGGCGGGAAAATCGATGGCCGGATTGTGGGAATTCCCCGGCGGCAAGGTCGGGCCGGACGAAACGCCCGAAGCAGCCATAATCCGGGAACTGCACGAGGAATTGGGCATCGACACGCGCCAATCCTGCCTGGCGCCATTTACCTTCGCCTCGCATGCCTACGAAGATTTCTTTTTGCTGATGCCGCTCTACATCATCCGCACCTGGCGCGGCACACCCGTGGCGCGGGAGGGCCAGGCCCTGAAATGGGTGCGACCCCTGAAACTCGCCGACTACCCCATGCCGCCGGCCGATGTGCCGTTGGTGGCCATGCTGAGGGATTACCTCTAACGCCGCCACATTACGCGCTTCTTCGTATGGGCGGGGACGGCGGCAGGCGCTAGCTTCGGGCATTATCGGTATCAATCGCGTACGCATGGGAGGAACCCGCCATGGCCGACCGGGTCGTCGAATTCATCGCCTGGGGCACTGTGCTGATGTTCGTCGCCGCGCTGATCGGCGTCGGCGCTCTGGTCTACGGGGTAATCTGAGCCGGCGGGTCTATTTTTCCCCGGTCTTGTCGCCCAACACATCCGCCAGGCTCGTCGTGGCCGAACCGGGCGCCAGGGGTTTCGGCTGGCTGGCGTCGGGCGCCCAGGCCGTTAGCGTGACGATCTCGAAGGTCGCCGGTACGCGGCCGTCCTCGCCGGCATAGCGCTCGGCATAGATTTCCGCCGCCCGCATCAGCGAATCACGCCGCGTAAACGATTTCAGGCCGGCGTTGAGGGCGCTGCTCTCCGCCATGCCGCGCAGGTCACCGATCAATTTGAGGGGTGATTCGTAGCGCACCGTGATGCTTTCATGGTCGGCGACGGGCAGGGCGAACCCGGCGCGCTGCAGGAGGTTGCCGAGATCCCGCACGTCGGCGAACGGCGAGACGCGGGGGGCCGCCCCGCCAACCGTTTCGCTTTCGGCCGCCAGCAGCGATTGGCGCAGCTCGTGCAGCGTATTGCCGGCGAACAGGGCCGCCAACAAAACGCCGTCGGGCCTGAGGCAGCGGTTGGCCTGGATCAGCGTGCCGGGCAGGTCATTGACCCAGTGAAAGCCGAGCACACTGACAATCAGGTCGAAAGATTTCTCCCGGAAGGGCAGGGCTTCCTCATCGGCGGCGAGGGCCGGCCGGCCGTTTGCGGCGGCGGCCCGGGCCATGCGCGGTGAAAGATCGGCTTGTGTCAGTGACGCGATACCCGCTCGGCGGCTTAAGATTTCCGCCGCCTGGCCGGTGTGGCAGCCCAGGTCGAGAATATCGGCAAAATCCCGGCTGATGTCGTCGAGGCGGTCGAGCAATCGCTCCGCGACCTCGCGGACCAAAAAATCGTAGCCGCCGAAGCCCGCGGCGGCGCGGTCGCGCCGGCGGCGCAAGAGGGCGCGGTCGAAGGGACGGGCGGTATCCATCATCGCAGGATATATGGCACGCCCGGGGCCGAACGGCTAGGATTGTGATATGACGGCATCGGGCGAAAACCCTGTCCGCCGGGACACGGCGTGGCCGGCGATTAGGGCGCTGAGGCAGCTTGGCGCCGGCGTGCTTGACGCCCTGCTGCCGCCCCGCTACCTCGGTTGTGGCACCGCTATCGGCGCGGACGGCGCGTTGTGCGCCGACTGCTGGCGCAGCATCGACTTCATCGACGGGCCGGTGTGCAGCTGCTGTGGACTGCCGTTCGAATTCGACGCCGGCGAAGATGCGCTATGCGGCGTCTGCCTCCGCAGCCCGCCGGCATATTCGCGCGCCCGCGCCGTGATGCGCTATAACGAGGCCAGCCGGGGGCTCATCCTTGGTTTCAAGCATGGCGACCGGACCGATGGAGCGCCGACCTACGGCGCCTGGCTGGCACGGGCGGGCGCCGGGATCCTGGAGAGCGGCACCCTTATTGTGCCCGTGCCGCTGCACCGCCGCCGGCTGTTCCGCCGGCGCTACAACCAGTCCGCCCTGCTGGCGCTGGCGCTTGGCCGGATCAGCGGACCGGCGGTCCGGGTCGATCTGCTCAAACGCGTCAAACCGACGCCGAGCCTCGGGGGCCTGAGCGCCACCGCCCGGCATAAGACCGTGCGCGGCGCCTTCGCCGTGGCGGAAGCCGGACGGGCCGACGTCCGGGACGCCCACGTTCTGCTGATCGACGACGTCCTGACGACGGGGGCGACGGTTGACGCTTGCGCCAAGGTGCTGGTCCGCGCCGGCGCCGCCCGCGTCGATGTATTGACGTTGGCCAGAGTGGTGCGGGCAAGCACAATTTGAACCGGCGGGCCGCCCCGGTCAGTCTCGTCCGTCGTTGAGATTATATTTCATGATGCGGCCGTGGCGGCCCGACTTGTCGCGCTCCAGGTCGTAGACATCGCCGTCGGGCCCCTGGCGGCGGTCGATGACGGCCTGGATTTCCGACAAATCACGGTCGCTCAGCTCGATGTCGAAGATTTTGAGGTTTTCCTCAAGATGCCGCGTCGATGTCGCGCCGATGACGGCACACGCGACCTGAGGGCGGGTGAGCGTCCAGGCGACGGAAATCTGGCCGATGGTGGCGCCGTGGCGCGCAGCGACGGTGTCGAGGACGCGCAACAGCTCCTGGAACAGATCCCAGCCGCCGAAGTCTTCGATAATGAGCTTGTATTTGGTCAGCGAACGGTTGCTGAAGGGCCCTTCCGGTTCCGGTTTGCCCAGCCACTCATTGGACAGGAAACCGCCGGCCAGCGCGCCATAGCAATAAAGGTAGACATCGTGCTCCCGGCAGAAGTCGATGGTTTCCTTTTCCGCCCGGTTGTCGATCAGGGAATACTGCAATTGGTTGGAGCTGAGTGGGTAGCCGGCATCGACCAGTTCCCGGAGGATGGCCGTGTTGTAATTGGTGATCCCGAGATGCCCGATCAGGCCCTCTTCCTGGAGCCTCACCAGCGATGCCGCGACGTCCAGATAACCCGGTACGGAGGTATCCCACCAGCAGTACTGCACCATGTCCAGGCGCTCCAGACCGAGGCGCTTGAGGGAACCATGGATGGTGTTCTCCACATAGGCATGGTCGACCTCCGCCATGATGTCGTAGTCCGGCACGAACTTGGAGTTGACGTTGATCTCTTTGGCCAGCGACGGGTAGGCCTTGCGGAACGCCCCGACCATGTCCTCGACGCCGGTGTAGATGTCCGCAAAATCGAGGGTCGTAATGCCGGCCTCGACGAAGGCAGCCATGTCCCTGACGGCCTGATCGGGATCGATCGCCCCGTGACCGCCCGCCAGATGCCAGCCACCCTTGAGGATGCGGGAGATCGACAGTCCCGGTCTTACCTCGAACGTATCGACTTTTGTCATTCGATCCTCCGGATCACGATTTGCATGACGCCATCTTGAAGTTGACACGGGTTGTCCGTCCGGCTGCCGCGCCTATATATTGTTCCGCCATTAAAATGAGCCCGACCGTTGCGAAAGCGGTTAATATCAATCGCCCGAAATCTTAACGCCCAACCCGTGCCGAGCGAGCCCAGTATGACGGAAGCCCCGACCAACATCACCGCCGAAGTCGAGATCTACGCCACCCAGTTTTGCCCCTTCTGTTGGCGCGCCAAGGATCTGCTGTCGTCCAAGGGCGTCGACTACACCGAGATCGATGTCGGCATGGACAGCGCGTTGCGCCAGGAAATGACCCAGCGTTCGGGCGGCGGCCGCACGGTGCCGCAGATCTTCATCAACGGCAGTCCGATCGGCGGCTGCGACGAGCTTTACGCGCTGGAGAGCCAAGGTGCGCTCAATCCCATGCTGGAGGGGGCGACATGACGGAGACCTTCAAAGCGGCCTGCGTTCAGGTCAACGCCGGCGACGACATGGCCGCCAATATCGAGACGGCGGTCGGTTTCATCCGCGAGGCGCGCGACGCCGGCGCGGATTTCGTCGCCATGCCGGAAAACGTTTCCTTCATCGGCGCCGGCCCGACGGAATCGCGCGACCGCGCCTTGCCCGAGAGCGACCACCCAGCGCTGCCGGCGTTTTGCGAGGCTGCGCGGGATACGGGGGTTTGGCTGCTGAGCGGGTCGCTGGGCATCCGCGCCGCCGACGGCCGCGTCCACAACCGCACGTTCCTGATCGATCCCGCTGGTGACATCGCAGCGCGCTACGACAAGATCCACATGTTCGACGTCGATCTTGCGGGTGGCGAAAAGTACCGCGAATCGGATAATTTCCAGCCCGGCGGCCGCGCCGTGACGCCGCCGCTGCCGTGGGGAACCCTGGGCATGACGATCTGCTACGACATGCGTTTCCCCTACCTCTACCGGACCCTGGCGCATCACGGCGCGAACATCTTCACCGTGCCGTCGGCCTTCACCAAAGTGACCGGCGAAGCGCACTGGCATTTGCTGCTGCGGGCGCGGGCGGTCGAAAACGGCAGTTTCGTCATCGCACCGGCGCAATGCGGCACCCATCCCGGCGGGCGCAAGACGTTCGGTCATTCGCTGATCGTCGATCCCTGGGGAGAGGTTTTGGCCGACGGCGGCGAGGAACCCGGCGTTTCAATCGCCGAGATCGACATGGCGCGGGTGGCCGAAGTTCGGGGCATGGTGCCGTCGCTAAACCACGACCGGCCGTTCAGCGGCCCCGGCGCCGACAGCGATACCTCGGCCGCTTAATTCAGATCCTTTTCGCGCAAATCCTTTGCACGACCGCCGGCTGGGGCTTGGCGATTTCGCCGTGTTCGTAGGCCCTGACTTCAAGGCCCGTACCGCGGACGGCGTCCAGCAGTTCGCCCGGCTTCAAGAGATGGTCGGGATTGCGCGGCCGGCCGAACTTTTCGTTGCCCCGGGCGAAGGTTTCGTAGATCAACAGGCCGCCGGGCGCCACCGCCTCGATCAGGTCGGGCAGCAGGGAACGCCAGAGATAGTTCGTCACTACCACGGCATCGAAGGTCTCGCCGGCCAGCGGAAACGGTGCGCCGGTTTCCAGATCGGCCTCGATTGCCGTGACGTTGGCCAGACCGGAGAGCTCTTCCAGACCGGAAACATCGCGATCGACCGCCGTCACGTGGTGGCCGGCATCGGCGAACAGCCGGGTGTGCCGGCCGTTGCCGCAGGCGACGTCCAGAATCCGGCTGCCGGGGGCCGGTAAATCGGCGAAACGACGCACCCAGGGCGATGCCGAACCCGTATGGGGCGTAAAAGCGCGTGCGTTCTCTTCTTGCCCGGTATTCATTCCGCCCCTTATATTAGCGCCGTTTTTGTACCATATATGAAGTTACGATGATTTCGTTCGATCTGAAATGCCGTCAGGACCACGTTTTTGAAGCCTGGTTCAGTGACAGCGCGGGATTTGAGGAACAGCGTGCCGCCGGCGACGTTGCCTGTCCCGTATGCGGCGACGCCGACGTGGAAAAATCGCTGATGGCGCCTAACGTGTCGGCAAGAAAAGGCGGTGGATCGACCGTCCCCGACGAGGCCGCCGCCATGCAGATGCTTTATCAGATGCGCAGCCACGTTGAGGAAAACTGCGAGAATGTCGGCACCGAGTTCGCCGAGGAGGCCCGCAAGATCCACTACGGCGAAACGGAAAAGCGCGACATCTACGGCCAGGCGACGCCGGACAAAGCGACGGCGCTGGCCGAGGAAGACATCGAATTCGGCGTTCTGCCCTGGCCCGACGCCAAGGACGCTTGATGGCGTCCGACGCCGCCGATCCGGACGGTCGCATCACGACCGAGATCCGGAACCACCTTCACCTCATCGGCCTGGACCGGCCCGCCAAGCTGAACGGCTTCACGCCCAAAATGTTGCAGGAATTGGCCGAGGCCTACACGGCGTTCGAGGCCGATCCGGATGCACGCGCCGCCGTGCTGTTCGCCCACGGCGATAATTTCACGGCCGGTCTCGATCTGCCCAAGGTCTCGCCGCTGATGAAGGAAAGCGGCGGCGTCTTTCCCGAAGGCCTGATCGATCCCATGGACATGCGCCCGCCGCAACGCACCAAGCCCATCGTTTCGGCTGTTCGGGGCTATTGCTACACCATCGGCATCGAACTGATGCTGGCCACCGACATCGTGGTGGCCGGGGCCGAGACGCGATTTCGCCAGCACGAGGGCGCCCGCGGCGTCATGGCCGCCGGCGGCGCCACCATCCGCTTCGTCGAACGGGCAGGCTGGGGCAACGGCATGCGTTATCTGCTGACCGGCGATGAATTCGACACCGTGGAAGCCCGCCGCCTCGGCTTCGTTCAGGAAATGGTGGCGCCCGGCCGGGATGTCGATCGCGCCATCGAGATCGCCGAGACGATCGCGGCCCAGGCGCCGCTGGCCACGCAGGCGATGCGCATCAACGCCCGCCTCGCGCTGCACGAGGGACCGGAGGCCGCCATCGCCGACATGCGCCCCCGCCAGATCGCGCTGATGGATTCGGAGGACGCCGCCGAAGGCCTGGCCTCGTTCGTCGAACGCCGCCCCGGTGACTTCAAGGGCCGCTGAACGGTCCTCTCCCGTGCTTGTGTCTTGACTCCCACCGCCAAGGCTGGAGCAATAAGGCCACCCGGGAGGCCGTATGGGATATCGGCGCAATTTTCAAGGATTGAGACTGTTCGTCGTTGCGTCATGCACGGTCGCGGCCGGGTTCGCTGCCGGGCCGGTTTCAGCCGCCGACGAGGTCAAGATCGTTCTCAAGCAGTCGGACATCGACCAGCGCGCCACCTACAAGGTCGAACTGCTCAAAGCGCTGCTTGAAGCGACGCGCGGCAAGTTCGGGGCCTACAATATTCTTCCGACCAAAAAAGTTCCCCGCGCCCGGGCCCTGGAATTGATGGTCCAGGGAGAAACCCTCAATGTCTACTATGCACCCGCCGATGTTGACTGGGAAAGACGCGTCACGCCCATCCGCATACCGGTACGCCGCGGGTTGTTGAACTACCGGCTTTTGCTGATTAACAGGACCGGGCTGGATTCGTTCGTTCGGATCGACAACGCCGACGACTTGAAGAGGATGTCCGTAGGCTTACGGATGCACTGGACGACGACCAAGGTGATGAAGGCGCTGGGCTACAAAATCGTGCCGTCGAACACCTACGACACCCTCTTCTCGATGCTCCAGCAGCGGCGCTACGATTTTTCCCCGCGTGGAGTGAACGAGATTTTCGGCGAGTTGGAGGCGCGCCGGGACGAAGCCCCGGATCTTATGATCGAACCGCGCCTGGCGCTCTTCATGCCCATGCCGGTCTATCTTTACGTCTCACCGAAACATCCCCGGCTGGCCGAAAGGCTGCGTAGCGGTTTTGCAGTAATTATGGCGAACGGCGTATTCGAGACTTTATTCGCGAAATACTTCAGCGACCAAATCAGCCGGGCCAACCTTGAGGATCGGTACATCATCAACGTGGGTAATCCGTTGCTCAGTAAGGCAACGCCGCTAGGGAACAAGGCGTTGTGGTTCTACCCCATCCCCGAGTGACGCGCGATATCGCTACAAACTGAGCTTCATGCCCTCATGGCTCGCCTCGAAGCCCAAGGATTGGTAAAACCGCAGCGCGTCGGGCCGGGCCTTATCGGTGGTCAGCTGCACCAGTTCGCAGCCACGGCAGCGGCATTCCTCGATCGCCCATTCGAACAGATTGCGGCCCAGGCCCTGGCCCTGGCGGGATGAGGCGATGCGCACGCTCTCGATCTGGCCGCGCCACATGCCGAGCCTGGAAAGCCCCGGAATAAACGAAAGCTGCAGGCAGCCGATGACCTCGCCGCCGTCCTCCACCACCGCGAGATACTGGTTCTGGTCCGCGTCGATGGCTTCGAAGGCGCTGACGTACTTGGGATTTAGCGGGGCGGAAGCGTCTTCCCTGGTTTGGCCGAGCGGATCGTCCGCCAACATGGCGATAATGGCGGCAAGATCCTCCGCTTGGGCGCGGCGGTATGTCAGGTCGGCCATTGCGTCACACTTTCGTTTCGTTTGAGACCTTTGCGCTTTATCGGTAGCGCCATCACCCTTATCCTGGCAAGTCAAATCCCCAGCGGCGTGGTGTGCGTATGTTTCATGGATGGCGGGTTGTCGCGGGCGCATTCGCCATGCTTTTCATGGCTTTCGGCTGCGCCTACAGCTTCACGGCCTTTTTCCAGTCGCTGCAAAGCGAATTTGACGCCTCGCGCGGCTCGATTTCGCTGATCTTCTCCATTTCGAGCTTTCTCTACTTTGCCCTGGGCTCGCTCAGCGGCGCGCTGGCCGACCGGTTTGAAACGCGCTGGATCACGGCGGCCGGCATGTTTCTGGTCGCCGTTGGCCTGCTCCTGGCCAGCCGGGCAACCGAATTGTGGCATCTCTATGCCGCATACGGTCTGGGGGTCGGCGTCGGCATCGGCTTGGCCTACGCGCCGGCGCTGGGCGCTGTGCAGCGCTGGTTCGTCCGCCAGCGCGGCTCGGCGACGGGTTGGGCGGTGGCGGGCATCGGTCTCGGCACCACCGCCGTGCCGCCGGTGGCGGCCTGGATGATCGCCGAACTGGGCTGGCGCGAGGCCTATTTCGTCCTCGGCCTGTCCGTCCTGGTGGCCGGCGTGGGCGCAGCCCTGTTCGTCGAAGGATCGCCGGCCAAGCGGAACCTGCTGCCCGACGGTGAAGACGCGCCGTCGCCTGATGCGGAAAACGCCGCCGCATCCCGCCCCGAACTCCTGCTGTCCGTCAGCCTGCGCCAGGCCCTCAGAACCAAATTGTTCTGGATTTTCTATGGCACCGGCATCCTGGCGACAATCGGCATCGCACTGCCTTTCGTGCACCTGATCCCGTTCGTCGAGGATCAGGGCATGCCGCGCTCGACCGCCCTCTATCTGCTCGGCTGCATCGGTATCGGCAGCACGCTAGGGCGCTTCATCCTGGGCGCGGCAGCGGACAAATTCGGCCGCCGGCCCACATTCGTCGGCATCTACGCCGGCCTGACGGTGGCCTATGCTCTCTGGCTGGTCGGCGCCACCGAGTGGCCGCTGATCGGTTTTGCCCTCCTGTTCGGCGTCTGTTACGGCGGCTACGTCGCCCTGGCGCCGGCCATCATGGCGGACTATTTCGGCGTCGGCAGCGTCGGCGCCATCATCGGTGGGCAGTTCACGGCGGCGGCGATCGCCATGTTCATGGCCCCGTATCTCGCCGGTATCGCCTTCGACCAGACCAACAGCTATTTCCTGCCCATCGCCGCCAGTTGCGCTGGCGCCGCCATTTCCGGTGTCGTCACCGCCCGGCTCGACAATCCCGACGTCTGGTTGAGAAATCACCACGGCTAAAAATTTTTCTTGAATTGATTTAACGTTAAATCAATTTAAGGGAGGCCGGCATGGCCATCAATCGGCGCAAGTTCATGAAAATCGCAGGCTCGACGACCGTCATTGTGGCGGCGGGCGGGACCGCTTGTTCGTTCGGCGACACTGGCAACGCCACGCGGCCCTGGTCCGACGCCGGCAAACAGGCCGGCTCTCCCCTCGAATACGCCATCTCCTACGCCATCCTTGCTCCCAATCCGCACAACCGCCAGCCCTGGATGATCGACTTGAAGAGCGCCACCGAGGGCGTGCTCTACTGCGATCTCGAACGCACGTTGCCCGAGACCGATCCCTACAGCCGGCAGATCGTCATCGGCCTCGGCTGTTTCCTCGAGGTGCTGCGCATTGCCTCGGCGGAAGCGGGATATCGGGCGGAAATCCAGGCCTTTCCCGAAGGCGCCGACGATACGGCGGTGGACACCCGGCCGGTCGCCCACATCCGGCTTGTCCGGGACGAGGACATAGTGCGGGATCCATTGTTCCCCCAGATCCTCAAACGACGCTCCAACAAGGAACCCTACGATACCGAACGCCCCGTCGCCGCCGGCGTGTTGACGGCGCTTTCGGACGGTGCCGGTCCGGACGCCGTCCTCAACGTCAGTGCCGACAGCGGACTGGTGAACAAGGTCCGGGATCTATCCTGGCGCGCGCTCAAGATCGAGATCGAAACGCCGCGTACCTACATGGAGAGCGTCAACCTGATGCGCATCGGCAAAGCCGAAATCGAGGCCAACCCAGACGGTATCGACCTTGGCGGTCCGATGATGGAGACCTTCAAATTGTTTGGCCTGATGAACCGGGAGGCCGTCGCCGATCCCAGTTCGATGGCCTTCCGCCAGGGCCTGGAAATGTTTGTGCCGGTGATGAATTCGGCCATGGCATATGCCTGGATCGCCAGCGACGGCAACGGCCGGCGGCAACAGATCGAGACCGGCGGGGCCTATGTCCGGCTCAACCTGAAAGCGACGGAACTGGGCCTCAGCATGCACCCCATCAGCCAGGCTTTGCAGGAGTATCCCGAAATGGCCGGCGCCTACGATGAAATCCACGGTTTGCTCGGCGTCCGGCCGCCCCGGCGGGTGCAAATGCTGGCGCGCCTGGGCTATGGTCCCGACATCGAAGCGTCGCCGCGATGGCCGGCGCAAACCAGGATGAGGCGTGCATGACGGCAGGGGCTAAGGATCGGGGGCCGGAGGCGCTGCCCCCGATGATGCGGTTTTTCAACGAGATCGGCATTATCGAGCAACTGGCCCGCAACCTGTTCGAAAGCAAAATGCCGGGCGGCCTCAAGTTGCCGCATTTCACGGTGCTCAACCACTTCGTCCGCCAGGGCGGAGCCCAGGCCCCGTCGCACCTGGCGCGGGCCTTCCAGGTCACCAAGGGGGCCATGACCAACACCCTGTCGCGGCTGGAAGGCAGGGGTCTGGTAAAGGTTTACCCGGACCCCCGTGACGGCCGGGGCAAACTGGTGGAAATCACCCCTGCGGGCCGGCGGGCGCACCGTGCGGCGATCGATTCTCTCGAGGGCGAATTCAAGGAACTCGGGACGGCGTTCCGGGAAGCTGAATTCAGCGACGCGCTACCGCTGCTCGAACGCGTGCGCGTTTATTTGGACGACCAAAGAAATCCGTAGCT